>JAZRVS010000175.1:0-12038 GCA_045599365.1 Bacteroidales bacterium
ATAGTCGTGGTTAAGGGCTGGAAGAGTGGTCTTAACCGTGTCTTTGTAATCCTCACCATTGAAAGTAGCCACTGCGTAGCTTGTAATCAAACCATCAGCTGTGCAGGTAGCCTTGAGCGTATCAGCAGTAACCTTTGCATCGACAGTATCAGAGTGATTTTCCTCGTTGATGCAGTTGAATACAGCAACGCAAGATTTCTTGTCGTCAGCCCACAACCATTCTCCGAATACGAATTCGTGACCGATAGCAGGAATGATGTCCTCCTTCGTGTCGGTGTATGTTTCACCTTCGAATTCGGCAGTGGCAGTGTATGTAATCTTTCCGTTTTGGTCAACCGTAGCCTTAACTGTGTCAGTTGTGATAGTTGCATTGGCAGTTTCTACGTGAGTTTCGTCGTTCTTGCAAACAAATGTTGCACTTGCCTCTGACTTATCATCGCTCCAAGTCCATTTGTTAAGAGCATAATCGTGGTTGATTGCAGGAAGTTCCGTAGTTACTACGTCTTTGTATTCCTCGCCTTGGAATGTAGCAACAGCGTTGTACGTAATCAAACCTTTTTCGGTACAAGTAGCATCAACTGTGTCGGTTGTGATAGTTGCATTGATAGTTTCTACGTGAGTTTCGTCATTTTTGCAAACGAATGTTGCGCTTGCTTCTGACTTATCGTCGCTCCAAGTCCATTCTCCAAGAACGTAATCGTGGTTAAGAGCAGGTACTAAACCGTCACCAACCTTCCATGCTGCTAAATCGGTAATTTCTGTTGTGCAGTCGGCAGTAGTGAATGCCTTACCACATTCGCATACGTAATGTTTCTTATAACCATCAGTTTCGCAAGTAGCAAGCAGTTCATCGGCAACAGGATTGTGTAGATGCCATTTTGCATACAAAGTGATGTTTTTGGTAACCGCATCGTTATTGAAATTCCAAGCAGATGCCAAAGCTTCGTCTTTGTACCATCCCTCAAACTGGCTCATAGTCTTTGTCGGATCAGTAGGAGCGAGGAGTTTGCTGTTGTGGAAAATGGTATCGTTTGCAATTTCGGAACCGCCGTTTGTATTGTATGCCACAATACGCATTAGGTTGAATAGACCTTCGTACCATTTAGTTTCGTTGTTGATATATTCTCTGCCACTCCAATTGTTTGGTAAGAATAATAGTACAGGTTCTGTTTGATTGTTTTCCAAAACAAAAGCATTTGAATCTATATTTTTAGGAGTTCCTTCGAAAGTAAGAGATTGTAGATTAGAACCATAAGGTGTAGCTACTATTCGTTCCCCAATAGTAGTAACAGAACTTGGAACAGTTAAATTAGTGAGCCCGTAGCACCCTTCAAAAGCACTTCCGCCAATAGTAGTAACGCCACTTGGGATAGTGATGCTTTCAAGACTTTCACAATAATAAAATGAGTAATCCGAAATTTCAGTAAGAGTTTCTGGTAATGTAATATTCGTTAAAGCAAAACAACTACCAAATGCACCTTCACCAATAGAAGTAACGCTGCTTGGAATAGTAACGTCTTTCAGTTTGTAACAATCTGTAAAAGCATCATCACCAATAGTAGTAACAGTATTTGGAATGGTTATACTCTTAAGGTTTTGACAGTTATCAAAAAGATAATTACCAAGAGTCGAAATTTCAGCATCTTCATCAAACACAATATTGGTAATAGCAAAATTCTGTGCGAAAGGTGAATCATAGCCATAGTAATCAGCAGTTTCGCCATGACCGAAGATAGTAAGTGTGCCATCGTCGCTCAAAAATGCCCATGCATCTTTTGGATTTTCTTTACCAATATAGAATACCTTTTCTGGTTCGTTGTCAAAGTAACCGCCATACCATTCAGTGTCTTTATCAACGTATGGTTCTCCGCTCCAGTCACTTGGTAGAACCAATCGTGGCATCGTATACATGTCTGCAAAGGCATTTTCATGAATACTTTCAGGCGTACCTTCAAAAGTTACTTTCGTTATATTTGTGTTTGCCACAATATAGATTCCAATTGTTGTAACGCTACTTGAAATTGTTATGCTTTCAAGACTATAGCAATCGGCAAACGCATGTCTACCAATAGTAGTAACGCCATTAGGAATCGTTACGCTTTCAAGACTTTGACAATGAACAAATGCCCTTTCACCAATAGTAGTAACACTACTTGGAATAGTAACGCTTTCAAGACTAAAGCATCCATCAAATGTACTTTCACCAATAGTAGTAACGCCGTTTGGAATAGTGATGCTTACAAGACTTTCGCAACCAGCAAATGCCGAGTTTCCAATAGTTGTAACGCTATTAGGGATAGTAATGCTGTCAAGTCTTTCGCAACCAGCAAATGCCTCTCCACCAATAGAAATAACGCTGTTTGGAATGGTAATGCTTTCAAGATTTTCACAAAGTGCAAAAATTCCATATCCAAGGTTAGTAACATTTGAATTTTCATCGAATACAACTTGTGTAATTTTGTCGAGTATAGTATAGAAAGGAAGAGATGCAAGACCAACTTCAACATTGGCATCCATCATTTCTCCGCTACCAGTAATAGTAAGCGTTCCATCAGCAGCTAATGTAGCAACAATATCTTCTGGGTGTTCCTTACCAATAAAGAATTTGGTAGGAGTTTGTTTCAAATTGAAGTAACCGCCGTACCATTTGGTTTCATTATTTATATACGGTTCACCGCCCCAAACTTCAGGAAGATTTAAGTCTATAGGATTGTCAGAGTAGTTAAATTCACTGAATGCTTCTTCATGAATACTTTCTGGCGTACCCTTGAATGTTACCGATTGTAGGGCATTACATTCAAATAGTATCTGTTTTCCAATAGAAATAACGCTGCTTGGAATAGTGATACTTTCAAGACTTTTGCAAATAGCAAACGCATAATCGGAAAGTTCAGTAAGCGTTTCTGGTAAAGTGACACTTGTTAAATTATAACATTCTACAAATACACCTTCTCCAATATTTTTAACCGTAGCAGCTTCGTCAAACACAACCTGTTTAATTTTGTCGTATATTGTAAGGAGAGGAGAATATGTAATATCAGGACCTTCAACATTGTAATCCATCATTTCTCCGCTACCACTAATGGTAAGCGTTCCATCAGCAGATAATGTAGCAACAACATCTTCAGGGTGTTCCTTACCGATATAGAATTGGGTAGGAGCCTGTTTCATGTTGAAGAAACCTCCATACCATGGATTATGAGGCGTTAAATATGGATTGCCGCCCCAAACTTCTGGAAGATATAAGTCTATAGGGCTGTCGAAATCGTTAAATCCATCGAATGCATCTTCATGAATACTTTCTGGGCTACCCTCGAATGTTAGGGATTGTAGGTCGTAACATTCATATAGTATTTGTGCCCCTATAGAAGTAACGGAGCTTGGAATAGTGATACTTTCAAGACTTGAACAAACAGCAAAAGCCCTTTCACCAATAGAAGTAACGCCGTTTGGAATAGTGATGCTTTCAAGACTTTCGCACATATAAAACGCCCCATTGCCAATTGTAGTAACGCTGTTAGGAAGAGTAATGCTTTCGAGACCTTCGCAAGCACCAAATGCAATATCCCCAATAGTCTTAACGCTGTTAGGAAGAGTTACGCTTTCGAGATTTTCATACCCATCACAGAACGCGAAATTACCGATGTTAGTAACATGTGCAGTTTCGTCGAATACAAGCTGTTTAACCTTGTCTTGGATAAAATAATAATATGGAGGATAATCTTCAAAATCCATCATTTCTCCTTTGCCATAGATGGTGAAAGTGCTATCTGCTTCGTTAAATACAGCCCATACATCTTCTGGTTTTTCCTTACCGATATAGAATACTGCTGGACGTTCACCATAGAAGTAACCGCCATACCATAGCGTGTTTTCGTCAACGTATGGTTCGCCAGTCCAACCGTCTGGTAGAGTCAGTACTGGTTTGTTGAGCATAGATACGAAAGCTTCGTTTGAAATTGTAGTAGGAGTGCCTTCAAACGTAACACTGTCGCATATAGCACCATCTAAAATAGAATTTCCAATAGTTGTAACGCTGTTTGGAATAGTGATACTTTTAAGATTTTGGCAGAAATAAAATGCTTTTTCACCAATGGTAGTAACGCTATTAGGGATAGTTACGCTTTCAACAGAAAGTTCACCGAATGCATACTTACCAATGTTAGTAACACTTGCGGTTTCATCGAACACAACACGTTTAATTCTCTCACGGAAAGAATAGTATGGAGAATCGAATGGAGGATAGTATGGATAGTTGTTATCATCGAAATCCATCATTTCTCCTTCGCCGTAGATAGTGAAAGTGCCATTTCCTTCGTCAAATACAGCCCATACATCTTCAGGGTGTTCCTTACCAATATAGAATACGCGGTTCATATAGAAGTAACCACTATACCATTTCGTATCTTTATCAACGTATGGTTCTCTGCTCCAGTTGTCTGGTAATATCAATAGAGGAACTGTTTTCATATCTCCAAAGGCTGTGAAATCAATTAAAGTAGGTGTTCCTTCAAACGTAACAGATTCTACAGTTGAACAATAAGCAAAAATTCTTCCCCCAATAAATGTAACACTGCTTGGAATGGTAATATCTTTGATTGCACAATCGTCAAATGCACAATACTCGATAGATTTAACGCTGTTAGGTATTGTAATGTTTGACAAACTAAAGCAATCTGAAAAAGCAGATTCTCCAATAGTGTTAACACCATTAGGAATTGTTACATCGGTAAGATTCTCACAATTGTTGAACATCCCTTTGGAAATATTAGTAAGTTTTTCTGGCAATGTAATGCTCGCTAAGTTTTCACAATAACGAAAAGCATATTCTCCAATAGTAGTAACGCCATTAGGCAACGTAATGCTCGCTAATTTTTCACAATATGCAAAAGCATATTCACCAATTGTAGTAACATTGGTAGGAATTGTTACCTCGGTAAGATTCTTACAACTCCGAAACATATTGTCAGAAATTTTAGTAAGATTTTCTGGCAATGTAATGCTCGCTAATTTTTCACAACCTGCAAAAGCAGATACACCAATAGAAGTAACGCTGTTAGGAATGGTAATGGTTTCAATATTTCTACAACCATCAAACATTCTCTGACCAAGGCTTGTAATTTCCGCATCATCGTCAAATACAACCTTGGTTATTAAAGGGCTTATTGTCAAGAACGGTGAATTTTCATTCCAGTCTTGTGTCTCGCCATGTCCATAAATGGTAAGAGTACCATCGTCACTCAATTCTGCCCACGCATCTTCGGGATTGTTTTTACCAATATAGAATATTGGCAGTTCACTATAGAAATAACCACCATACCACAGCGTATTTTCGTCAACGTATAGTTTACCGCTCCAGTCGTCTGGTAGAGTCAGTACTGGTTTAGTTGACATAGATTTGAAAGCTTCGTCTGAAATGGTAGTAGGAGTGCCTTCAAACGTAACATTTCCACATATAGCACCATTTAAAATTTTTTCTCCAATAGTAGTAACCTTACTTGGGATAGTGATACTTTTGAGGTTTTTGCAATCCCAGAATGCTCCTTCACCAATAGCAGTAACGCTGTTTGGAATGGTAATACTTTCAAGGTTTTCACAACCTGCAAATGCATAGACGGAAATAGCAGTAAGACCTTCAGGTAAGGTAATATTTGTTAATCTGTAACAATCACCAAAAGCAGACTCTCCAATAAAAGTAACGGAGTTTGGAATAGCAATGCTTTCAAGATTTCCACAACCATAAAAAGCATCTGCTCCTATAGAAGTAATGGAGTTAGGAATAGTGATACTTTCGAGATTTTCACAATTCTCAAACATACCGCTTCCGATAGAGGTAATATTTGAGGATTCGTCGAATACAACATTCTTAATTTTTTCATATATGCAAGAATATGTCGGTTCTGTCCAAAACCAATCTTCTGTCCAGTAGTCTTGTGTAGCACCAGAGCCGTAGATGGTGAAGGTACCATCTTCGTCCCAAATAGCCCATGCATCTTTCGGATTTTCTTTACCTATATAGAATTTGTAGATGCTTGCAGGAGTAGAATTGAAATATCCTCCGCGCCATGGAGTTTTACTGTCTATATATAGTACACCGTCCCAATTGTCTGGAAGATATAAGTCTATAGGGTTGTCTGAATCGTTAAATCCAGAGAATGCATCCATATCAATACGTTCTGGCGTAGCTTCAAATGTTACGGATTGTAGGTTGGAACAGCCTCCTAATATCCATCCACCAATAGTAGTAACGCTACTTGGAATAGTAATGCTTTTGAGGTCACAATCATAAAAAGCACCGCTGGAAATTTCAGTAAGACCATCTGATAAGGTTACATTTGTTAATGCATAACAATTTTCAAATGCACCTTCTCCAATAGAAGTAACAGAATTAGGAATAGTAATGCTTTCAAGGCTTTCACAGTTATAAAATGCGTAGTCGGAAATTTCAGTAAGACCTTCAGACAAAGTAATATTTGTTAATGCATAACACTTCTCAAATGCACCTTCTCCAATAGATGTAACAGAGTTAGGAATAGTAATACTTTCAAGGCTTTCACATTCATAAAATGCGTAGTTGGAAATTTCAGTAAGACTTTCAGACAAAGTAATATTTGTTAATGCTTTACACTCACCAAAAGCAGACACTCCAATAGAAGTAACGGAGTTAGGAATAGTGATACTTTCAAGGCTTTCACAGTTATAAAATGCGTGGTTGGAAATTTTTATAAGACTTTCTGGTAAGGTTATATTTGTTAATGCATAACACTCCTCAAATGCATCCATTCCAATAGAAGTAACGGAATTAGGAATAGTAATACTATCAAGGCTTTCACATTCATAAAATGCGTGGTTGGAAATTTCAGTAAGACTTTCAGACAAAGTAATATTTGTTAATGCTTTACACTTACCAAAAGCAGACACTCCAATAGAAGTAACGGAGTTAGGAATAGTGATACTTTCAAGGTTTTCACAACTATAAAACATACCATTTCCGATAGAGGTAATGTTTGAGGATTCGTCAAATACAACATTCTTAATTCTATTAGATACAGCAATGTATGTTGGTTCTGTCCACCAATCTTCATCGTAGTAGTCTTGTGTAGCACCAGAGCCATAGATGGTGAAAGTGCTATCTGCTTCGTTAAATACAGCCCATGCATCTTCAGGATTTTCTTTACCAATAAAGAATGTAGGATCTTCTTTCACTAAATTGAAGTAGCCGCCATACCATAGAGTTTGGTTGTCAACCCATTCTTCGCCCGACCAATCAATTGGTAAGTACAAATCAATTGGGTGAGAAGGATCGTTATAACTTCCAAAAGCGGAACCATCTATATAATCTGGCGTTCCTCTAAATGTTACCGATTGTACACTAGGGCAATGATTCAAAAATAGTCTTCCTATATAGGATACATTCCGAGGTATTGTTATGCTTTCTAGATAATTACAACTCCAGAAAGCTAACTCAGCTATTTCTGTAAGCGAATTAGGAAGTGTGATGTCGGTAAACGAACTTACGACAAATACCTCTGAGCCAATCGTTGTAATACCATTAGGGATAATAACATTTTTAAGATTATGACAGTTTCGGAATAAACCATCTTCTATAGTTGTCATATTTGAAGATAGAGTAACTTCTTCTAAAGTGTAACACATTCCAAATGCACCTGCACCAATAGAAGTAACGCTGTTTGGAATGGTGATGCTTTTGATGCTTGAGCAAGAATAAAATGCATTTTCACCAATTGTAATAACGCTGTTTGGAATAGTGATGTTCGTAAGGTTGTCGCATCCTCCAAATGCACTTGAACCAATTTCTGTAATAGTATTAGGGAGTGTGATATCTGTAATTTTTTTACAATCAAAGAAAGTGCGGTTTCCAATACTTACAATTTCTGCATCGTCATCAAATACAACGGTTGTAATAAATTGACCCAAGAATGGTGAATTATCTTCCCAGTCTCGTGTTTCGCCGTGTCCATAGATGGTAAGAGTGCCATCGTCACTCAATTTTGCCCACACATCTTCAGGAGTATATTTACCAATGTAGAATATTTTTTCAAGCTCATTGTCGAAATATCCACCATGCCATTCAGTGTCTTTATCAACGTATGGTTCTCCACTCCAATTGGTTGGTAACAACAAATGTGGAGTTGTATTCATTCCTGCAAATGCTTCTTCATCAATAGTTGTAGGTGTACCCTCAAATGTTACACTCCTGAGAGCAGCCCCACCCAAAATGCTCTTACCTATAGAAAGTACACTTGCTGGGATTGTAATATCGTTGAGTTTCGCACAACCATCAAAAGCTTCTCTTCCAATATTCGTAACAGTGTTTGGAATGGTGATATTTTCAAGATTATCTAAATATCCGAACAAACCGCTTCCGATAGTGGTAATGTGTGAAGATTCGTCGAATACAACATTCTTAATTTTATCATATATGCAATAAAATGTTGGTTCTGTCCACGATGACCAATTCTCACCCCATTCAACACATTCTTGTGTAGCACCAGAGCCATAAATAGTGAGTGTATTGTCACCATCCCAAATAGCCCATGCATCTTTTGGATTTTCCTTACCGATATAGAATTTGTAGATGCTTGGAGGTGTAGAATTGAAATATCCTCCGTACCATTGAGTTTTACTGTCAATATATGGTATGCCGTCCCAATTGTCTGGAAGATATAAGTCTGGAAGGTGTAAGTCTGGAAGATTATCTGAATAGTTAAATCCTTCAAATGCATGCATATTAATATTTTCTGGCGTAGCTTCAAATGTTACGGATTGTAGGTTGTAACATTCTTCTAATATATCTCTACCAATAGTCTTAACGCTGCTTGGTATAGTGATGCTTTCAAGATTGTTACAGTCCCTAAAAGCAGCTGTTCCAATATATGTAACTGAGTTAGGAATAGCGATACTTTCAAGATTTTCAAAAGTTTCGAACATACCGCTTCCAATTGAGGTAATGTTTGATGATTCGTCAAATACAACATTTTTAATTCTATTAGATATGCTATTATATGTTGGCTCTGTCCAATTCCAATCTTCATCGTAGTAGTCTTGTGTAGCACCAGTGCCATAGATTGTGAAGGTGCCATCTCCGTCCCAAATAGCCCATGCATCTTCTGGATTGTCTTTACCAATATAGAATGTTGGAGCTTCTTTCACTAAATTGAAGTATCCGCCATACCACGGAGTTTTTGAGTCAACCCATTCTTCGCCCGACCAGTCGAAAGGTAAATACAAGTCAACTGGAGACAGTTGTCCCATTTCTCCGTTTATGCCCTCAAATGCCTTTTCTGCAATATTGTCTGGTGTTCCTAAAAATCGTAAACTTCCAAAATTTCCTTTGTCATATTTGTAATAATCACCAAATATTTTTTCGCCTACGCTTGTAACTGTGGCAGGTATTGTAAGACTTTCGAGGCTGGTGCATTGATTAAATGCTATTCTTGAAATAGTTGTAAGACCATTAGAAAGTATTATATTTTTTAGATTATTACAACGACTAAATGCTTCTTGCCCAATAAACGTAACCTTACTTGGAATAGTAATGGTTTCAAGACTTGAACAGCCAAGGAAAGTTCCCGATTCAATCCTTTCCATATTTTCTGACAATGTAATCTGTTTGAGATTTTTGCACTCTATAAACGCATCTTCTGCAATAGAGATAACAGTATTCGGAACTGTTATGTTTTCAAAACTTCTGCAGCCATAGAATGCTCTGTATTCAATAGCAGCAACATTGGACGGAATAGTAACATCGGTTAGGTTCTTACATTCTTCAAATGTATAATCTGCAATTTCTGTGAGATTGTCCGATAATGTAATAGTGGTAATACCACTCTTGGCAAATGCAGAAACACCAATAGAGGTAACTGTATTGGAAATGGTTGCATTGGCAAGGTTAGGACAGAACATAAATGTACCAGAACCAAGAGCCGTGATGTTTGAACTGGCATCGAACACAATATTTTTAATATCGCTTCTGCCAAGGAACGGCGAGTTCTCGTGTCCTTGTGCGTAGTTGTAGTCTTGTGTTTCGCCTGTACCGAAAATAGTAAGTGTGCCGTTTTCGTCAATTACAGCCCATGCATCTCCAGGATTTTCTTTACCGATGAAGAATTTGTTCTCAGCCTTATTTATAAAGTATCCACCATACCATAGCGTTTCGCTGTCAACGTATGGTTTGCCAGTCCAACCTTCGGGAAGTGTAAGCACTGGCTTGATAGAAATTTCTTTGAATGCATCTTCTGCAATAGATGTAGGAGTACCTTCGAATGTAACACTTCCGCAAAAACAATCTACAAGTATTCCGCTACCAATGGTAGTAACACCACTTGGGATAGTTATGTCAGCAAGTTTTTTACAAGCCTCGAAAGCTCCATCTTCAATAGTAGTAACACTATTCGGAATAGTTACGCTTGTAAGGTCGAAACATGCGACAAATGCACTTTCTCCAATAGTAGTAACGCCTTCAGGAATAGTTATATTAGAGAGGTTAAGACACCATTCAAATGCGTATGCTCCAATAGTAGTAACGCTTTCAGGAATAGTTATGTTCGTGAGGTTTTCGCACCCTTCAAATGTGTATGGTGCAATTGCCGTAAGGTTTTCGGATAGCGTAATGGCTTTTAATTCGGTACAATTTACAAATGCGCTATCTCCAATTGTTGTAACATTGTTTGGAATGGTGATATTTTCAAGACTTTCACAAACAGCAAATGCGTGTGCTCCAATAGTAGTAACACCATCAGGAATGGTTACACTTGAAAGCGAGTAACAATCAGTGAATGTAGCAGGTTCAATTGCCGTAAGTTGTTCTGGTAGTGTAATTGTCTTTAATTCGTTACATCCAGCAAATGCAACACCACCAATAGACTTAACCGTATTCGGAAGAGTGATGTTTTTAATACCTATACAACCAGAAAATGCACCAGTTCCAATTTTCTCAACTGTATTCGAAATGGTAATGCTTTCGATTCTTGGGAAAGAAGCAAGTGCATATTCTCCAATAGAGGTAATATTTGCATTTTCGTCAAATACAACTTGTTTGATAGCATCGCGCATCGCAAAGTAAGGTGGATTATTCTCGAAATCCATCATATCACCTTCGCCGTAGAAAGTGAGAGTTCCATCATTGTCCAACATTGCCCATACATCTTGTACATTGGTTTTACCAACGTAGTAGATGTTGTCGATGATGGTATCGGTATATTCAACGCCATCTATTGTGGCAGTGGCGATATATACAGGTTGGTTATTATCGTTCGTGCTGGTTGTTATAACAGCCTCAACATTTGCAGTATGTTGAATATCTCTTTGGCAGACAAACTTAGCAATACAGCTCTTGAAGTCGTCAGCCCAAGCCCATTTTTTCACTACATAGATGTGTGCAGCAGGAATAATGCTGTCGGCAGAAGTTTTGTATTCATCGCCTTCGTATAGGGCAGAAGCGAAGTATGTGATTTTACCATCGGCAGAACACGTTTGTTTTGTTGTTTCTGAAGTGATTGTGGCATCAACAGAAATGACATGGCTGTTGTCGTTTTCGCAGACAAATTCAAGTATTGCTTCGGAATAGTCGTCAGCCCACTTCCAATCGCCTTTAACGTAGTTGTGTCCAATGGCTGGTATTTTTCCTTCGCCTATCTTCCAAGCTGCCAAGTCTAAGATTTCGGTAGTGCAGTCGGCAGTAGTGAATGCTTTGCCGCATTCGCAAACAAAGTGTTCCATATAACCATCGGTTTCGCAGGTTGCTGCCAACGATTGAGCAACACCAACGTGCTGATGCCATAGGGCGTACAATGTTGTATTTGCAGTAACGACATCTGTTGCAAAATCCCATTGGTTTTCGAACGTAGATTCTGTGTACCAGCCACGTAGTTCACATCCTGCTTTTGAAACTGAAGGTTCCGTAACTTTTTGGTTGTTGTCGATAGTTTGTGATTCAACAGTTTCGGCAGCACCGTTTGTTACAAATGTAACGGTAAATTGTTGTAACCATTTTGCATACAATGTGATATTTGCAG
>JAZRVS010000176.1:0-8548 GCA_045599365.1 Bacteroidales bacterium
TACGCAAACTATTGAAAAAGGGAAAAATGCTGTTGCTCCAACGGAACCAACTCGCAGTGGATATACGTTTGCTGGTTGGGAAGGAGATTTTACAAATGTTACAGCTAATGTAACCATTGTCGCTACATATACAGAAAATACACCAGAAATCCCTGATGCCGATGTTACCATTGTAATTGATGCCGAGAAAGATAATATTGCCATTTCTCCTTATATGTATTCTATGAATAGTATGATGCAATATGCTGATAGACAAAAACTTGCAAAAGATGCTGGAATACGTATGTCACGACAAAATATGGGTAATAACTCTACGTTGTATAATTGGCGTAGAAAATTGACTGTACACCCCGATTGGTACAATAATGTGTATGCTGAAGACTGGGATACCACAGCTCAGAGTATGGCTGAAAAGTTCTCCGATATTCAGGGCATGTTTGGCTTCCAGTTGATTGGTCGAGCTGCCTCTACAACTGAATACAATTTCCCTGATTGGCAATATAATAAATCTGTTCGTTGGGATGGTTGTGGAAAGAATCTTTGTGGAAATGGTTCGTCTGTAGGCAATTACAATACAACCGACGATGGTGATGTCAATTTATATACGGAGAAATGGACTCCCGATTCAACAACTAGCATTATTCCCCATTGGCAGAATGATTTGAATTTGGATTTAAGTCAATTCCAGTATTGGAATATGGATAATGAGGCAGAAATTTGGGCTGGTACGCACGATGCTGTTTTCCCTAATCCTACTTCCGAAATGTTGGAAATTTACTTGCAGAATTATTTTGAAACAGTAAAATTGGCTCGAAAACTATATCCATATATAAAAATATGTGGTCCAGTTGCTGCTCACGAATGGTCGTGGTATTTCCCATCGGGTGCGGGACAACCTGTGTATAATGGGAAAAAATACAACTGGTTGGAATATTTTATTATGCGCTGTGCGCAAGAAGAAAAAGCTTCTGGCGTGAAAATGATAGACGTGTTCGATATTCACAATTATCCTGAGGTTACTAATGTGGAAGATATTTTGCAAACTCATCGAATTTATTGGGATACAGAGTATGATTATCCTGGTGCAAATGGTGTGAAGGGTGTGAAAGGAAACTGGGATAATAGTGTTACTAAAGAAATGGTTCTTGTCCGTTGTCAGGAATGGTTCGACACGTATTTTGGACCAAATTACGAAGTAACGTATGGAACTTCGGAATATAATGTAAAAACAAATGTTCCTATGCTCACGGCATTGGCATACGCGGGAAATCTTGGTGAAGGCGCCCGTCATGGAATGGAATTCTTTATCCCGTGGGATTGGCGAGTTGGTATGTGGGAAACTGTGCATTTGTTCAGTCGCTATGCAAAAAAATTGAATGTATCGGCTGTTTCAAGCGACGAGGCAATGATTTCCGCTTATAGTTCTATCAACACGATTAAAGATTCTTTGACGATTATATTTGTAAATCGTAACGCTTCGGGTACTCAGTCGGTAGCTACATCTATTGCAAACTTTAATTGTCCCGATGGCGAATATGATGCATTACAATTATCAGATTTGCCTACAACAGAAACATTTGTCTCTCATGCCAATAATGCTTTGAAGTCAAAACAAGTGTCTGTGAAAAATGGGGTGTTCTCTATTGAATTGCCTGCTTATTCAATAACGGCGGTTATGTTGCATGCTCCAGAAATTGAGGCTGAAGAATTCACGGTGTCGTTTGTCGTTGACGAAAAAATTGTTTCTGAACAAACAGTTTTGAAAGGTGAAGATGCAGAAGCTCCAGAAAATCCGACAAAAATTGGATACGATTTTGTAGAGTGGGATACGGATTTTACAAATGTATCAAAAGATTTGAGGGTTTCTGCTGTGTTTGTAAAACATCAATATACAGTGCTTTTTGTTGATTGGGACGGAACGAAAATCGATGAACAAAAGGTTGCTTTTGGCGATGATGCGGTTGTTCCAAAAGAACCAACTCGTGAAAATTATGAATTCGCAGGTTGGTCGGGAATCTATACCAATATCTCTGAGGACGTAATTATCACAGCAACATATATTGAAAAAGGTTACGCAAAATATACCGCATTGGACAATGCTATTGCTGAGGCAGAACTTTTAACTGATGAAAAGTATTTGGAATCTACTTGGAATGCACTGCAAATGGCATTGAATGAGGCTAAATTGGTGGAAAGGGATTTGCTAGAAGAAAATCAATCAATAATTGACAACGCAACGAAAAACTTGACGGACGCCTTGGCAAATCTTGCAGTGAAAACATTCACTGTGGTCTTTATTTCTGATGGAAAAACAATCTCAACGCAAACAATTCCGTATGGAGAATCGGCCGAAATGCCCGAAAAGCCACAAAAAGAAGGATACAAATTCGTAAAATGGGATATTGACTATTCTGCAGTAACCGATGATATGACTATTACTGCTGTTTATGAAATCTTGACGTTTACGGTAATATTTAAGGATTATAATGGCAAGGAGTTGTCAAAACAGACTATCAATTACGGAGAACCAGCAATAGCACCTGTGGAACCAGCACGTGATGGGTTCACGTTTGTCTCGTGGGATGCTGATTTCTCAAAAATTACTGCCGATTTGATAATTACTGCAATGTATAAGGAAAAAACAAAAGCATCATATACAGTTTTAGATAAAACCATAGCATCGGCAATTGGTTTGCAAGAAGCAAAATATTCAACTTCATCGTGGTCAGCATTACAATCTGCGTTGTTAGAAGCAAAAAATATTGATAGAAATTTATATATCGATAGCCAGTCAATTATTGATGCTGCAAATAAAACACTGCAAGAGGCTATAAATGCGTTGGTTCAATTAGATAAAACTATGCTTGCTTCAACAATTGAAACGGCTCAATCAACCATTACGAAAAACGATGGAAATATAGGTGATGAAATAGGACAATATCCGCAATCGGCTGTTGTTATTTTGCAGTCGGCAATAAGTGCATCACAGCAGGTTTATAGTAATGCTCAAACACAAGAAGAACTTAATAATCAGACTGCATCGTTGAACAAAGCAATTCAAGCATTCTTGCAGTCAAAAAATAAGAAAATAGTTGATGTTTCAACATTGTCTGCATTGGTAGCGCAAGCAAACGATTTGTTACATAACAATACAGCTGGAAATAGACCAGGTCAGGTTGGCTTGTTGGAATATATGGATTTGTTTGTTGCACGCAACGGCGGTGAAGTGTTGCTACAACAAATAGAACCTGCTACAGAAAGTATATATGCACAAGTAACTCGTTTGGAAATGGCGATAGAAGCCTTTTTGAATGCATATATTCCTCTTGCCGTTGACCAAGTAGAATCTGATGCGGTTGTGGTGTATGCTACCAATCGTTCTATCTTTGTTAAAAATGCCGAGAATAAGGAAATAGTGATTTTTGATAATTTAGGTAGAATGCTATGTCATCCGACAATGATAGACGATAATGGCGAAAAAGAATATTTTGTTGGAAAAATAGGTATTTATCACGTATTAGTTAATAATGCATCATATTCGGTAGTTGTAAAATAAGGGAATAATATACAAGTTGGTAGCACAATTATTTCTAATCAGGTATTAGTAGTCAGTTTTCAGTTTGATTACCATAAAGATAAGTTGATTACACAAAGAGATTCGTTTGACAACTGATACCTAGTAACTGACAGCTAAATTAGTGCCAAGATGTATATTATTACCAAAAATAAACCATAGAGATTAATGACGAATAAAGCCTATAATGGTGAAAGTATATTAAAACCTTAATTTGTTCGTTTAGTTCTATGATTTATGAATTTGTTTTGTAACTTGCGGAAAATTATAATCAATGGGTTTATTTGACTTTTTTAGGGGTGGCGCACAAAAAGAAGCGCTTGACAAAGGTTTGGAAAAGACAAAAGAGTCTGTTCTTAAGAAAATTGCTCGCTCAATTGCTGGAAAATCAAAGGTTGACGATGAGGTTTTAGATAATTTGGAGGAAATCCTTATTACTTCCGATGTCGGTGTTGACACAACGCTTCGAATAATTGAACGTATAGAAAATCGCGTTGCTCGTGATAAGTTTATCGGAACGGAAGAATTACAAAAAATTCTTCGCGAAGAAATTATGGGTTTGCTCGCCGAAAATGATAACGATATTTCAGACAATTTCCTTGACGTTCAAACAAAGCCATACGTGATTATGGTTGTTGGCGTGAACGGCGTTGGAAAAACTACTACTATTGGAAAATTAGCTGCAAAATTCAAGGCTGCGGGCAAGAAAGTATATCTTGGTGCCGCCGACACGTTCCGTGCAGCCGCAATCGAGCAATTGGAGGTATGGGCAAATAGAGTTGACGTGCCACTTATAAAACAGCAAATGGGTTCCGATCCAGCTTCTGTTGCCTACGATACGTTGAATTCCGCTATTGCAAACAATGCCGATGTCGTAATTATTGACACAGCTGGTCGTTTGCATAACAAAGTCAATTTGATGAACGAATTGACGAAAATCAAACGTGTTATGCAAAAGTTGATTCCTGATGCTCCGCACGAAATTTTGTTGGTTTTGGACGCTTCAACAGGACAAAATGCTTTTGAACAAGCTAAACAATTTACCAAAGCTACCGAAGTTAATGCGCTTGCTCTTACAAAACTTGACGGTACTGCAAAAGGCGGCGTTGTAATCGGTATTTCCGACCAATTTAAAATCCCAGTAAAATATATTGGTGTTGGCGAAGGTATTGACGATTTGCAATTCTTCAACAAGAAAGATTTTATTGATTCGTTGTTTGAATAACAAAGGAATAAGGGCAATTAAACCTCCGTGGAGTGTGCTTCGGAGGTTTTTTATTGTACTAACTGCAGAATAGCATTTGCTTTTGTTTCAAATTTGGAGAAAGCAAATAGTTTTTTACCTAAATCTTTCAGCGAAGCACCAATGTGATAGACGTCATCGTCAATTAGGAGAAATCTGTCGTGAACGTCATTGGCGGTTTTTAGTTCTATAGGTTTGTATTGCGCGTTATGTTTTTGAATATCAAGTTCTAATTGTTTGGAGAGAGTTTTTGTATAAATTGTTGCGGAAACGACATCGTTGCGTTTGTCCAGTAGAGTAAAAATTGATTCGTCAATATAATTGTCAATCAATACAATAGATTTTTGAGCAGATTTTATGAGATTTGCCACGAAAACGTATGCATCAAAAATTTGTCCTTGGTAGAAAATTCCTTCAACAGGCGGTAAAGAGGTTCGGACAAAAAAATCAATTTTATTTTCTGCTTGTTCCATTCGTCGTTCCAAAGAATTAAATCGTTGATTTATGGAATAACCATGTAATAAATATTCTGTTAAGACTTTATTTGCCCATTTTCTGAAATTTGTAGCTTGAATGCTATTAACTCGGTAACCAACAGTCAATATGGCATCAAGATTATACACTTTTGTATTATAGATTTTCCCGTCTGAAGCAGTTAGTTCCAAAACGGAACAAACTGAAAATTCATTTAATTCTCCAGATGCGAAAATGTGTTTCAAATGTTTTGTGATTGCTTGGCGTCGTGTTCCAAAAAGTTCTGCAATTTGTTGTTGTGTAAGCCAGATAGTTTCTTTATCCATTCTCACTTCCAGTTTCACTGTTTCATCGGGTTGGTATAATAAAATTTCACCTGTAGTATTCATTTGTTATGAGTGTTTGATGTACAAAGATAGATTTTAATTTTGAATTGAAAATTAAATCTACGTGGCGTGTGTTACGGAGTTTTTTAGTTAAGTAATTGTAAAATAGCATTTGCCTTAGTCTCAAATTTAGAGAAAGCAAATAGTTTTTTACCTAAATCTTTCAGCGAAGCACCAATGTGATAGACATCATTATCAATCAGGAGAAATCTATCGTGAATGGCGTTGGCGGGTTTTAGTTCTATAGGTTTGTATTGTGCGTTATGTTTCTGCACATCAAGTTCCAGTTGCTTGGAGATTGTTTTTGTATAAATTGTTGCAGAAACATCATCGTTTCGTTTATCTAGTAGAGTAAAAACAGATTCGTCAATATAATTGTCAATCAACACAATAGATTTTTGTGCAGATTTTATGAGTTTTGCCACAAAAGCGTATGCGTCGAAAATCTGTCCTTGGTAGAAAATACCTTCAACTGGAGGCAAAGAGGTTCGGACGAAAAAATTTATTTTTTCATCGTGTTGTTTCAAAACGTGTTGTTGTTGCTCAATGGTATTTTCCAGATGTGCAATTCTTTGGTTAATGGTATATCCACGAAGTAAATGTTCTTTCAATACAGAATTTGCCCATTGACGAAATTTTGTTGCATTTTTTGAATTAACTCTATAACCTATTGAAAGAATAGCATCGAGATTATAAAATTTGGTGTGATACAATTGTTTACCATCGTTGCCCATATGTTCCAAAATGGAACATGTGCTTGCTTCGTCTAATTCTTCAGTTTGGTAAATGTTGTTTAAATGTTTTGTAATAGCAGGTCTTTGTGTTCCAAAAAGTTCTGCAATTTGTTGTTGTGTGAGCCAGATAGTTTCTTTGTCCATTCTCACTTCCAGCTTCACAGTTTCATCAGGCTGGTACAATAAAATTTCTCCAGTAGCATTCATTAGTTATGAGTGTTTGTTGCGCAAAGATAGCTTTTAATTCTAATTTGTGAATAAAAAATTGCACTTCTAATTTGAAATTACAGAATAATGGTTAAATCAAGCGTCAGGGATAGTTGTATTTAGGATAATAGGAAAAATAAAAAAACGCTGAAGAATTTCTCCAGCGTCTTTTGATAGTATCTCTAAGAACGAAACTCTACTTCAAATCAGCAATCAATCCTTTGATGTAATCAAAATGTTTGTCAGTTACAGGAACAAGTGGCAAACGAAGGTTGTTTTCAACAATTCCCATGATTGACAACGCAGCTTTTACGCCAGCTGGACTTCCTTCGGTGAATAAACTGTCGGTGAATTCAATCAATTTTAGGTGAAGTTTCAAAGCTTCATCGTATTTGTTTTCAATGCAAAGACGAATCATATCGGAATACATTCTCGGCATTGCGTTGGCAGTAACTGAGATTGCCCCGTGTGCGCCAAGTGACATGTGGGGAACAACGATTGAATCGTCGCCGCTGAAAATCATGAAATCCTTTGGCAAATCTTTTTTAATGTATGTGAATTGTTCAACCGATGGTGATGCTTCTTTCAGTCCAATTACATTAGGAAGTTCGTTGGCAATTTTGATTGAAGTTTCCGCTGCCATATTACATCCTGTTCTTCCTGGAACATTGTAGGCAATAACTGGTAATGCGCTTGCTTCCGACACTGTTTTGTAATGTTGGAACATTCCTCGTTGATTTGGTTTGTTGTAATATGGAACTACCGACAAAATCGCGTCGAATCGAGTGTCTATTTTCGAAGCTTTGTCGGCAATGTCGGCAGTGTTGTTTCCGCCGCAACCTACAATCATTGGAAGTTTTTTCGTATTTCGTTCGCAGACAAAATCAAGAATATCTTTTTTCTCGCTTTCGCAAAGAGTGATTGGTTCACCAGTTGTCCCAAAAACAACTAAAAATTCAACGCCGCCGTCAATCACGTGGTCAACAAGTTTTCCTAACGATTTGAAATCAACCTTGTTGTCGGTTGTAAAAGGAGTAATCAATGCTGCTCCAGTACCACGAAATTTTTCTTGAATGTTCATTACTATTGTTTAACTCTAATTTTTGACAAATATACATTGATTTGAGTAATTAAAAACTCAATTGTGTTATCTTCTTTTGTGTCGAGCATTAAATCATATCGTAAATCGGTTTCAATATAACGCCCAACTTTGTATGACGCTTTTGACAATAACATCACAAATAGCAAAGGATACGAAGTTTCAACACTAATATCCAACAATATGTCGAATCGTTCTTTGGTAAATGCAACTGCATTCCCTTTTTGCAAATTTCCCGACCAAGAAAAATCATTTTGAGAAAAGAATTCTGCGTGAACTGATTGAGAAAGACAATTAGACATTTCTATGTTGTCAAGGTAACCTAACATTTTTATAGTGATACCACTATATTTGTGAGTGATAAATTCAGCGAATTCAGAAATCTTTTCGTGATGAATTTTTTCACTTGCATCGTAGAGAATTCCAATTGTTTTGGCATTCTGAAACGAAAAAACTTGCGGCTTCCTATCGTTGCGTTTTGTTCGCATTGATAGAAAAAAGTTTCCGAGACTCTCTTGTATTATTCCAAGTTTTTTCATTAAATCAGTGATTATATTTCACCTAATGTTGCAACCATCACGGCTTTTATCGTGTGCATTCTATTTCCTGCTTCGTCAAAAACTATGGATGCGTCCGATTCAAAAACCTCTTCTGTCACTTCTATTCCATCAAGTCCGAATTCTGCATTTACATCTCTCCCAACTTGTGTTTCTAAATTGTGATATGCAGGAAGACAATGCATAAATTTACAATTTGGATTACCCGTAAGTTTCATCACATTGGCATTAACCTGATATGGTTTTAACAATGCTATTCGTTCTGCCCAAACTT
>JAZRVS010000177.1:0-14648 GCA_045599365.1 Bacteroidales bacterium
CGAGCGATTTCGGAAATAAATTTGGTCAACCACTTATCTGTGGTAGTGTATTGACATTCGAACACTTTGAAAACCAAAAGAAATATGGTTTCGATAAGGTTATTATGATGGCTGGCGGTGTTGGTTACGCAAAGAAAAACGACAGCTTGAAAGATGTGCCTGAAGTTGGCGACAAAGTTGTTCTTCTTGGTGGCGACAACTATCGTATCGGTATGGGCGGTGGCGCTGTTTCGTCGGTTGCAACTGGTGAATACAACAACGCTATAGAATTGAACGCCGTTCAACGTAGTAATCCAGAAATGCAAAAACGTGCCTACAACGCAATCCGTGCTTTGGGTGAAATGGACGTGAATCCAGTTGTTTCTATCCACGACCATGGAGCTGGCGGTCACTTGAACTGTCTTTCTGAATTGGTCGAAGAAACTGGTGGAACAATCCACATCAACGAATTGCCTATTGGTGATCCTACTCTTTCTGCAAAGGAAATCGTTGGTAACGAATCTCAGGAACGTATGGGCTTGGTAATGAAACAAGAAAATGTTGATTTACTTTCACAAATCGCAAGTCGTGAACGTGCTCCTATGTACGTAATTGGTGAAGCTACTGGAACGAACCAATTCACAATCGTAAACGACAAGACTGGCGAAAAACCAATCGATTTGCAAATGACCGATATGATTGGTAATCCTCCAAAAACAATCATGAAAGATTCTACGATTGAAGAAACTTTCAAACCATTGAACGTAGAAAAAGACAGCATCCACGCTTATTTGAACCAAGTTCTTCAACTTGAATCTGTTGCTTGTAAAGATTATTTAACCAACAAAGTTGACCGTTCGGTAACTGGTAAAATCGCTACACAACAATGTACTGGTGAATTACAATTGCCATTGAACGATTGTGGTGTTGTTGCAATTGATTACCAAGGTGTTAAAGGTATTGCAACTTCAATCGGTCATGCACCAGCTGTTGGTTTGATTTCTCCTGAAAATGGTTCAATTATGTCTATTGCAGAAGCATTGACAAATGTTGTACTTACTCCTATCGAAGGCGGTTTAAAAGGTATTTCATTGAGTGCAAACTGGATGTGGCCTTGTAAAAATGCTGGTGAAGATGCCCGTTTGTATCGTGCTGTTCAAGTAGCAAGCGATTTCGCCAAAGCATTACAAATCAACATTCCAACAGGAAAAGATTCATTGTCAATGACTCAGAAATACAAAGACGGAGACCAAGTTTATTCTCCTGGAACTGTGATTATTTCTACTGTTGGTGAAGTTCAAGATATTCGCAAAACTGTTACTCCATACGTAAAACCAGACGAAGATGCAGTTTTAGTTTATGTTGATTTCGGTAAATCTGGTCAAAAACTTGGTGGTTCTGCATTGGCACAAGTTGTAAACGGACTTGGTACAGAAACGCCTACTGTAACTGATTCTGCTTATTTTACAAAAGCATTCAATGCTGTTCAAAAACTCGTTGCCGAAGGTAAAGTTTTGGCAGGCCACGATGTTTCTGCTGGTGGTTTAATCACTTGTTTGTTGGAAATGAATTTTGCCAACACAAAAGGCGGAATGGCAGTTGATTTGACTCACTTCAACAACGACAACGATATTGAAGTATTCTTCAACGAAAACCCTGCCCTTGTACTTCAAGTTGCACCAGAAACAGTTGCAGAATTGAAAGCTGCAGGAATTTCTTGTTTCGCATTTGGTGGATATTCAAGCAAAGACAATATCCTTTCGGTTTACACAGCAAATTCTGTAGAACACGGCATTTACGAATTCAATATCAGCGAGTTACGTAAAACATGGTACAAAACATCATACTTACTTGACTGCGAACAAAGTGGTCCAGTAAAAGCAAAAGAACGTTTTGAAACATTCGACAAATCGCCATTGAAATTTGTGTTTCCAGCTAATTTCTCTGGTCAAACCGCTCCTTACGGAATTGATTTGCACAGAAAGTCAAAAACAGGCATTCACGCAGCTATCATACGTGAAAAAGGTGTTAACGGCGACCGCGAAATGGCTTGGTGTATGCACGCTGCAGGATTCGATGTTAAGGATGTTCACATGACAGACTTAATCACTGGTCGTGAAGATTTGTCTGACGTTAATTTGATTGTTTTCGTTGGTGGTTTCTCTAACTCCGACGTTCTTGGTTCTGCCAAAGGTTGGGCTGGTGCATTCTTGTACAACGAAAAAGCAAAACAATCTCTTGATAACTTCTTCGCTCGTAAAGACACCATGAGTTTGGGTGTTTGCAATGGTTGTCAGTTGATGATTGAATTAGGTTTGATTAACCAAAACCACGCTGAAAAACCTCACATGGAACACAACGATTCACACAAATTTGAATCAGGATTCATCAGTGTTTCCATCCAACAAAGCCCAAGCATCATGCTTAAATCGTTGGAAAGCTCTTCGTTAGGTATTTGGATTGCACACGGTGAAGGTAAATTCAAATTCCCTTACGAAAAATCTAAATACAACATTGCATTGAAATACAACTACAGTACATATCCTGCAAATCCAAACGGTTCAGACTGGGACGTTGCTGGTATCACTTCCGACGACGGCCGCCACTTGGCTATGATGCCTCACTTGGAAAGAGCTTTGTATCCTTGGAACTGGGCTTACTACCCACAAGATCGCAAAAACGATGTTGTAACCCCTTGGATTGAAGCATTTGTCAATGCAAGAAAATGGATTGAAAACAACAAATAAGATTAAAACATAGTTTTTTGACAATCAAGAAAAGGAAAACTTAGTCGTGAGTTTTCCTTTTTTTGTCTATTACACGGCATTGTTTTTTGAAAAACGTCAAAATCAACTATCTTTGTAAAAATTTATCTATGAGCGACTTTAAAAAACTTTGGAAATATCTTTCTCAATATAAAAAGAACCTCGTATTAGTGTTCTTCTTTAACTTATTTGGTGCAATTTTTTCATTTGGAATGATTGCAGCTATTATCCCTTTTTTGAATGTATTGTTCGATAACACACAGCAAGTACACGAATTGCCTGAAACATTCTCAATGAGCAAAGACGTACTTATGCAATATTGCAACTACTACTTAACCCTCGTTATAGAACAATGGAGCAAATCTACAGCATTGATTTTCATTTGTTTATTCTTAATTGCAGTAACATTTTTGAAAGACATTTTTGAATATTTAGGCAAATATTTCAATATTCCAATCGTAAATGGTGTCCCCCGCGATATTTACAACATTGCATATAAAAAAATATTAAGTCTTCCTGTATTCTTTTTTACAAACGAACGAAAAGGTGATATTATGTCAAGGATGTCCTCTGATATTACCGTTGTTCGAAATAGTATGAACTCATTCATTGACTTGATTAAGAATCCGTTATACATCGTTGTTTATTTAGTTGGTATCATCATAATCAGTTACAAAATGACTCTCATTGTTCTTGTTTTATTACCATTTATGGGAGTTGTAACAGGACGAATTGGAAAGAGTTTAAAAAAGGCGACAAATCGTACACAAGAATTACAAGGTGATATTTTAGTTTACCTTGACGAAACACTTTCTGGTTTGAAAGTTGTAAAAATTTTTAATGGAGCAAAACACATGCAAGGCAAATTTGAAGAACGTAGCCAAGCACATTATAGAGAAATGAATAGAGCAAATCGAAAAAGTAGTCTTGCTCACCCATTGACAGATTTTCTCATTGTAATGATTCTTTCTGTTGCAATTTATATTGGTGGTTGTATGGTTTTAGCCAACGATGGCGGTCTTTCTGCAGAAGCATTTATTGCCTTCGTTTTAGCATTTACTCAAATTGCAAGTCCAGCAAAGTCTTTTACTTCAGCATTTTACGTTATAAAACAAGGAGCTGCTGGTATTGATAGAATTGAAAAAATTATAAATGCAGAAGCAAAAATTCACGAAATAGATAATGCAAAAGAAATAAAAACATTCTCTCATTCTATTGATTTCAAAGATGTTACATTCGGTTATACGCAAGATCGACAAATCTTGAATAACATATCGCTTTCTATACCCAAAGGTTCGTCTGTCGCACTTGTAGGACAATCTGGTTCAGGAAAAACAACAATTGCGAATTTGATACCTCGATTCTACGAACCACAAATAGGAGAAATTTGTATAGACGGAACACCAATCAAAAATTACAAACTTGCTGATTTACGTGGACTTATTGGAATTGTAACACAAGAATCTCTTCTTTTTAATGATTCTGTATTTAATAACATATCATTTGGAATAGAAAACCCAGATAAAGAGAAAGTTATAGAAGCGGCAAAACTTGCCAACGCTCATGATTTTATAATGCAAATGGAAAATGGTTATGACACAAATATTGGTGATCAAGGTGGAAAACTTTCTGGAGGGCAACGCCAACGATTGTGCATTGCACGAGCAATTATGAAAAATCCTCAAATACTTATTCTTGACGAAGCTACATCTGCACTTGATACAGAATCAGAACGATTAGTTCAAGATGCTCTTTCTAACCTTATGAAAGACAGGACATCATTAGTAATTGCACACAGACTTTCAACTATAAAGAATTCGGACAATATTGTTGTTCTCAACGAAGGCCGAATTGTTGAATCTGGCAAACACGATGAACTAATTGCTAAAAATGGTGCTTACAAACGTCTGCACGATTTACAATTGATTTAGCATAAAGAAATGATTTACTGGTCCATGTCCGTGACCTATTTCATAATCTGCACCTGCAACCAGAGCATTATAGAGATATTCCTTGGCTGCACGTGCTGCATCATCAAGAGAATAACCCTGAGCAATATACGATGCAAATGCAGACGAAAACGTACACCCTGTTCCATGTGTATTTTTCGTATATAATCGCTGAGATTTTAGTTCCATAAAACTATCTGCTTCTGCATTATAGAATATATCAATCAATGTATCATCTGTCAAATGCCCCGCTTTCATCAACACTGAAACAGAACCATTACAAGATAATTTTTTAGCGATTCGGGACAAATCCTGCTGCGAATATATCTTTTCATCTGCAAGAATCTCCGCTTCGGGAATATTCGGAGTAATTACTCGCGCGCAAGGAACAAGTATATTTTTAAGCGTTTCAACGGCAGATTCCTCTATTAGTCTGTGTCCCGATGTTGAAACCATAACAGTATCCAACACGACATTTTTCACTTGAAAAAAATCTAATTGTTCACGAACCGCACGAACAACATCAGCAGAATGCAACATACCTATTTTTACGGCATCGGCGCCAATATCACCGAGAACAGCTTGAATCTGAGCCGAAAGTATCGGTACATCAACAGGAAAAACCTCCTGAACGCCAAGCGTATTTTGTACTGTAACAGCCGTAATTGCACTTGCGGCATACGAGCCCGTTGCCGAAATCGCCTTGATATCAGCCTGAATACCTGCACCGCCACCTGAATCGCTACCCGCAATTGTCAAAACACAAGGATACTTTTTCATATTAAAAATGTCTATAACCTATAAAATCTTCTTCACTACCAATCCATTTGAGCGAATCACCCTCCACTATCCTACCAATCACAGAATAATTGATATTCAACTGATTACAATATTGTTCGTCTATCGTAAAAAGTAATTCATAATCTTCTCCACCACTTGTTGCCAATTCATATGCGTTCCACCCAAATTGTTCACACACACGATTCATTTCGACAGAAATTGGAATTTTATTCACATCTATTTCAGCGCCAACATGAGAGGCTTGTAAAATATGTCGCAAATCGGAACCTATTCCATCAGAAATGTCCATCATTGCATGAACTCCAGCAGAATTTCGCAACGCAATTCCTTCTGTTACACGAGGAATTGGACGATAATGTCTATCAATAAGATGCAAAACAGCCTCGTTTCTTTCTACCGAATCTAAAATTGCTTTTAATCCAGCACCAGAATCGCCAAGATTTCCAGTAACGCATACTAAATCACCAATTTTTGCATCAGAACGTTTTTTTGCAGTATTTGACGGACACTTACCCAGAACAGTTACATTTATGCATAATTTTTCGTCCGATGAAGTTGTGTCGCCTCCCAAAAGAGGTACAGAATACCAATCAGAAATTTCCTTGTAACCAAGCATAAATTGTTCAACCCAATCAACAGAAAGATGCTTTGGTAACGCAACACTCAAAAAAGTGCCGACCAACTCCCCTCCCATTGCCGCTATATCACTCAAATTAACAGCGACGGATTTCCAACCAAGCAGCTTTGGAGAAATATCAGACAACAAAAAGTGAGATCCTTCAACCAACATATCAGTAGATACAAGTGTATCATAACCAGTTTGTTGTGGAATTATCGAACAATCATCGCCAATACCTGTAACATTTTGAGGAACGACAAATTGAGACTTAATTTTATCTATCAAACCAAATTCACCAAGCGACCTTAAATCCATTTTTTCAAATCATTAACATACACATACGACTTTTCATCCCCATAATAACCATAATCCCAAAAAGCGTACTCAAACAACGTGGCTTCAAGAAAAACCTTTGACATAACATTTCTCGTTGATTCGTCAATAGTTTCTGCCCAGTCATCAATAAGTGTTAAAAGAGAATTTACCCCTGCTGTAAAATTCTCATTTCCATACTCCAAAATCCACTCTTTGTAAGGATTATCATCAATTTTTGCAATCTGCAAAATATGCTTACCAACTTCATTATACACCCATGCACAAGGCAGTAACGCTGCAAGAGAAATCTCCTTTGACTTGGATTGTATTGCCATTTGTGTATGATTATTATACATCGTCGTAACAATAGAAGATTTTACCTTCACATCAGCGCCAAAACGAGAAATCAAAAGGCTATGCATAACCTTTTCGCTATCAATACCAGATTGTGCAAAAGCAAGAAAAAACTTTTTTTGTTCAGGATTGTCAATCATCTCTGCGAATTCAAACATCTGACGACCGTAATTGCCGATATAAACTTCATCTTGAGCAAGATAACGATTAAACCTATCCACGCTTAATGTTCCACTTGCAAGTTCTTTAATAAAAACATGCTGTATTATTGCATTATAAATTTTTGCAGATTTTTTCCATATTTCTTGCGTCCAACTCATCGTTCTCCATCTAGTTTTTCCACAATTCCGTTAATTGTTTTGCCGCCAATGTCGGATTTTTTGCAGATATGATTTCACTCACAACCGCCAATCCGTCAGCGCCATGATGAATAACTTCCTGTGCATTATTCAAGTGAATACCTCCAATAGCAACAATAGGATGTTTTGATAAATTTGACGCTGTTTGTAACCCATCCAAGCCAAAAGGTTGGGCAATATCAGTTTTTGTTGCTGTGGAAAAAACTGGTGACACGCCAATATAATCAACATCCAACTCATTCGCAGCAAACACTTGCTCCATATTTTCCACTGAAAGTCCTATAATCTTTTCGTGACCAAGTAATTGTCGTGCAATAGCATACGGCATATCAGACTGACCAATATGAACGCCGTCGGCATTAACTGCGAGAGCCACATCTACTCTGTCGTTAATTATTAACGGTACACGATATGGTTGCAACAACAGTTTTAACTCTTGAGCAAGTTTCACAAACAAACCCGTATCGCAATTTTTTTCACGAAGTTGTACCATTGTTACTCCGCCTATCACTGCGTCACGAACCACATCGACAAGATTTCTGCCACGACACAAATCTCTATCGGTAACTAAATATACTTGTAAATCAGACTTATTCATAACGCACTAATTTTGAATACGTTTCGGCAGAAAACGAGGATAATTCATCCAAAAAATTCACACGCAAGCTTCCTGTCCCATTTGATTTTTTCATTGCCAATTCTCCAGCAACTCCCATAAGAGCCATAGCATTCAGAGCGGCAGTAATTGCATCGTCATCAACCGCCACAAATGCAGCCGTAATTGCTGATGCACTACAGCCCATAGCCGTAACTTTTGACATCAGCCAATGTCCATTTTTTATCATTGCAACTTGTTCTCCTGCAATAACATAGTCAGTTTCTCCACTAATAGAAATGACAGAACCAGTTTTTTGAGAAAATTGTTGAGCAACAGCAACAACATTGTGACTATCCTCAAGAGAATCAACACCATGCGATGAAACTTTTTGTTGCGATATTGTCGCTATTTCAGATGCATTTCCTCGGATAACTATTGGCTTTTCTATAGACATCAAATCTTCGCATATTTTTCTACGGATTCCGCTCACCCCTATACCAACAGGATCTAAAATCCATGGTTTTCCATACTTTTTTGCCGATGCAACAGCAATCCTCATTGCCTCAATTTGTTGACTATCAATACAACCAATATTTACGACCAAAGCATTCGCATTTTGTACGATTTCACCCATTTCTTCTGGACAAAACGACATTAGAGGCGAAGCACCAATAGCCAACAACGTATTGGCACTAAAATCCATTGCCACATAATTCGTAATATTATGAATGAGAGGAGATTTCGTCCGTATCAAATGACAATCACGGACAAATTTTTCTTTATTGAACATATTTCCTACGCTGTAATTACACATTTCAGGTTCAAGGGTATAATCTCAGCCTTTCAGCACCCCTATATTTCGGATACAAAAATAGAGAATAAATTAAAATGAGAAAATAAAAGTTAAAAAATTATTAGTGATAAAAAAACAAAGAAGATTATATTGTGTATTCAATTTTTTTCTACATTTGTCCATTCACAAAAAAATTTTTGCCTATAGGGAACATTTACTTTTCACATTTTGATAGATAAAATTCTAACAGTATGAAAAGTATGTTGTCTGACCATGAATTGGTAGTTTTGTTCGCAAGTGGCGACAATTCTGCTATGGATGAAATCATCAAGCGTTATCACAAAAAAGTATATTACTATATTAGGCATCTTGTTCGTAAACAAGAACTTGCAGAAGATTTATGTCAAGAAACTTTTGTAAAAATTATTAATTCATTAAAAAAAGAAAATTACCGCGATGATGGACATCTCTCATCTTGGATAATGAGAATTGCTCACAATCTTGTAATTGACCACTTTCGAAAAGAAAATAAAATTCCAACCCTATCAAACGACCATGGAGAATTTGATTTGTTTAACAACGTAAAATTTTCTGACGAAAATATAGAACAAAAGCTCACCAAAAGTCAAATACAAAAAGACTTAAAAGAACTTATAAAACTACTTCCCGAAGACCAACGAAGCACCATAATCATGAGGCTTAAATTAGATATGAGTTTCAAAGAAATTGCGAATATACAAGGTATCAGCATAAATACTGCATTAGGTAGAATGCGCTATGCAATTCTTAATCTTCGAAAAATGATTCAAGAGAAACAATTGGTGATGAATTATTAGATAAATAAAGATATGTATCTTGGTAGTAATTTAGTTGTTAGTTCATAGTTATCAAACAAAATCTCTTTGTGGAATCAACTTACCATTATGGAAATCTAACTGAAAACTGACTACTGATACCTAATAACAAATGATTGTGCTACCGACTTGCATTTTTGTTTCCATTAGTACTAGTGAACAAAGGTGTTTCATTTTTACTATATCCACTTATCTATAAAACAAAGTCTTACACTTCAATTAGTTACTACGTAAAACACGTAATTTGTTATGATTCTTTCGTATTTTTATTGTTTACAACAAATTACCCATACATTTTTCTTAAAAAATTTCTAACTTTGCACCAACTAATTAAAACAATATAATAATGACTGACAAACAAAATGTGGCATCTGTGGACGACATCGTAGTTCGCTTCACAGGAGATTCCGGTGACGGAATGCAATTAGCGGGAAATATTTTTTCCACAATTTCAGCTACTGTTGGTAACAGTATCAGTACGTTTCCTGATTATCCAGCAGATATCCGTGCTCCGCAGGGTTCTTTAACTGGTGTATCTGGTTTTCAAGTACATGTTGGCGCTGACCAAGTTTACACTCCAGGTGATAAATGTGATGTTCTTGTTGCAATGAATGCAGCTGCGTTAAAAACGCAATACAAATATGCAAAGAGCAATGCCACTATCATTATCGACACAGACAGTTTCAAACAAGCTGATTTGGAAAAAGCTCAATTCCAATCAGAAGATTATCTTGGTGAAATGGGTATTGATCCTGACAGAGTTGTAGCTTGTCCTCTTACCACTATGGTAAAAGAATGCTTAAAAGATTCTGGTATGGACTTCAAATCAATCGTGAAATGTAGAAACATGTTCGCGCTTGGTCTAGTTTGCTGGTTATTTGACCGTGATACTACAATTGCTTTCAACTATCTAAAAGAAAAATTCGCGAAGAAACCTGGTGTTGCCGAAGCAAACATTGCTGTTATTCAAGCAGGATACGACTATGGTCACAACACACATTCAACAGCACAAAATGTATATCGCATAGAGACTAAAGAAAAGAAAGTTGGTCGCTATATGGATATCACTGGTAACAAAGCTACCGCTTATGGTTTGATTGCAGCTGCAGAAAAAGCAGGATTGAAATTATATTTAGGTTCATACCCTATCACTCCAGCCACGGATGTTCTTCACGAATTATCAAAACACAAATCTCTTGGCGTAACAACAGTTCAATGCGAAGACGAAATTGCAGGTTGTGCTTCGGCTGTTGGTGCAGCATTTGGTGGTGCTTTAGCTTGTACTTCGACTTCAGGTCCTGGTATCTGCTTGAAATCAGAAGCTATGAACTTAGCTGTTATAATGGAACTTCCTATCGTTGTTCTTGACGTTCAACGTGGTGGACCGGCAACTGGTCTTCCAACAAAATCAGAACAAACTGACTTGTTGCAATGTCTATTCGGCCGTAACGGTGAGTCTCCAATGCCTGTAATTGCAGCAACATCTCCAACAGACTGTTTTGATGCAGCTTACGATGCATGTAAAATTGCATTGGAACACATGACTCCTGTTGTTCTTATGACAGACGCTTACGTAGCAAATGGTTCTGCAGCATGGAAACTTCCTAAATTGGAAGAATATCCAGCTATCAAACCTCCATACGTAACACCTGATATGCAAGGAACTTGGGCACCATATCAACGTAATGCAGAAGGAGTTCGTTACTGGGCTGTTCCTGGAACAGAAGGTTTCACTCACATTCTTGGCGGTCTTGAAAAAGACAACAAGACAGGTGCAATCTCTACAAATCCAGAGAACCACAACTTGATGACACATCTTCGTCAAGAAAAGATTGATAAGATTCAAGTTCCAGATGTAGAAGTTGAAGGCGACAAAGACGCTGAATTATTAATAGTTGGTTTCGGTGGAACATACGGACATTTACATGCAGCAATGACAGAAATGCAAGCTGCAGGAATGAAAGTTGCACAAGCACATTTCAAATTCATCAACCCACTTCCAAAGAACACTGCAGAAGTTCTTAAGAAATACAAGAAAGTGGTTGTTGCAGAACAAAACCTTGGTCAATTTGCAGGTTGGTTACGTATGAAAGTTGACAACTTCGTTCCTTATCAATTCAACGAAGTAAAAGGTCAACCATTTGCAGTTGCTGACTTGGTTGCTTCTTTCACTGAAATTTATAACAAATAATTGTCTAATGAAGAATTAAGAGTTAAGAATTAAGATTTAAAAATGAATAAAAACATCATCTACATAAAATCTTATGAATTTGCTCTTAAAATTGTTAAATTAAATAAAAAACTAACAAGTGAGAAAAAAGAATTTGTTTTATCTAAGCAATTATTAAGAAGTGGTACTGCGATAGCAGCCTTAGTTAGAGAGTCAAAATTTGCCCAAAGTAAATTAGATTTTATAAATAAGATGTCTATCGGTTTAAAAGAAGCCAACGAAACATTATATTGGTTAGAATTACTTCACGATAGTGAATACATTGAAAACGAAGATTTTGAGATTATACATAGCGATTGTAATGAATTTGTTTCTATTATGGTTTCAATCATTAAATCAACAAAATCTTCATTAGATAAAAATAATTCTTAATTCTTACTTTTTAATTCTTAACTAATTATGGAATACGAAGCAAAAGATTTTAAAAAAGGACAACCACGTTGGTGTCCGGGTTGTGGAGACCACTTTTTCTTGGCATCTCTACAAAAAGCTATGGCTGAGATTGGTATTGCACCACACGACACTGCAGTAATTTCTGGTATTGGTTGTTCAAGCCGTTTGCCTCACTACATGGCTACATACGGTATGAATACTATTCACGGTCGTGCTGCAGCAATCGCAACAGGTTGTAAGATTGCCAATCCAAAATTGACAGTTTGGCAAATTTCTGGTGATGGCGATGGTTTAGCTATTGGTGGTAACCACTTTATTCACGCTAACCGTCGTAATATCGACTTGAATATGATTCTTTTAAATAACCGTATTTATGGTTTGACAAAAGGACAATATTCACCTACTTCACCTCGTGGATTTGTAAGTAAATCATCACCTTACGGAACAGTTGAAGACCCATTCCGTCCAGCAGAACTTTGTTTCGGCGCTCGTGGACATTTCTTTGCAAGAGCCGTTGCGACTGATGCTAATGGAACTGTAGAAATTCTAAAAGCTGCTCAAGCACACAAAGGCGCTTCTGTTTGCGAAATTTTACAAAACTGCGTAATCTTCAACGATGGTACTCACGCAAGTGTTTACAAACCAGAAGAAAGAAAGAAAAACGCAATCTATTTGAAACACGGAGAAAAAATGGTTTTCGGAGAAAACAACGAAAAAGGTCTTGTTCAAGATGGTTTCGGAATAAAAGTAGTAACAATCGGTCAAGATGGTTACACAATGGACGACATTCTTGTTCATGACGCTCACTGCGAAGACAACACTCTTCAATTGAAACTTGCATTGATGGAAGGTCCTGACTTCCCTATTGCACTTGGTGTTATCCGTGATGTTGAAGCTCCTACTTACAACGATGCTGTTGAAGCACAAATCGCTGAAGTAACGGAAAAGAAAAAATATCACAACTTCCAAGAATTATTGATGACTAATGAAACTTGGGAAGTTAAGTAAATTAAGAAATAAGAAATAAGAAATAAGGAATAAGAAATAAGAGATAAGAGATAACGGTCACTCTTAACTCTTAACTCTTAACTCTTAACTCTTAACTCTTAACTCAAAAAGCTCCTCAATCAGAAATGGTTGGGGATTTTTTTATTAAATCTGTCTGTATAATGTATCCACATCAATCTTTTATATTAATTCATACGATGGTCTAAAAACAACTTTTTATTAATTTTTATACAACAGATTACATGATTTACCACATTTTGTATATTATTTCGCAATAAAAGTTTAAAATAGGAAAAAATAATAACATAAATTCGTACATTTGGGAGTTTTTAATATATATACAATATTATGGGAAATTATTTTCACGATATGGTACTTGCTGAAGAATTACAGCAAATATCTTACATTCCAACAATTCCAGAATTTTTAACTTGGTTAGAACAAAAATGGGCTGACAAACCTGCGTTATCAGACACAAACGTAACGTACACCTATGCTCAAATGTGTGAACGAATTGCTCGTCGTCGTGCTTTTTTAAACGAACAAGGGTTACAAAAAGGTGACAAAGTTGCCATTTTTGAACGCACGTCAATTGACGCAATAGAAATGTTTTTGGCAGCAACATCTGCTGGTTACGTTGGTATTTTATTACCAAATCAACTTCCAGCACAAGCTCTTGTTGGTTGTTGTATGAAATTCAATGTAAAATTACTTGCTATTCGAGATGAATTCAAATCTTTAGCAGAAGGTGTTCCATGTAAAGTTGTTTCATCTTCTTCAATGTCCGATAAAACAGCTCCATCTGTTCAAGTTGACAAAGAAGATCCAGCAGCAATTTTCTTCACTGGTGGAACAACTGGTGCACCCAAAGGTGCAATACTTCCTCATAGAGCTATAATGCGTGGTGCATACAATGGTTGGTTTGCCGAAGGAAAACAATTGGGTTTCCACCGAGTTATTTGTTTATTGCCTCTTAGTCACGTTTTCGGACTTATTCGTAGCACCCTTGGTGTATTTTATACTGGTGGTGAGTGGTTCTCTGCAGAAGATGTAAAAGCAACTATTACCAAAATGCCTCAAATAAAACCAACACTACTCGTTTTAGTTCCTGGACTTTGCGAAGTATTGCTTGGATTAGTAAAGATGTATGGAGTAAACTTCCTCGGTGGAGAATTACACACAATCATCTCTGGCGCTGCAAATGTGCCACCAAAATTGATTGGAGAATTCAAAAATTTGGGTATTCAACTTGCTTTTGGTTACGGAATGACAGAAGGTGCAAATTTAACAACAGCAAATATAGATGTTGAAACTAAACCGACTTCCGTGGGAAAATTGTACCCAGAACAAGAAGCAAAAATCGTTGACGGAGAACTTTGGTTCCGCGGGGACAACACATTTTTAGGTTACTATGGCGATTCAGAAGAGACAGCAAAAACATTAACTCCCGATGGATGGATAAAAACTGGTGATTTAGCTCGTATTGACGAAGAAGGATTCTTGTATATTGTTGGACGAATCAAAAATTTAATAATTCTTTCTAACGGAGAAAATATTAGTCCAGAATATCTTGAAGAGCCGTTCTATAAAGATGCAGCATTAAAAGATTGCTTAGTAAAAGAAGATGAATT
>JAZRVS010000178.1:0-11028 GCA_045599365.1 Bacteroidales bacterium
TAATAATGTAACAGAATCGCAACTTAAACAATATCAGCATATTATCAATAAAAGGCCTCGTGAAAAATTGAACTTTGATTCTCCTAAGAATGTTTTCTTTGATTATTTTTAATATTTTCGCACTTGCTACTTGACTCTACTAGATTTCACTAATATTTTAACTTTTCAATAAAAAGTTTTAATGTACTTTTTTACCTTTGAGTGACGAAAATTATTGTAAAGGGTTAGAAGAATATGAAAACCGCCCAGTGTTGATGAATCAAACAAAAATATTGAAAAATGCACGTATAAATTTCCGCAAACGATACAAAACTATCATTTGCGGAAAAATATAATACTATTTTTTTAGAACAAATTTGCACATAAACACCTGTTAATCAAATAAATCATCAAGCGTAATAACAAAATCAAAATCTCCTGAATATTCATTGTATTGAAGACCAAAAGTTGTTACTAAAACTGATTGAATTGCACAACGTTTAGGAATTATTTGTTCTAATAGATTTTTTCGTTGCAGAATTTTTGTATGGTACGATTTTGTGTTTACAAACTCTTCGTTGTAAAACTTCATTTCGCAAAGGTTTACAATGTTGTCTTTGCGTTGAATTAGCAAATCAACTTGCGAACCATCCTGCTCATCGTCCCCTGACAATGCCCAAGCAGATTGATTCGATGAAACAGCTAAGATATTGAGTGCTTTTTTTATCTGCGAAACATGTCGAAGACAAACTTCTTCGAACGCAAATCCACGCCAACTAATTATAGATTGATTATCAATGTTTTGTAGCCAAAAATTTTGTTCCAAATTCTTTTTGCCTTGCACGTATTTCATATAAAACAAGCAAAAAGGATCTACCAGTTTGTAATGGAGTTGGTGTTTCCCCTTTCCAAATGGTACGTATTGCTGAATAAAATCGCTTGCTATAAGAGCGTTTAACATTTTTGAAAAATTTCCGCTTCCTTCAATCTTAAGGTTTTTCAGGATTTCTTGTCGTGTATAGCCCGCGCGCCTCGTTCCAAGAAATTCAACTATATGTTTCATTTCTTCGGGATTCACGAATATTGAAGAAAACAAGCGATTGTATTCGTCGTGCAATTGCGATTTTCCCGAAAAGAATAGTTGATTGACATTTTGTGCCAAACTCAAACCAGGCTTCATATATCCAAGATAATACGGAATTCCGCCCAAAATCATATTGCTCTGGACAATATCGTAGCGTGATATTTTTATGTTACGACTTTTGTAGAATTTTTCACATTCGGCAAGAGTGAACGGTTTGAGCTTCACCTCGTAGGTAGTCCTCCCATACAACCCCCCGTGATTGTTCACCAAATTGTCCAGCATCCATGAATTTGCACTACCACAGACAACCAAGAGCATATTTTTACGATGGCAAGCCCACGTATTCCAAAATCCTTCAAAAGCAGTCATAAAACCAGAACGAGGAGTATCAAGCCATGGCAATTCATCCAAAAAAACCACCTGTTTTTTATGTCCACCTCGACTTTCGAGCAATTGCTCCAACATAAAAAAAGCTTCGAGCCACGATGTTGGACAATGGCTTTTTTTCATACCATGCAATTGCAACGAATAATAGAAATGTTTGAGTTGCTGTTTGAGATTGTTTTTGTTGTTTTCTTTATCTACAGGCGACAATCCTGCATGACGAAATGTTATTTTATTATGAAACACCTCATCTATTAAATATGTTTTTCCAACACGACGACGACCATATACGGCAACAAATTCTGCTTTCTTACTATTATACAGCATCTTAAATTCTTCTTTTTCCTTATCTCTACCAATAATATCACACATAAAAACCACATTATAAATTTCCACAAATATATAAATTTATTCATTTGCGGAAAAATATAACGCTATTTTCTACCACAATAACATATTCATAAATTTCCGTAAACGATATAAAACTATCATTTTCGGAAAAATATAACACTATTTTCTACAACAATAACACATTCATAAATTTCCGTAAACGACATAGAACTACCATTTACGGAAAAATATAACGCTATTTTTACAACAAAAATACATGCTCATAAACTTCCGCAAACGACATAAAACTATCATTTGCGGAAAATTATAACGCTATTTTTACAGCAAAAACACGCTCATAAACTTCCGCAAACGATACAAAACTATCATTTGCGGAAAAATATAACACTATTTTTAGAGTAAAAAAACACCTTATAAATTTCCGCAAACTATACATTTCCCCCATTTGCGGAAAAATATAACACTATTTTTAAAACAAAAAAATCCTTATAAATTTCCATAAACCACACATTTCCCCCATTTGCGGAAAAATATAACGCTATTTTTCATAGAAATAATTTAACCGCAAATTTTTGCGGATTATTGACCTTAGACAAAAAACATCATCTATGCAGGTTTTATAAATGAATAACTACTTTACATAGATGATGTTAGATATGTAGGATTTGTTTTGAACACAACTATTTCAAGAAGCCCAATTCGTAAACCATAGGTCGCATTTTGTCGGATAGCTGTTTGAACAATGCAGAAAATTCCTTCAAATCATTCGGCATATAGGCATTCAAAAGTCCTTTGATTTGATACCAACCGCAGTCCCAGTTATATATTTGGTATTCAGGATGTTCTTGATTAAACAATGGGCGAAATGGGAATGATTTTTCGGCAAGTTCCATTGCTTTGTCTAAAACCGCTTGCGCTTCGGCTGAAAGTTGGATTTCTTGCAATTTGTTGTAAACGTAGCGTTCATTGTCGGTGCGAGCCTCTTCGTATGTTCCAACAAGTTTTGCTTGCTCTGCCAGTTCCATTATTTTGTTTTTTGACATCCAGAAAAACTCATTCCGTATATTCCAAATTTTACCTTTGTATTCAATATTTCTTAATGAGGATTGGTTTGAAGAAGAATGAAACAACGAATACACAATACTGTCATTTACAAACTCTTGCCATTTCTCGTGCTGCTCGTTTGGTGCTAAATATTCGTCTTTGGAATTAATCCAATTCTTGTCTATGAGTTTGCGTGCGGAAAAAGCACAGACTATACGACAATAGTTCTCTGGTAAAATAGAAAGCCCGTTTGCATTGCTACTATCAGCAGAAGAAAACAATGTGACCTTCATTTGATTTTGATCAACATTATTCCCCATATTAGAGTAACACCCCAAAGAATTAGTCGCGATTTTCGTTTTGCAATTTTTCCCATTTGCCAAACATAAAGCAGAAGAAAAAGTTGGATATATAAAAGTCTTGATATGTTTTATAGGTTCTTTAATCCAAACTTTTAATGTTCGATTTTTTTCTCCATCAATATTATAGAGGACTTTTTTCCCTATTATTTTGATTTCACCATTATCATCATCTATATTGATATAGTTAAAATTACATTTATCAATAGTTTCACCATTTCTCCAAATACTAAATGAAATTCCCCAACTATCACTCACATCTGCGAAATGAGATGCTTGAAATTGCACAGCATTCAAAAAAGAGAATCTCTTTAAATAGAATGAACGATATTGTTCGTATCCACTGCCACACAAAAACATTGTTGGACTATATAAACCTATGTGACAGTTTGAAAGATTAAAATCATGTACAATTGTACAAATTCTATACAAAAATTGTGAGTATAAATTATTTATAGAATTCCCTAAATCTAGTAATTTCATCTCGGTATAGGTAACAGAATCAGTGGAATTTTGCCCCTTCGAACTCCTACCACCTTGACCAAAATTACTACTAGCAGTTCCATATGGTGGATTAATAAAAAACAAAATAGGCTTATCTTCCTTGAACGCTTGCAGAAGTCCGTCGGGAATGTGTTTTCCAAAAAGATCGTCAATCGGGTCGTTCAAAAAGTCAAAAATGAATTTTGTAGCTTCTTGGTTATACTTCTCTCCAATTGCAAGTTCGCCTGGTTCGAGCGTTGATGCATATAGTTCATTGAACTTATAGTCACGTGTTAGATTACCTGTTCCCCAACAACAATCCCAAACCACATATTTTTCTTTCCAATCATCGCCCAATTGTTCGCTCAACATTTTGTGGGCGTAGTCAACAAATGGTGTCGGAGTATAGAACTCACCTGAACGACGCCGTTTAGTGTCTTCAATCAGTCGGTCGCTAATTTCAGCAAACCTATGCAATTCCGATGGAGAATAGTCTTTTTTGAAAACTGAGAAAAAAGCCTTGAATGATTTTTCATCAACGTCAACTTCACGCCCATTTGCAACTAAAACCGTGCTTTTCTTTGGGTGTATGTAATAGTTGTCTTGGTCGGTAATTGTCCCAATAAAAAGAGCAACAAGTTCGTTCGCAGGAATTTTAGTCGCATTTCGCACAACTCGAGTCGAGAAGTAATCATAAATGGTTGCTATATTGTGCTCCGTTACACGAACATAGCGTTGCACATTGTCCGATTGATCAATAATTCGGTTTGCAACATTCTGAAACGAGAAATTCTCATCTATGACAAAAACAAATGGGTTGATTTCAGCATCGTTGCTTAACTGCAGTACAAGTTGTGGATTAGATTTTGATGCTGACGACGGAGCTATGCTCCAGTCATATTCGCCGTCAAGATATGGCAATAAACAGTTGCTTTGCAATACGAAACATTCGTTTATGTCACCAACAAAAACCACATTTGGCAACGCTTGTCCGTTCTGTTCAAATTGTTTTAGGTAATAGACAACTTGAGCGAGTACTTTTGCTTTGTCAGCAGAGGTGTTAAAATTTTCATCGTACTTGTATTCAATAAGCAAACGTAACTTCTTGCCAACAGCTGTTACCGTGTCAATGAATCCGTCGCACGCATAAGGATGTGTAATTGGAATATTTTTGAAATAGCGCGAAATGCCTTCGTTATATACATCCTCAACTTCACGCTCTATTTTCGCATCTTTAATTCTGTCATAGAATTTGCTTCTGCTCATTTTGATTGATAGTTTTTGCACAACTACCAATCAACTAACGGACAATAAAAAAGGTGCGACCTTTTCTATCACGTTCAGGTAAAGCCTCGGAGCGAAACCCGCAATCTCAAGAAACGTCCACACCTAACGGTGAGACATTAACCTATAAGATTGCATACTTTCAAGACTTGCCTGAACTTTTATTCCGATTTCAAAATCAGTTTCCGAGGCTTATTTTGAACGTGAATAATAGTTAATGCTTTATGTTAATACAAATTTTATTTCTGTTTTGTCCTTTATTTTGAATTTTCACAAAAATAGAAAAAACCAAAGAAAAAAGGAATCAGTGAATCAAGTTTAATAGAATTTTACAAAATAAAATTCTTTAGAGCAACCATCAAGAGTTATTGTAGAATAAATGGAAAAAATTACTTACCTCCCACACATTTCCAACAAACACTTAGATAACAATTTTTGTATTTTCTCGTGTTGCAACTAAATTGCACATCTTCTACCATAATAGATTTATTCTCCTGAAAAGGCATTACATCAAAAGATTCTGGAGCAAGACTCAAGCCTTTTCCTACAGCTTTCATAACCGCTTCTTTTTGCGTCCATAAAATAAAGAAGCGTTCCACTGGACTTTCATTCATCCACGATAATTCTCTTTCTGTAAAAACGCGTTCAGCAACATTCAAATGTCTATCATTTATTTTTTCAATATCTACCCCAACTTCTGTTTCAGCTTGTGCCAAAACAACAAAATCTCCGCTATGGGAGATATTAAAATAATCTTGATTTGGAATATAGGGTTTTTCATATTCCGTTTCAAAAATGTCCTGTTCGTCAACAAAAGGGAATGCGCGTCGTATTAAAATACCCGCGCCAATACAACGTAAAAAGTCATCGTGATTTTTGAATTTCAAACTCTTTGCATAACGCTTTGGGAGATATTTTTGCACATCAGCAATATCTTGTTCTGTAATATCATTTATACAAAGTATTTCTACTTTCATTTTGAGTTATTTTATATTTAAAAGAATAATGTATAAATGACAACCAACAATATACAAATTATATACGCACAAATATTAAACACTTTATCCGTTTTGAATAACTCTGCAGTAAGAGGAATACCCTTCTCATCCTCTTCCGTTTGACACGTAGTTAAACTAATCATCATTATTATAACCATAGTCAACAAGAACGTATAGAACATTTGATCCATAAATGGCATTTCAAATGGAAGGACCTTGAATGCCAAAGCAATTAGAATAGAAAGAATTATACCCCAAATTGCACCTTTATTTGTCGCTTTTTTCCAAAACAGCCCCATAATAAATACAGCCAAAATGCCAGGACTAACCAAACCTGTATATTCTTGAATATATTGAAACATTTGATCCATACTACTCAAAAGAGGAGAAACAAGAATTGCAATAATCAAAGCAATAACTGCTGTAATACGTCCCACATTTACATACTGCTTTGAAGACGCACAATTATTGATATATGGTTTGTAAATATCCATCGTAAAAATAGTAGAAATAGAATTCAACATTGAAGCCAACGAAGAAACGATAGCAGCAGCCAAAGCAGCCAAAACCAAACCTTTCAATCCTGTTGGAAGCAACGTACTTATCAGCCAAGGGAAAGCTTTATCATTATTGAGAGAACCATCACTAAGTTCAAAAGCTTCGGCTGAACCTGCAAATCCTTCTGAATACATTACCCACGCAATTATGCCAGGAATAACAATAATAAATGGAATCAACATTTTCAAAAAAGCAGCAAAGATAATTCCGTGTTGCGCTTCTTTTATTGATTTTGCTGCCAAAGTTCTTTGGATAATATATTGATTGAATCCCCAATAATACAAATTAGCAACCCAAAGACCACCTATCAACACATATATTCCAGGAAGATTATTATACTCTGGATTATCCCGAGAAAGAACCATATCAAATTTATTACTTGCAACATCACTCACATGAGAAATACCAGTAATTATAGATGAATCTGGTGCAACAGCCTTCAAGGCAAAAATAGTGGTAATTACTCCACCAGCAACAAGCAATACAACTTGTATTACGTCAGTCCACGCCACGGCAGAAAGCCCACCATACAAAGAGTATGCAACAGCAACTAAAGCCAAAATTACAATTGCTGGCATAATTAAACTTCCATCGCCATTACCAACTATCGTATCAATCGCTTTTCCTCCTAAAAACAAAATCGAGGTTAAATTCACAAAGATGAATAACGCCAACCAAAAAACAGCTAAAATTGTTTTTAAATTAGCCGAGAATCGTTTTTCCACGAATTCAGGTATAGTATAAATCCCTTTTTTTATGAAAATTGGCAAGAAAAACTTACCGACAATAACCAATGTCAATGCTGCCATAAATTCATACGATGCAATTGCCAATCCGCCAGCAAACCCAGAACCCGACATTCCAATATATTGTTCCGCTGAAATATTAGCCGCTATCAACGATGCACCAATAGCCCACCAAGGCAACGATTTCCCTGCTAAAAAATAATCTTCTTCATTTTTCTCTTTTCCTTTTGTTCGAGAAAAGAAAAAACCTAACCCAACAATCACAACCGCATAAATTGTGACAATCACAAAATCTAAAGTACCAAATGTTCCCATTTTCTTATTCCTTTGAAAACAAAATTAGCAAAAAAAAGTTTAATGTAACTATGAAATTACACCAATAGGCACGAAGATTCCTTTTATTTTTCACAACGAAATTTACTTGAATTTCCTTACCATGGAAATTAAACTGGGTTACATACCACTTTCCATTGCGGCTAACACGAAACGAATATCTTCATAACTAACCTCTGGGAGTTCTGATTTAATAGCAGTAAGTGTTTTCAAATCTTTTTCTTTTACAACGGCAACAACATCTTTAATCGTTTGTTCATCAACAAATTGAGAAACATCCAAATCACCTTCGGCAACAAAATATTGCAAATGACGATAAACTGTTTTCACTGTCAAAGCTCGGTCTTCTGCAATTTCGTTGGGAGACATTCCATTGATATACATCATATACGAAACCTCTTTTGTTTCAAGGTGTCTATCAATATATTTTTGTGCTTTTTCGTTTGTTTTTTTGGCAGTTGCCTGCTGCATCATCACTTTTTTCCGTGCGTCTAAATCAACATCAACAAGTAATTCTTCCTTACTTAATTGTCCACCCGAAAGAATAGATTTTAACAATTTTTCTGCCTTACGAATTTTTTGTAACGTATTAAAAAACAATAATTCTAATGTTTGTAAATCAGCAACATATTGTTTCGTTCGAGTTGCCACCAATGCATTTGCAACGACCTTATAAATGTGAAGGGAAATTTCATCAAATAATGGTGTAAAATACTGTAATGACGCAGTTAAACGCTGCAACAAATAATTATTATCTCGTTTTGAAATAATGAAATTTAACTGCAATTGAAACTTGTCTGCAATTTGAACCATATTCTCTACCTTAGGTGCCAAATCTTCAATTTGTTTTTTGAACAAAATTTTATTAGAATGAGTTTCATCTACCTCATAATCAGCCAAATGCGCATTAAAATCCTCCGACAAAGAATGAAAATCAAAAGCCGAAACAATAGTATCCTCAACATATTTTTGCATAGCGACCTTGTACAAATCCTCCAATTCAGAATTCGATTTCTTATCATTCGCAAATTCAAGTACACGTTTATCTTGATCAGGAAAATCATCAACTATCGGTTCTGACAAAACGAGTCCAGATAGTGATTCTAACCGAGAAAGAGCGACATATATTTGTCCTGGTGCAAAAGCTTCTGAAACATCTATTATTGCTCGTTTAAACGTCAACCCTTGACTTTTGTGAACAGTTACAGCCCACGCCAATTTAATTGGATACGCAACAAATGTTCCCAACACCTCCTCTTGAATTTGTCCAGTTGACTTATCCAACGTATATCGAATATTTTCCCATTGAAATTTTTCAACAGTAACTTTTCGACCAGTTTCTGGAAACACTACTTTAATATTTTCATCATCTAATTCACAGATTTCACCAATTTTACCATTGTAATAAGACATCCCTTGTTGAGAATCATTCTTTATAAACATAATTTGCGCCCCAACTTTCAGTTCCAAAACAGAATTTAATGGGAATAAGTTTTCTGGAAAATTACCATTTATTTCTGCCCTATAAAACGATGATTCACCCTTCAGTTTTTTTAACTTACTATCGTTAATCATCTCCGCCTTTTTGTTGTGCGTAGTAATAAATATATATGGTTCTTTTTTGGGTGCTTCAAAACGAGGAAAATAATGCTTATTTAATTCATTTACATCACCTTGTACGAATTTATTATTACGTAAATTGTTTAGAATTTCTATAAATCTTTTATCATCTTGACGATAGATTTTTTCAAGTTCAAGTACCAAAGGTTGTTCATATTGCAAAGCCCTTGCATCAAAGAAATACATACTATTGTAGTATTGTTTCAAGAAATTCCATTCTTCATTTTTCACAACGGGAGGAAGTTGAAGCATATCACCAATAAAAAGGACCTGTACACCGCCAAAAGGCACATTTTTTCGACGACGAATTGATTGCAAAGCGACATCTATAGCATCAAGCAAATCGGCACGTAGCATACTCACCTCATCAATCACAAGAAGGTCCATTTTTCGTAACACATTGCGTTTCCAGCCAGCCATTTTCGACACCTCGCGAGGAATTTTCCGTAGAGGCATCACACTAAACGAAATATTTGGATTCTCAAAATCCAATGCTGGAGCGTAACATGCTGGAGGGATTTGAAACATTGAATGTATCGTAACACCACCAGCATTAAGAGCTGCTATTCCTGTTGGAGCAACAATAACAACACTTTTATGTGTATGTTCAACTATTTCTTTTAACAAAGTGGTTTTTCCAGTTCCTGCTTTTCCTGTCAAAAAAATAGAACGATTTGTTCCATTTATAAAGCGAATAACTTGTAATGCTGAAGTATTGTCGTCAAAATTCATATTGTTACATTTAGTGGACGAGCAAATGTATATAAATTCGACAAACAAACAGCATTATTGGGATATTTTTTTAGTGATTAGTGATTGATGATTGATGATTGATGATTGATGATTAGAAAAAAAATTCTTAATTCTTAACTCTTATTTCTTACCTCCTCTACTCAAAATACTGAAAAAAAACATAAAACATTGGAATTGAGAAAATCACGCTATCAAATCTATCAAGAAAACCGCCGTGACCAGGCAACATTTTACCCGAATCTTTCACGCCAACATAGCGTTTAAAACGAGATTCAACCATATCGCCAAGTGTTGAACAAATAACAATTAAAATAGATAGAACAACCAATTTCAAGACTTCGTTACCAAACCAATATTTTGCGAAAATAACAGCAACAATCACTGTAGAGAGCAAACCGCCAACGAAACCTTCTATTGTTTTTTTAGGAGATATTTTTGGACAAAGAGGATGTTTTCCAAGCATCATTCCCCAACAATAAGCAAAGGTATCGTTTGCCCACGTAAAAATGAACATCAGCAAAATTGTCAAAGAAGAAAAATCAAAACCTGTGTGACTCATAACGCCATCAATTTTGTAATAAACCAACAACGTGAAAGGCACACACACATAAACAATACCACCTAAAGCAAACGCAATTCTATGGAATGGATTTTCATTTTCGCGAAACAATTCTACAGCAAATAAAGCCAATACAAACAATATAACAGCAGGCAATGTAGAAAACGTAAGAGAGTACAATTTAACAATTGGCATGGTATAAATAGAGAGAGCCAAAGCATTCGCCAAAATATAATCAACTGTAATGTCCTTATATTTCAAATTTTTATAAAATTCATTAAGGGCGAACAACATAATTACCCCAAAAATGATAAAAAACAGAGGCAAATTAGTAAATAGTGCGACTATTATAAGAGCAATATATACTATGCCTGTTATACAACGAAGAACGAGATTTTTCATATCTACTCTATTTATATTATTAAATATTGATATACTCCTTGGGGGCAATTTAGTCGTCTATTCTCAATTGTCCGACGAATCTCTTTGTATA
>JAZRVS010000179.1:0-2394 GCA_045599365.1 Bacteroidales bacterium
CCATTTAGATAAACTGTAAAGCCACTATAATTTGTAGAAGACTTCATTTTCTTTGAACATGTCAATGTGATAACCTTGCCATCTGTAGTTGCCGAAGAAACTACTGGTGGAGTTACTGTTGCACTTCCGCCACAATCATAGAAGTTTGCAGCATTACCACTCATTGTCAACATGTACAAGATTTGAATTGTTTGTGCATAATATGGACCACCTGTAGTTGATACATTTTGATTATAATAAGAATCAAGGTTTGATTGACGGCTTGCATCTGTCATAAATGCACAGCCAACACTACCTGTCCACGAAACATTACCAGGGAATTGTGATGTTGTAATAGAAGTATAACTACTTCCATTCAAACCCGTCATAAATCCAACTGATGTTGGACTTTTAGCCCAACCTTTTGCATCTAATAGAGCAATAGTCTTGGCCATCATACTTTTACTACTCTCATTTCCAAACCACACATAATCCCAAGCAACACGCCAAGGAACACGACAGGCATCCCAACCGAAATCATCAGCGTCACCACTGTTTCCAGTACCTAAAGATCCATCCCATTTTGCCCAGTTAGGCCAAACACCATTTTTTTGTGATTTTTCCAAATATGTATGAGAACCTGTGTAAACAGAAGCCCAATCCTTTGTAGTAGTAAATCCCAATTCATCTTGCGCTTGTTGAAAAACGCCTACTGATGCAACCGTAAAATAGCATGGGTTTCCATAACTATCCCATGCATCACCTGGTTTAAAGACTTTTACACTTTTGCCACCAATAGTTTTTGAAGTAACTTCATAATTGTAAATATTCTTCAGAATTGTTTCTGCTTCTTTCGCATAATCATATTTTGAAGATTTTTCCCATTGTTTTGCGGCAAGACAAAGAGCTAACGCAACATCAACATCGGCATCGGTTGCTGCCTTGTATCCATTAATAGATGAAAAACCATCTATTTTCCAATGCATCAATCCATGAGAATCTGACCATTTTTTGTAATACGCATACAATTTATCAAAACGTTCTTGACATTTTGTATTTGTTGCATTTGCCATATATACATAAATCAACATACCGTACGCAACACCCTCTGAAACAGTGTATTGCGTATTGTCAAATTTTATTCGACCAAAATCCCCACTTTCTGTATACAATGCTTTATCCCAAGCAACAAACTTGCTTTGAATGCTTGAGTTTCTTGGACTTGTAGCCGAAATACCATACGGATACGAATATCCTTGTTCGTTCATAGGGAACGGGAAATTCTGTGAAATACCCGCTATAGCTGTTGTAATACACAATGTAATTAAAAGTAGTTTTTTCATAGTTTTTATTTTTGTTAATTTCTTCCTAAATATGACAGGCAAAGATACAAAAACCCGATATTCTCAAAGTTGTATCTAACAATTATTTCAAAAATAAAACAGGCTATCTCATTGTATTGAAATAGCCTGCTTTATAAAACTTTGTATTTTTTTATTTTTCTGAGTTAAGAATTAAAGGAAGACCATTGCTGCCACCACCAACAATCACTGTCTTAGAATTTTGTGATTTGCTTAACTCTAATGTAGCTTCTATTCCTCTCATTTTTAACAAGTTTGGCGTCAAACTATTGTTAATGATATTGTTTGCACGAGCTTCACCTTCTGCAGCAATTCGTTTACGTTCTGCTTCAGATTTTTCCTTGTCCAAACGGAATTGATATGCAAGAGCCTCTTGTTCTTGTTTTAATTTGTTTTCAATTGCTTGACGTATATCTTGTGGCAAATTGATAGAACGAATCAATAACGCTTTCATCTCTATGTGGTTGTCACGCAATTTTTTACCTGCTTCGTCAATAATTGTTTGTTCTACTTCAGAACGTTTTGTAGAATAAATTTCCTCTGCAGAATAACGACCAGCAACTTGTCGAACAGAAGAACGAACTTCTGGTATAACCAAAAGATTTGCATAATCTGTGCGGAATTGTTCGTACAAGAAACCTACACTATTATAAATAGGATAAAAACGAACGGTTATTTCGATGTTGATAGAAAGTCCATTTTTATCAAGCACATCCATTGTCTCTTCAATTTTTTGTTCAGCTACATTGAACACATACATGTCGTTCCATGGGGCAATTACGTGGAAACCTGGTTCATATACATTTTCCTTGTCCAAACCTGTAGTAAACTGACGGAAAATCACACCACGTTCTGTTGCATCCAACTTGATGAACATACTGTTACCAAATGCTATAAGAAAGAAGACAGTAACAATTCCGATAACGATTAGTTTTTGGTATTTACCTTTCATGATTTCTATTTTTTATTATTGAGACAAATATAAAAATATCTTTGTAACATTTATATTTTAATCTACAATTACACAAAAACACAAGACGAGCATTAAAATGTT
>JAZRVS010000180.1:0-12256 GCA_045599365.1 Bacteroidales bacterium
GGCATACACGGAGAAACTTTGTAGCAAAGCGAAGACGAATGATAGAATTGTATATATGTATTTATTTATTTTCATTTTGTCACTAATCACTATTTTACATTAACGAAAATCTCAAATTGATACCTCCGCTTGTTGTAGATGTTCTATAACCATTTGTAAGAGGTTGATTCATTGTATATTCAACGTAGAATCTTGTTGTGATTCGGTCACTTAACATATATTCTGCGTAAGCTTTCATTGCGTATGATTTTGTTCCTGAAATTTTTCTTGTAATATCTTCTGCAATATTGCGTCTAATAGTTTGATTATCGCGAATAGAGAAATCAAAACGGAAGGTTAAATCGTTTTCAAAATTATGACTTCCACCAGCAGTTTTTATATTGACTTTAAAGTTTTCAAAGACGTATCCAGCACCAACAACATATTCAAAATTAGAAACTTCTGAAATTTCTGTATTTGTGAACGATAGTGTAACAGTTCTATTTCGTCTAACTTCAAATTTTGCGGTAAAATTACTTTTCATTTTTGAGTCAAAGCCAATCAATGGGTTCAATCGTTCAGAAATACCAACCGTAGATACATCGTATTCAGGTGAAAGGTAGAGCGAACCGTCAATTGGGTCAATGTAAAATGCGTCTTCGTACATATTCCCAGAAGAGAATGATTCGTACGAACCCATTGAATAAGTAGATGTGTAAGAGTGGTTGATATTGATTGATTTAAAGTATTTTTTGAAGAATGCAACTTTAGATAAACCATTGTAGGTAAGTTTCCAATTTAAAGAACGGAGGAATGTTTTGAATGTAGAAAACAATGGTATGAAATAAGAGTCAATGTTTACATCGGAAACACTTTGACCCGTATAAGCCGCATAGAAAGCTGGAATCAATACATCTTGAGACATTTCGTTATATAAAGTAGGGAAGCCAGTTTCAATATTGGTTTCGTATATAGAGCCAATATTTTGTTGAGCCAAACGATGTGCAATATCTCGGCGATTCTTTTTGAATTGTTCGTATGCTTTATCGGGATTAAAAGCAGACGATAGAGTATTGGTAGAAATAGAGAAATTACCATTTGTTAGACGATTTCTTTCGTTTTCTTCAGCATCGCCCCATAAGTATTTTGTGTAGTTTTTAGAATAACTTCGTTCTGCAGACAAGGTGATTTTCATATTTTTTATTGGTTCAAGCGAAGATTGTATTTTCCAACGATTTGAGTATGTACATTTAAGTTTATCGCTTATGTTGTCATTGTCAACTAGCCATTGGTCTGTAGTTAAAAAATCTTCTAAATCGTTAGGAACTAAGCCGAGAACGTATGGGAATGTCGGTGTTAATGACGAAAATGGTTTGTTCATTCCTAATATTTGTGATCCATATTTGTATCCTGGAACGAACGAACCTTCCGATTGTGTGTAACTAATTGTTGCAGTTTTGAACATCATAAGAGTATTAGCAACATAGTCAATAGGTTTTGTTTCAACATCTTTCTTACCGATGACGGTGATTTTTCCTTTTTCAAATTCGCGTTTACAAGTAATTTGAACTTTCTTTTCCGAAAGAACTTTAATTTCATTTGGGACAAGTTGTCCATCATCGTCCATAACGGTAACTTTAATGTCAGATGTCCCTAAATTGTGGCGAACAATAGCGACATTTTCGGAGTTTGTTTTGAAGTTTGCTTTGGTGTATTTAACAGTTTCTATTTTCTTTTGTGAACTCGTCTTTTTGGTCTGTGTTTGTTGCGATTTCATGCGTTTTTGAACACCAGCAAGGTACTTAGATTTGCTGTACAATTTCGTAAAATTCAATGTTCCATCAATTGTATGAGTACCAGTGTTAGTGATGGTATTTCCCCAATCAATTGTTTCATCAGTTGATTCTGTTCCTAATTGCCAATTATATGTTCCTGCGTATTTGTATGTTGTTGTTGTCCAATCGAGTAGTGATATTTTGTTGATAGGAACTTGCCAAGTAAGATTCCATTTTTGATTAAAATCCATATTGTCACCAAAGGTTTTGGCACTATTCCAAACTTGACGTTTATATTCTTTCCAAATATCCTCGTCAGATTTATCTATAACACCAGCAGGTTCGTCTAAACGAGAATCATTGCTTGCATTATACGAAAATTTCAGTCCTTTAGAAATAGGGTAGTTTACGTTATATGTTCTGTACCAATAGAACCATTTACTTGCTGTTTTGGGTAAATCAAAGTTGTAAGCAGAAAGATTTCTTCTTTGTTGTTCTTTGTATGTTCTATCCCATTCACTTTTGAACGAAACGCTTGCTGGTAAAAGATAGAAGTTGAAATCTTTTATTATTTTGATACTATTAGATTTGAAAGGTTGGTAATTTTTAGGTCGCATATTGTACGAATAATTGAATGCAGCTTTATATTGATGTTTGTAATCTTCTTGATAATCAATATTATGTGAGCGGAAACGATTGTATGCAAAAGTTCCAGAAAAGTTAGTTATGTTGAACGGATGTTGTTTCTTTGGAGTTCGAGCAATTTTTACATTCGTAAAATTATAACTGAAGTTTTGTGTATAATCACGAGTTATTTCTAATAATGAATCACGTTCATGTTCACTTGATAGATTTGATAATGAACGAGATAGAGTAACGTCTGGGTTTGTTGGATCGTATTGAGGAGTGATATAAACTTCGGATAAATCAACGTAGAATGGCAAGACAAGTTTCCACGATTCTGGGAAAAATTTGTGTAAATTTACATTTGAAGCAACATCGTATTGATAGAGATTTTCTGTGCTTCGTTCAAACACTTTTTGGTCAACGCTACCAAAACCAGGTTTACTGATTTTACCAGCAAGAGAAATTGTGGCAAAGTCTGCCAAACTTGTACGTAAAGAACCAACGGTTGCCCAACCACTTTGGTCATTCATTTCGCTTAATCGAAGTTCGTTGAACCAAACAATTCCCGATTTTTTGAGACCATCATCATCTGGATTTGTAGATTTTTTCTTTCTATTTCGTACACCAAGCATTACTGTACGAACATTTCCAGTATTTGGATTTCCTTTTATGCTCATTCGATTTTCACCATCCGAGATTGTATATACGTGGTATGATTCAAGATCTGGAATAACGCCATCGTTAATCATTTTGTTGCGTTCCAGTTTTAAATTTGTTAAATCCTCTAATTTTAGCGAAATTTTATTTTCGTCTGGCCAAACAATTTTTCTATCGCTTGAACCATTGGTATAACGATTGCCACCTTCCATAATGTGAGGAGTCAATTTCAACGGCACTTCATATTCGTAGTAGTTGTCAACATAATCGGAGCCAATGCGAATGAAAGCACATAAATCTCCATCGTCAAGCATATTTTCTTCCTCAATCAAAGCTTCTGCGTGAATAAACATTTCTAAAGAACCAAATTGACGTAAATCTTTGTTTACTTGTTTGTAGATAGCTTTTGAATTTCCATCTTCCAAATCAACAACTTTCATTGATAGAGCAGATTCATTTAATTCTTCTAAGGTAGTACTTGTTGGGTCAATAACACGATCAACTCCTGGTGGTAGTACGTAATTGACTGGTGTTCGAGTGCTATTTTCTTCGATATTTACACTAGAAATATCAACCTTAGAGTCGGAGAATAAGTCATATTCTCCAGATTCAAACAAAGGTTCTTCGTACACACGCCAGTTACTATAAACCAAAGCCATTTCTGCAATACGAAGAACAATGGAGTCGTTGAATCCACGAAGAAACATACGCATGCTAGAGATGTCTCGGAAATCAGAAATATTACCAATACGTTCTTTTTCTTCTGAATTGATAGGAATTTTGAATTGATACCAAGTTGCTTGACATTGATAGTTGTCGTTGTTTACGTTTTCTACTGTAGCATCTTCAATGAAGTTTTTTCCAACAACCATATCCTCTGGACGCAAGCTAATGTGATATTGATAATAAGCTTCATTTTCTTGTAGCGTGTTATCTTGATTTAAGTCTTCTATATCTGGCTTGTATGTAGAAAGGCCTTGAGAAGTTCCTGACGGAGAATTGCCGTCAGTTCCATTGTAGTATTTGTAACGCCATACAATGTCTTTTTCTTCACCTCTGTTATTTAAATACGAAGAAAAATTATCATGAGATGGGTCAGTAGCGAATGTTTCGTACACTTCTGGTGTTACAATTTCTTTAACATCCTTCAAATATTGAGCAAAAAATCGTTGTTCCGACATATCCGATAAACCATCAAGACCAACATCTTGGATATTTCTATCAATATCGCTACTAAAACCAGTTTCTACAATAGAGTAGTTAGGAACTTTTCCCCAAACAGTTTCATCTAATCTTGTGTTATCGTTAATTAGACCATTTTCGGCTGATTTACGTCCATCGCGCAAAACATCTTCCGAAATACGCCCAATGTTAATATATAAATCGCCACCTTGATGTTTATTATCCACGTCATTAACAAAAGGATCCATCATCCAAAATTCAATGTACTCAACATTTGTTGCCTCAAAATCAGTCGTGGTGAGCGATTGCATAATACCACCCCAACGAGAAGAAGGATTATTCAAAAGACCATCGCTATTCAAACCAGCAGAAATACCAGCACGACCTTTTGTATCATAGTTGTTTTGACCTCGTTCATACGGATAGTAGGCGATGTTCAAAAGTGTCATAGGAACATCTTCGTACGTTGATAAGTCTCTGTTAGGAAATAAGTTCGATTGATAAACAGTCCTTGAGAATTGTTCTGATTGAATAGAACGACTTACAGGGGAACTTCGTTCGTAAAAAGATGTATTGATGTTATACCAAGAAATCAAAGCCTTATTATAATTGTATGCCAAATCATTTACAAGAGATGCTTCTGGAAATAAAGATTTTTGTCCTTGTGGGGTACTTGCTAATTTCCAAGCTGTAGGTTCTTTTATGTAAATTCTTCCTTCAGAGCTTTCAAAGTCGTCAATAGAAACGGCATCGGAAATATATTTTGATTGACCAGGAAGTAATTGTGCAAATTCAGCAGAAGCCTCAATATAAGACATTTCTTTCGTGTCAATTAGAGGAATTTTATCAACCATTTTAGTCAAAAACATTGATTCAGTTGAATATTTTGCATCAATTCCCCAAATTGTATTACAGATAGGATAATCGTCAAATCCAACCTTTTGTACAGATGGGACTTCGGAAAGATGTATCAAAGTACCACCAAAACTGATATTGTCAGAATAACGATATTCAGCTCGTGTACCCATATATGTTTTAGTAGTTGTGCTAAATAAAGGATCATTTTCGTACGATATATTTATTGTAGATCCAGATTCCAAAATACCAGAATTGATGATAGAAACTGTTCCAGAAGAGTAATCAACTGTATAATCAGAGCCTTCTTGTAATGTAAGACCGCCACACATTACTTTAACTGATTTTACCTGAGTTGTATTAAGTGAAATTTCCGAAGAAACACTTGATTTATAGGAGCCTTTTAATATGAATTTATTTTTTTCTGCAATACGTCGAGCTGCACTTTGAGTTGAGTCGTAAAGTTCGTTGAATACGTATTTTTTAGATAAATCGGAGTCATTTATTTTTGCTTCCAAAGAAGAACCAAAAGGTTCAAGTACAGGGAAATAGATGAGCCCTCTTGCAGACTTGATTGTTACACCTTCAACAAAGTCAAACATACCATCGGAATATGGTTGTAAGTCCGAAGAAAGATTGTCTAAATTCAAAACTGAAATTAAACTTTGACCTTTTAATTCTCCTTCTGACAAATAGGGTATAGGCGCACCAGTTCTATCATCTTGATATAAAACATCTAAAACGAAGTCGTCGCTACTAACTTGGTATGCACCAATGGAATAGACGTTTTTCATCATCAAGTCCCAGTTGTGATAGTCTGGATTTGATTGAGTACCTTTCAATAGTTTTACAATCAACACATCAGGATGTTCAATTCCATCACTTGAAAATTCACCAACTTGATAAACTTTGCCTCTATATTCGTATTCGTAGGCAACAGCTAATATTTTAGATGAATTTACGGCAGAACGAAGAGAAATGTAACCTAATTTAGTGTTAACATCATATTCAGATGGTTTAAGAAGAACGGCTTGTTCTATTTTTTCGTACTCTGGACCTTGTTCCAATACGCCATTCAAAGCACTAGAAACTGTATTTATACTACGGATACCAGCGGTATTTTTTATTTTCTTGTACATTTTACCATTTTCAGGTAAATCATATTCTTTTGTACCACCAATACCTGTTCCATAAGTATCACCTAAATCGGTTATAGCCAAAATATTACGTGCATCTTCTTTCCCACTTGAAGTTTGAGTTACCCAGACTTCAACTTTTCGTATTTCAATACCACTATTGATTTCAGGAAGATTTTTGAGAGATTCTTCATAATGTTCACGGAAAAATTGAGAAAGGAAGAAGTGTTTATTATTATCGTATTCGTCGCATTGTATTTCGAAATCTTCGGTTTGCGCACCGCCCTGTACTGAAATAGATGATGTTTCTCCTTGTTGACGAGAGAAAACACCACTTAAAAAGAGTTTGCCAAATTGTAAATCGGTTTTGACACCAAAAAGGCTTGAGCTTCCAGAAATCAAAGAACTTGACAACGGGAACGAGACATTACCAACTTCTATGTTTTTAATTATTTCGTCTTCATCACCTTCGTATTGTAATTTTACTTCTTGTTCAAATTCAAATTGAGATTCGGTGTCATATTTGATTGCCATAGAAACCTTATCTCCTATGGAACCAGTAACACTCATTTGTATTTTGTTATCAAAATCAAATTGTAGTTGTCGTTGTTGTTTTTTTGATAGGCGGGGATTGTGGTTGTTGGTAAATTTCAAACCAAAATTTAATTCTGCGGCACCTTGAGGTTTTATGTCTATCAAATCCCCAATTTTGCTATCCTTACCTAATAAATCAAGAGTCGGTTCGTAAGATGAAGCACCACCACGTCGAGTTTCGTTCGCCCGAGTTCTCCAGTAGTTTTGAGAGCGTTGTTTTCCAGAAATTTTATAGTAATCAGCAGGCGGAAGAGAAAAAGTTGGCGTAACAGCATTATCGCCAATCATTTTGGTCGCTTCGTATTCATCGCTTTCAGGATTATAATCAATTTTGTACCCGTAGTCTGGAGAATCTTCTAAATGAATACCTTTAGAACTATTGTTTGCATCTTCAAAAGAATTGCCAGTTTCTTTGGGAGATGGAGAATGCAATTTAGAAGTGTCATTAGGTTGTAGAATTTCGTTCGGAATAGTTAGTCGTATCAAGCCCGTTGCCGATGCCAGCATAACGCTGAACATTGCAAAAACAAATAGTATATATAGTCGTTTAACGAACTTCAAGGTTTTATATATTAGGCAGTTACAATCGTTTTAATGCTAATTTTACAATATCTTCTACTGAGTGTTGAACCGATTCATTCATAATAGCATCAACTACTTTTTCTGCTGCATTTTTTTGATAGCCAAGCATAACCAATGCAGATAACGATTCGATTTTCAAACTATTGCCTTGAGAACCGATTATTTTTGTATCACCATCAATAAAGTTGACTTTGTCTTTTAATTCTAATACTAATCTTTGTGCAGTTTTTCCGCCAATTCCCTTTATTGTTTGTATAGAGACAGAATCGCCAGCCATTACTGCTGCTGCGAGTTCAGAAGGTCTCATCTTTGACAAAATTACGCGTGCTGTATTTGCACCGATGCCAGAAACTGAAATGAGTAGTCGAAACATTGTTCGTTCATTTTCGTCAAAAAAACCATACAAATCGTGAGTGTCTTCCCGAATGATTTCGTGAAGCAATAAAAAGCAATTTGTTTGTTCTTGCAATTTTTCGCAAGTATTGACAGAAATATTTATATAAAAACCTATACCAGAAGTAGTTACTATTGCATAGGTAGGTGTCAATTTTTGAACAAACCCAGAAATTGATTCTAACATAATTTATTTCAATTGATTTTTTGTGATTTCAATAAAAGATTCTCTGTTTTCAAGAATATCACACGCAGCGAAAATAGCTTGAAGTAGCGAAGTTCCATCAGCTTGATTTTTCTCAACAGAAGCATAATCAACCATCATACTTGGAGCTACGCAAATTTGTGGTAATCCAGAAGTGTATGAAATAGCATCTTCGTACGATATAGCTTTAAACGGAACAGCAATTTGGTCTCTATACATTGCAAGAACACCATCGAATTTCGTGTATTCTGCATTTGCAAAAAATGATTCTGGGAAATATGGACCAACGCATATAAAACCATTATTTTTTGCTTCTTCTATAGCTGGTTTAATTTGCTCTTTTTCTTCTTCACCAAGAGTGCTATTGAGAGTTAACACGGCAATTTTTGGCTTGTCTTTGCCAAAATCAGAACGAAGAGCGTCATTAAAAGCAACAATTTTTTCAAGAATAAAATTCTTGGTAATACTTTTGCTTATTTGCGATATATAAGAATTGTTTGAAACAAAACAAGCTTTAATAGAGCTATTTACAAAAATTTCTAATTGTTGTGTACTATTAAATTCTTTAGCAAGAAAATTTGTATTGCTTGTGAAATCAAATCCAGCAGCGCGAACTGATTCTTGGTTAATAGGCATAGTTATGAGAATGTCTATTTTATTATTTTTCAAGTCATTTACCGCAGCTTGCATAGCATCAATTGTTGCCATTCCAGCTTCGTTCGTTGCAGAACCTGCATCAACTTTGATTTCTTCGCTTACACAATTGATGATATTTGGACGCTTGTTTGCTGCTTCGTCCGCATTACTGATGAGATTAAAATTGAAATTTTGTAAATCTGTGTTTTTTCGGTGATATGCTGCTACTTTGGAAGAGCCATATACTATGATTGTCTTACCTTCAAAAATCTTTTGGTCAGATAAAACCTTCATTATAACCTCGTAATTTGTACTATTTATATCCCCGTGGGTAATACCTATCTTTATGTGTTTCATATAGTTAAGTTTTTGTTAGAGTGGTTGTAGTCCACAAATCCTTGCAAAGATAGTTTTTTGAAACAGATTTGTGAAATGAAAAATGATTTATTTTGATATATTTGCGTTGTGTAAAGTAGTTGCTTGCTTGTTAGATGGGTAACTATGTAAATATTTGAATGTCAAAAGTTAAATATATTACGGATGGAGATATTTATTAATCCAGACAAGAATGATTGGACAACAATACTCAAACGTCCATTGTTGGAAAACAATGAACTTGAACCAATTGTAGCTGGTATTTTAAATAATGTAAAAGAAAATGGTGATAAGGCTGTTTTGGAATATTGTCGTAAATTCGACAATCCGAACATTCAAAACCTTACCGTTTCACAACAAGAAATTAACGTTGCTGAATCATTAGTTTCCGACAAATTGAAATCTGCCATCAAAGTGGCAATCGCAAACATTACAAAATTTCACGAACGTCAGGAAGAAATTCCTTCGGTAACAGAAACATTATTCGGCGTAAAATGCTGGCGTAAAAGTGTTGGTATAGAGAAAGTTGGATTGTATATTCCAGGTGGTTCAGCACCATTATTTTCAACAATTCTGATGCTTGCAATTCCTGCAAAAATCGCTGGTTGTAAAGAAATTATTCTTTGTACGCCCGAAGGCAAAACTGGCTCAATCCACCCTGCAATTTTATACGCAGCTAAACAAGCTGGCGTAACGCAGATTTTCAAGGTTGGTGGCGCACAAGCAATTGCAGCAATGGCTTACGGAACCGAAACAATTCCGCAGGTCTATAAAATTTTCGGTCCTGGAAATCAATTCGTAATGAAAGCCAAAATGATGGTAAGCACCCAAGGTGTTGCCATTGATATGCCTGCTGGTCCGTCGGAAGTAATGATTGTTGCCGACGAAACTGCTAATCCTGAATTTATCGCAGCCGATTTCTTGTCGCAATGCGAACACGGGAAAGATAGTCAGGCAATTTTACTGACAACATCTCAAAGAATTGCTGATGAAACAAAAACTGCTGTAGAACGCCAGATGTCTATACTAAAAAGAAACGAAATTGTTGAAGTTTCGGTGCAACATAGCAAAATAATCGTTTTTGATTCTCAAAACGAAATGGTGGAAATGATGAACGAATATGCTCCAGAACATCTTATTTTGTCGGTCGTCAACGCATTTGAGTTCAGCAAAAAGGTTGTAAATGCAGGCTCCGTATTTTTGGGTAATTATTCTCCAGAAAGTGCTGGCGACTATGCTTCGGGAACAAACCACACCCTTCCAACAAATGGTTATGCGAAGGCATATAGCGGTGTTTCTCTCGATAGTTTCGTAAGAAAAATTACATTTCAGGAAATCATCCCTCAAGGACTTATAACCCTTGGCCCAACAATCGAAACAATGGCAGAAGCAGAAATGCTTGATGCACACAAAAATGCGGTGTCGGTAAGAATGAGAGAGATAAGAGATAAGAATTAAGAGATAAGAATTAAGAGTTAAGAATTAAGAGATGTGATTTTCGCATCTCTTTTTTTTGATGTGGATAAGTAAAAATCTCCAAACACTCCAATGAAAAATCTTCAAACGCTCCAATAAAAAATCTCCAAATGCTCCAATGGAAAATCTTCAAATGCTCCAATAAAAAATCTTCAATCGCTCCAATAAAAAATCTTCAAATGCTCCAATGAAAAATCTCCAAATGCTCCAATGAAAAATCTCCAAATGCTCCAATAAAAAGTCTTCAAACACTCCAATAAAAAATCTTCAAACGCTCCAATAAAAAATCTTCAAATGCTCCAATGAAAAATCTTCAAACACTCCAATAAAAAATCTCCAAATGCACCAATAAAAAATCTTCAAACGCCCCAATGAAAAATCTCCAAATGCTCCAATAAAAAGTCTTCAAACACTCCAATGAAAAATCTTCAAACGCTCCAATGAAAAATCTTCAAATGTTCCAATGAAAAATCTCCAAATGCTCCAATAAAAAACGATTAACTATTTGTTTCTTAATAAAATATATGTATATTTGCACGATAATAAAAAATAACACATAATGAACGAAGAAAAAGAATATACTAAACGAGTTTCAGATGAACTAATTTTATTACAATTAGAGTCTGCAGGAATTGTATTGATTGAGGGTGCAAAATGGTGCGGAAAAACCACTTCCGCTTTGCAATATGCTGGTAGTGTCGTATTTATGGACGATCCAAGTCACATGGACGATTATATGAAATTGGTCGAGAATAATATAGAATTACTTTTGGCTGGTAAAAATCCTCGTCTGTTTGATGAGTGGCAAAAGGCTCCACGACTATGGGATGCTTGTCGTTTTATAGTTGACAGACGTAACGAAGAAGGTCTTTTTATATTAACAGGAAGTGCAGAACCAGTTAATTATGACAAAATAAGCCATACTGGTACTGGTAGGGTTGGTTGGGTAAAAATGCGTCCAATGTCGTTGTACGAATCTGGAGAGTCTAATGGTAAAGTCTCTTTAAAGGCGTTATTTGATGGAGATTTTGAAGCTGTTGAAAGCAACGAGTTAAATGTGGAAAAATTATCATTCTTGATATGCCGTGGTGGTTGGCCAAAATCTATTGATAAATCTGAACGTGCCGCCTTGCGACAAGCCTTCAATTACGTAGATGCGGTTGCAAAGCGTGAGATTATAGAAGTTGACGAGGTAAACCGTAGCGAAGCCAATACTCGGCGTTTGTTACGAAGTTACGCACGTCACCAAGGTTCTCAGGCATCTATAGGCACTATTGGTGCCGACATGATGTCAAGCAACGGAAATATACTGAACGAAAAAACTATTACTTCCTATATCAATGCCTTACGGAAAATTTTCGTTATTGAAGACATGGAAGCATGGAACCCAAATTTACGTTCCAAAGCCGCCATACGAACTTCTCCTACACGCTATTTCGTTGATTCGAGTATTGCAACTGCTTCTTTAGGTCTTGGTCCACGTGATTTAATGAAAGACTTAAACACACTTGGCTTATTGTTCGAAACTATGGTTGTACGTGACTTACGAGTGTATGCCGATGCAATTGATGGCTCAGTTTTCCACTATAGAGACAACAACGGTTTGGAATGCGACAGTGTTGTACACCTTCGCAACGGTCACTACGGTTTGGTAGAAATAAAATTAGGTGGTGAAACTCTTATAGCGGAAGGTGCGAAAAACCTACATCTATTGGCAAAAAAAATAGATACCGACAAAATGCCCGAACCTTCATTTATGATGATAGTTACAGGAACAGGTAAAT
>JAZRVS010000181.1:0-9035 GCA_045599365.1 Bacteroidales bacterium
CATTGTAACAACACGATCAACGCCACTTTTTTGAAGCAAATTAGCCATCAATTTTGCTCCAATAGAGATTCGAGATTTTTCTTTTCTATCTTGACGAGCAAAACCGAAATACGGAATAACAGCCGTTACGTGAGCTGCAGAAGCACGTTTTGCTGCATCAATCAACAACAAAAGTTCTAATAAGTTGTCAGCTGGAGCAAAAGTTGATTGAACAATGTAAACCTCTTTACCACGAACAGGTTCGTCAAAACGAGGTTCAAATTCACCATCACTAAAACGAGTTACTGCCGAAGCACCCATTTCAACACCGTAATATTTTACGATTTTATCAGTAAGATAACGGGTTGCTTCACCCGAAAAAATCTTAATTTCTTGACTATCTGCCATATTTGTAGTTGTGTATTAAAAACGAAGCGAAATTACTTATTTTTTGTCAATCACAGGTAAAAAGAATGTATATTTTTTAGAGAAAAAAGTCAAAGTAGAAAATTGTTAAGAAGTAAGACAAAAGACTAAAGAACTAAACACTAATCACTACATAAAAGTTTCTAAAATTGGAATAATAATAGCGGTCATAACCCCCATTAAACCTATAGCCATACCAGCTACGGCACCTTCTATTTTTCCCATTTGCATTGCGCGTCCAGTTCCAACACCATGTGCGGCTGCTCCCATTGCCAAGCCACGAGCAATTGGACTTTTTATTTTTAGTTTATCTAGTAACCAGGGTCCAATTACGCTTCCAAAAATACCGCAAATAGCGACAGAAACAGCGGTGAGCGATAGTATTCCGTGTGAACGAGCAGAAATGCCAAGAGCAATAGGCATTGTAACTGATTTTGGTTCCATTGCTGTGATTATTTCTGTTGGTGCATTGAATAGTTTACAAATACCAATAACGCTTAGTACGCCAACTAAACTGCCAATGAAAATTGTAATTAAAATTGGGACAAGATTTTTTTTGATGGCGGCAACGTGTTTGTGTAAGTAGTATCCCAAAGAAACAACAACAGGTCCAAGTAAAAATGTGATAATATGAGTGTTTTTTTCGTACGTTTGATAATCTATGTCAAGTAATAATAGTATTGGAATCAGAAATAGTATTGCTAATAAAATGGGACTTGTGTATGGCTTTTGAAATCGTTTGTTGATAATCGTTCCTAACCAAAAACAAAATACGGTTAACCCCAAAATAAATGCTTCACTATGTAATAATTCTTTCATTCGTCTTTGCCAATTTTGTCTTGTAATTTACCGACCACTGTTATTACTAATAGTGTACTTACAATAATTGCAAGTATGATTGTGACAATGTGGTCGCCTAAAAGTTTGTAAGATGCCATCAACCCAATACTTGGTGGTAAATATAGTATTGTCATGTTTTCGGTTATGAAAGATGAAATCACTTCAATAGATTCTTCCTTTACAAAACCTATTTGAAGTGATATAAATAGCAAAATCATACCGATGACGTTGCCAGGTATAAATTCGTTAATGAGATAGCTAATAGCTTCTCCTATAACTAAATAGAATAAAATAATAAATATGCCTTTGAGACCATTTGACATAACCCACCTTATTTTCGGCAAAGATATAATTATGTATTTAATTTCTTGTAAATTCTACGTTGCTATGATTAGTCCAAATGATTTTTTATCTATGAAGTGTTATATTTGATTCAAAAATGATAAATGTATTTCTAATATGAAAAAACTGATTGTATTGTTTTTGTGTTTATTGCCAATGAGTATGTATGCCCAAGATTGGACTCGTGTTGCTTGTGTAGGGAAAAATCACACAGTTATTTATAATCAAATAATGAATGGAATTGTAACTCCATTGGAGGCAGATCTTGGTTATGATGATGGACATCAGTTTAAGTTTTATGTTACGACACCAAGCGAGAGTTGTTACGAAGTAATTCATACGATTGATATTGTTTTGTATGACGAAGCGTTTCTGTATGCAATAGATCAGACTGTGTCATTTGGTAACGATATGCATTTGTGCATGGAAGAGGTTCGTTCGCAAGTGGAAGTGTTAGAATATGCACTTCAAAATGTATTTGATCTACCAAATCAAAATAATTTAGGATACAATATACAAGTTGGCAGCACAATTATTTGTAATTAGGTATCTGTAGTCAGTTTTCAGTTTGATTTCCATAATGGTAAGTTGATTACACAAAGAGATTCGTCTGACAACTGGTAACTGACAACTAATGTATATCATTCCCTTTATTTTTTATCTTTACGGAAGTAAAATGGTAGATTATGAAAAATTATATTGGAGCATTTTTGTTGTTGGTTGCGGTGTGTTGCTCTTGATTTCCGTGATCAAGGGCGGAGTATTCGCATGGTACAGAAATAATGGAATGGTTATAAAATAAAAAAGTCCGACTGAGTTAGCCGGACTTTTTTATGATAGAATGAAATCGGTTACTTTTTTGTAACGATTTTGTATGTATCGCGAGCAATAACGATTTCTTCGTTAGTTTGAATGACGAATACTTTAATTTTTGAATTTGGTGTTGAAATAACCCAACTTTCGCCTTGTTTGCTGTTTGCTGCTTGATCAATCTCAATACCGAAACATTCTAAGCCAGAAAGTATGTTTTTACGTACATCGCCGTCGTGTTCGCCAATACCACCTGCAAATGCAATGCAGTCTGCACCGCCAATTTCAGCAAGATAAGCACCAACATATTTCTTTATGCTCAACGCTAACATTTGTTTTGCAAGGTTTGCTTTTACATCGCCATTTGCTGCCATACTTTGCAAGTCACGCATATCAGAAACACCTGCAATACCTTTCAAACCACTTTGTTTGTTTACAATGTTGTCGATTTGGTCTATTGTAAGATTTTCGCGGCGCATCATTTGGAAGGCAGCTCCTAAGTCAACATTTCCAGCACGAGTTCCCATAATTACGCCCTCAAGAGGAGTGAATCCCATAGAAGTGTCAACCGATTTTCCGTTTACAACAGCAGTTACCGACGAACCGTTACCAATATGGCAAACAATCGTTTTGCAGTTGTCCAAAGTTTTGTTCATCATTTTTGCAGCTTCCTGCGAAACGTAGCGGTGGCTTGAACCGTGGAATCCATAACGACGGATTTTGTATTGTTCGTAGTATTTGTAAGGCAAACCGTACATATACGCAACAGGTTCCATTGTTTGATGGAATGCAGTATCGAATGTACCACAGTTAACTGCTTTTGGTAGAGCGGCTTGCGCAGCTTTAATACCTTTTAGGTTTGCAGGGTTGTGGAGTGGTGCAAAATCATTGCATTCTGCGATTTTTGCAATTGCATCAGGAGTAAGTTCAACACTTTCGCTGAAATATTCGCCACCGTGTACAATACGGTGACCAATAGCTTTAATTTCGTCTGGACTTGAAATTAAGCTGCGTTTTGGATCAAGTAAAAGGTCTATTACTTTCGACACGCCAATTTCGTGGTTTTCAATAGGCAAATCAAAAGCTTCTTTGTTGCCGTCAATTTCCATTTTGATTTTACCCATTGGTTCGCCAATACGTTCAACAACGCCGACAGCCATAACTTTTTCGGCTGGCATTTCCAATAATTGATATTTTATTGAAGAACTACCGCAGTTTAAGACTAAAAGTTTCATATTGTTTGTATTTTTTATTTGTCCCACAAATTTCATAAAAAAATATTAAAGTTCAAAGTAGTTGAAATAATTCTTATATTTGAAAACCCAAAAGTAGTATGAGCGAGAAAGAATTACGACAACGAGTTTTGTATTTCATATTTGTGATACAAGATTTCTCTGAACGATATAAAATCCCCGTTCGGAATGCTTTTTTGTATATACAACGTTACAAAGGCTTAGATTTTTTGGAAGAACATTATGCCGCCGAACATTTGCTTTCAATGGAAGATGTGTTGGACGATGTGACAAAGGTTTGTCAAAAAAATGGAGGAGGCATTTCTGTATGTTAATATTGTTTCATGGTTCAAATGTACCTATACTAAAAATAGATTTGTCGATAGGGCAAGTAAATAAAGATTTTGGAAAAGGATTCTATTTGACTGATATAAAAGACCAAGCAGATGCAATGGCATTTCGTTGTGTGGCAATAGATTCAGAAAATGGTAAATCACCAATAGTAACGACATTTGAATTTGATGATAGTTGTTTGAGTAATTCGGAATTAAATGTATTATGTTTTGAATCGGCCACAGCGGAGTGGGCTGAGTTTATAGCAAAAAACAGATTCGCTTCAAGAAACGGTTTCACGCACAACTATGATATTGTGTATGGACCAGTGGCTGATGATGGGGTTTATGACCAACTGCATCTCTATATTCGTGGAAGTATAACAGCTGCACAATTGGCCGAAGAATTAAAATTTGTTCATCTGAACAAACAATATTATTTCGGTACAAAGAAAGCTATTCAATATTTAAAGATGATAGACTATGGACAAGCAACAAGCAAAAGATGAAATAGCACAAGATTTGGTTATAAGTTTGATGCAGGACCATCAAATGTCTATGCAAGAAGCACTAGCAACTTTATATAATTCAACATTATATGAGAAATTACAAGACGATAATACTGGATTGTATTTGCAAAGTTCTTGTTATTGCTATGAATTTTTGGAACACGAAATGAAATATGGAAAGTTATGTTAAACCATTAAAACTTTTTGCCTATGAAGTAAACGCGTAGTTGTACGCACATTTATAAAATAGCCACTTAGGTGGCGGAAAAAGCGTTTTTTGCTGAATCTTGGATTCTTTGAAATCTGGACAATTTCAAATTTTGTCAACCAAGAAAGGTAACAAAGACGCTCACGTCGTTTGGCGTGGGTAGTTGTTCTGTTAGTTTGGTTGACAAAGGTACGTCCAGAACCTCAAGAATCCGAATGATACAATTAAACAAGTACCTGCGCTTTTTTTATGTGTGTATCCCAACAGCCCCCATAGGTACTTCAACAAAATCTGCGGTTGGGGAAAATTTTGCAGAATAAGTTAAACTAAACTTTAAAACAATGAAAAATGAAATCAAAAAGTACATTGTTTGTGATTCTGCAAGAGCAGAGTCTGGTAAAACAACGTCTTTGTGTCTATTAGCAGATAAATTGAAATCAAGTAAAAATATAAAACAACTTGATTTCAAGGAATTGAACGAGGTTGATAAGTGGTATTTGTTTGAATGCCAAGATAAAAAGATTTGTGTCATTACTAGCGGAGACGATGCGAAACTTGTGAAAACATGGCTCAATTGGGCGTTGAAAGCAAATGTTGACGTGGTTGTATGTGCGTCGCGAAGCAAAGGTGATACTATACATTGCGTAAATAAATTTGCTTCTCGATGCAATTTTTCTATCGTTAGGTTTTCTAACTATTTCTGCGAAGGCGATGAGTCGGAAATCAACGCATTGAATGATTGTACAGCAGAATCAGTTTTAACTGTAATTAAAAAATTATTAAACATTAAATTTTAGGATTATGAAAAAGATTTCTTTATTTTTTATTATGATGATAGTTGCTAATACTTTATTTAGCCAAATGTTATTTACTAGTTTTAATTTCTCTACTAAAACTGCTACTGTAGGAGGATATGGTAAAACTTTTTCTATGGGTGGGGCACACTCTTCGACAGGTTGTTTTTTCACGGTTGATAGAGGAGTTCTAGCAAAAGGACAGTTAGATGATGATGCGACAAAAGTTCTGTTTCAATTTCAAACTCCGGGTTACATTGGTGTAGATTGTCTTAGAATGATTTCTGGTACAGAGTCTACGAACGAATTTATAAAAGTAGGTTCGTCCAAGACAACATTCAATGGAGATACAGAAACAAGTATAGATATACATGTTGGTGATGTGTTTTTTGTTCAAAATATAGAATTATGTGTGAATCTAACAGTAAAAGTAATTTCTTATGATAACGTCACAGACGATTTAATAATAGAGATTGAAAACTCAAATTTTATTTCTATTGACGAAAAAAATCTTGTTGTTCCTGAATATGTTGAATTTAACAATGAAAAATATTTAGTAACTGAGATTGGGAACAATGCTTTTAGTGGTTGCACCAATCTAACTTCTGTTACCATACCTAACAGTGTAACGAGTATTGGAGATAAGGCATTCTCTGGTTGCAGTGGTTTGAAAAACGTAGTTATTGGTGAAAATGTAACCACAATTGGAAAAAAAGCGTTTTCAGATTGTTCTGCACTTTCAAGAGTAACTTGTTATGCGGTTAATCCACCAGATGTAGATGCTTCGTCATTCAGCAATTACAATGGGTATTTAACAATTCCGTGTGATAATTTCGAGGCATACGATATTCATCCTGTATGGGGCTCCTTTAAACACGTTGATTGCATTTCTGCCGAGTCAACCGAATTATCAAGCGACGAGGTTGTAGTGGAACCAGAAATCAGCGAGGCAGTGTTCTCAATGCCAACAAATGCTTCGGCAAATTCCTATACGCTTACAATCCAAAGCAATGGCGTAACATTCTGCACGCTTACGTTCAACAATCAAGGGCAGTTGGCAAATATAGATTTCTCTAACTCGCAACTCAAAGCAGCCGTAGAAGGCTATCAGTTCACGGTTACAGGTCTTTCTGCGTCAACAGGCTACAATTATTCTTTCAAGGCATTGGATAAAAGTAAATCGGTGCTAAAAGAATATACAGGCTCGTTCACAACTAAAAATGCAGACGGCACAGGCGGAAGTACAACAACAGCAATTGAAAATGTGGAACTTGCAAACGCAATTTCAATCGTAAACAACCAAATCTTTGTAAATGGCGAAGCACCAGCATTTGTAATTACAAGTCTTGGTCAAAAGGTTACCAACCAAAATTTGAAAGCTGGTATTTATTTCGTTGTTGTTGAAGGACAAAATGTAAAAGTAATGATTAATTAGTAGTGAGTAATGAATAATGAAAATGCAGAATTCCGAAAGGGGTTCTGCATTTTTTATTTGTGAAAAATTTATATATTTGTTCAACCAAATTCACAAAATATGAAAAAAATCGTAAATGAGCCAGTTGCTTCCTATGGAAGTGTAAGTTTTGAATTGACAATACCACGTGTCGATATTAAGGTGTTTGAAGAATATGCCAAGAAAATGGGGTGGCAGATTAGGTTGAAACAACAAACATTATCCAAATTCGTGTCTTCTTGTGAAGAAACGTGTGCGTTTTCTGATGAGGAAATACAAAAAGAAGTTAACGCTATCCGCTACGCAAAATGAAAGTAATTTTTGATGCCAACATTTGGATTTCATTTGTTTTGGGAAAACGTTTGGCATTATTAGATAACATCATACAACGAGAAGATGTTGATGTTTTTGTTTCGAAACCATTGATAGACGAAATCAATGTGGTACTTTCTCGTCCAAAATTTAAAGATTGCATTACAGATGAGAAATTGAACAATTTACAAGCCTTGTTTTTTGTATGTTGTAAAATGATTGATATAACACAATCGTCATCTTACCCAATTCGTGATGCAAAAGATTTGTATATATTATCTATGGCGGATAGTTGTAATGCCGATTATATAGTAACTGGAGATGAGGATTTACTTGTTATTGGAAATTACAATAAAACCCGAATAGAAAAATTTTCTGTATTTATAGAACAAATCTTTAAAGAATAAAACAGTCCGTCAAGCAAATGCCTAACGGACTGTTTTACTATTTAATTGTCAGTTTTTAGAATATCCAAACTGACTACTGACAACTGATTCCTAATTACTTTTTCTTCCAATTGCTTGTGTTGCAGTAATTGCAATCACGTTAACAATATCGGAAACGTAGCATCCACGAGAAAGGTCGTTTACTGGAGCTGCCATACCTTGTAGGATAGGACCGTATGCTTCGGCATGACCAAATCGTTGTGCCATTTTGTAAGCGATGTTTCCTGCTTGTAAGTCTGGGAATACCAATACGTTAGCGCGACCTTTGATTTCGCTCTTTGGTGCTTTCTTTTCTGCGACGTTAGGTACAACAGCAGCGTCAAATTGCAATTCGCCATCAATTACAAGGTTTGGATTCAATTCTTTTGCAAGTTTTGTTGCGTTTACAACTTTGTCAACTACTTCGTGGCTTGCACTTCCGTGAGTTGAGAAACTCAACATTGCAATGCGTGCGTCCATATCAAGTAAATCTTTTGCAGATTTTGCACTTGTTACAGCAATTTCAGCAAGTTGTTTTTCGTCTGGAACTGGAGTAACAGCACAGTCAGCAAACAAGAATACACCATTTTCGCCAAATTCAGTGTCTTTCAAAATGATGATGAAAGCACCCGAAACAACAGAAATGCCAGGCATTGTCTTTATAAGTTGTAGGGCAGGACGAAGTACATTTCCAGTAGAGTTTTCGGCTCCTGCAACTTCACCGTCGGCATCGCCAGCTTTAATCATTATTGACGCTAAATATAATGGGTTTTTAACTGTTTTGCGGGCAGTTTCCAAATCCATACCTTTGTTCTTGCGAAGTTCGTAAATCAAATTCGCATATTCTTCCATCTTTGGATGGTTTTCTGGGTCTATAACCGTTGCTTTGCACAAATTCTTTAGACCATTCTTTTCTGCAAAATCCTTAATGAATTCAGGTTTTGAAAGAATGATTAAATCTGCGAAACCTTCACCTAAAACAATGTCGGCTGCCTTCAATGTACGTTCTTCGGTACCTTCTGCCAAAACGATTCTTTGAATGTTTGACTTTGCTTTGTCTTTGAAATACTTTACGAAATCCATATATTTTTATTTAGTCTTTATTAAATGCAAGAATTGAAATTGTTTGATTAACAAAGATAGTTTTTCCCTTTGACTTGCCCAAATTTTTTGCATTTCTATTTTAAATTTTTGAAATTTTGCCAAATCTTGATTTTTTTAGTGAGATTTGGCAAAAATTCAATTTTATTTTTTCTCGAATAAATCCTTTATAGTAACGACATTGGAGAAAATTGACGAGTATGTTCCTTGTGTCAACCCGAATGTTGTTACAAGTGTATTTTGAATTCCGCACTTTGTTTTTGTTGTTTGTC
>JAZRVS010000182.1:0-2787 GCA_045599365.1 Bacteroidales bacterium
AAGATATCCATTCATTGGAAGGAAAACGAATTGCAACTTCGTATCCTACTATTCTTGCTAACTATTTGAAAGAAAATAAGGTTAATGCAGAAATACACGAAATTAGTGGCTCGGTAGAAATTGCTCCAACTATTGGTTTGACTGATGCAATCTGCGATATCGTTGAATCTGGTGGAACATTGTTAAGCAATGGCTTGAAAGAAGTTGAAGCTATCTATAAGTCGGAAGCGGCTCTTATCGGAAATAAGAATTTGTCTGCCGAAAAACAAGCAATACTTGACAAATGGCTACTTCGTATAGAGTCAGTGAATCGTGCAAAGACAAACAAATACATCCTTATGAATGTTCCTAACGAAAAAGTTGAAGCAGTTGCTCAATTGTTGCCAGGTATGAAAAGTCCTACAGTTATGCCTTTAAAAGAAGCTGGTTGGAGTTCTGTTCATTCTGTAATTAACGAAGACGATTTCTGGGACATCATCGAAAAGGTTCGTGAAGCAGGTGCCCAAGGAATTTTAGTTGTCCCTATTGAACAAATGATTCTGTAATATATGAGTCCAGTAACAATTTGGCTTTTGTGTGGCGTTATAGGCATAGGCTTGGAACTGATAATTCCTGGTCTTATTGTTGTGTTCTTTGGCTGTGGAGCAGTACTGACAGGTTTGTGCCTTTGGTTGTTCCCTGCTATGGCTATTGAATTGCAGCTAATTATTTTTGGTTTATTGTCCATTGTTCTGCTTCTTGTCTTCAGAAATATGTTGAAAAAGAAGTTTTTCCAGAAAACTACGGCAGATAAAGACGAATTAGCTGATGAATATGTTGGAAAACAAGCGGTTGCACTTGCCGAATTTGAGAACGGACGAGGAAAAATAGAATTTAAAGGGACAAGTTGGGAGGCGATTTCTTCAGATGAAATTCATACTGGAGATATTGTTACAATTGTCTCACATGAAAGCATAACATTACAAGTTCAAAAACAATAATACTATGGAAATCTTTTTAATTGCTGTATGCGTTGTAGTTTTTCTTGCATTGACAGGAAGCGTGAAAATTGTGCCTCAACGTGAGGCGTTTATTGTAGAACGTTTAGGTCGGTACCACGAAACCCTTCTTGCAGGATTTCATATTATTATTCCGTTTATTGATAAAGTTTCGTACAAACATTCGTTAAAAGAACAAGCTATTGATGTTCCTTCTCAAACTTGTATTACTCGCGATAACATCTCTGTTGAGGTTGATGGTATTATGTATTTACAAGTGATGGACCCACAAAAAGCTTCGTACGGTATTGATAACTATGGGTTTGCATCGATTCAACTTGCTCAGACAACTATGCGTAGTGTGATTGGTAAGTTAGAATTGGATAAGACATTCGAAGAACGTGATTCTATCAATTCTGTGATTGTGTCTGCTGTGGATAAAGCAAGTGATTCTTGGGGAATCAAGATTACTCGTTATGAAGTGAAAAACATCACTCCTCCACAAAGTATTAAAGATGCTATGGAAAAACAAATGCGTGCTGAACGTGAAAAGCGTGCTATTATTGCAGAATCTGAAGGTGCTAAACAAGCAAAAATAAATGCTGCCGAAGCTGCTCGTCAAGAGTTGATAGCAAAATCTGAAGGTGAAATGCAAGCGAAAATCAATGTCGCCAATGCCGATAAACAAGAATTGATTGCTCGTTCCGAAGGTGAACAACAACGTCGTGTGAATGAAGCTGCTGGTAGAGCAAGCGAAATTGAACAAATTGCACGTGCAACAGCCAATGGTCTTCGTGAAATTGCAACAGCTATTGGAACGGAAAATGGTAAGGATGCGGTGAATTTACGTATAGCAGAGCAATACCTAAATGAGTTCGGTAAGCTTGCGAAAGAAAACAATACGATGATTATTCCGCAAAATATGACAGATGTAAGTAGTGTTATATCTACGGCAATGTCGGTAATTGAAAATACAAAGAGACAATAAGATGGAAGTTTTCATAAATCCAGATAAATCAGAATGGACAAGTATTTTAAAACGTCCATTATTTGATAATAAAGATTTAGAGCCAATCGTTGCAGGCATACTTGAAAATGTGCGAGAAAATGGCGATAAGGCTGTGTTAGAATATTGCCGTAAGTTCGATAATCCGAATATCGAAAGTTTGCAGGTTTCACAACAGGAAATTTCTGTTGCAGAATCGTTAGTTTCCGATAAATTGAAAGCCGCGATAAAAGTTGCGATTGCTAATATTACAAAATTTCACGAACGTCAGAAGGAATATCCATGTGTTACGGAAACGATGTACGGCGTGAAATGTTGGAGAAAAAGTGTAGGAATCGAGAAAGTTGGATTGTATATTCCTGGTGGATTAGCTCCATTGTTTTCTACTATTCTAATGCTTGCAATTCCTGCGAAAATTGCTGGTTGCAAGGAAATAGTTTTATGTACTCCTGAGGGAAAGACAGGTTCTATTCATCCTGCAATTCTATATGCGGCAAAACAAGCTGGTGTTACGCAAATCTTTAAGGTTGGTGGTGCTCAGGCAATTGCAGCTATGGCATACGGAACAGAAACGGTTCCAAGAGTGTATAAGATATTTGGCCCAGGAAATCAGTTCGTTATGAAGGCAAAAATGATGGTTAGCACGCAAGGTGTAGCTATTGATATGCCAGCAGGTCCGTCGGAGGTAATGATAGTTCCCGATGATTTTGCTAATCCTGAATTTATTGCAGCCGATTTCTTGTCACAATGTGAACATGGAAGAGATAGTCAAGCGATTTTACTTACAACTTCAAAACGTATTGC
>JAZRVS010000183.1:0-98348 GCA_045599365.1 Bacteroidales bacterium
GACGCTGATTATTTAGCATACATGCTAAAATATGATTCAGTTCATGGTCAATTCAACCACGACATCAAAGTAGAAGGTAACTACATGATCGTTGATGGTAACAAAATCCAAATCTTCGCTGAAAAAGATCCAGCTCAAATCACTTGGGGTGCTCTTGGTGTAGATGTAGTTGTTGAATCAACTGGTTTCTTCTTGACAGCTGAACTTGCTGAAGCTCACATCAAAGCTGGTGCTAAGAAAGTTATCATGTCTGCTCCTGCAAAAGACAAAACTCCAATGTTTGTTTATGGTGTTAACGATAAAACTTACAAAGGTGAAACAATCATCTCTAACGCATCTTGTACAACTAACTGTTTAGCCCCTATCTCTAAAGTATTGAATGATAAATTCGGTATCAAGAGAGGTTTGATGACAACTGTACACGCTGCTACAGCAACTCAAAAAACTGTTGACGGTCCTTCTAAGAAAGACTGGAGAGGTGGTCGTGGTATCCTAGAAAACATCATCCCTTCTTCAACAGGTGCTGCTAAAGCTGTAGGTGTTGTTCTTCCAGAATTGAACGGTAAATTGACAGGTATGTCAATGCGTGTTCCTACTTCTGACGTTTCTGTAGTTGACTTAACAGTTGAACTTTGCAAAGAAACTACTTACGAAGAAATCTGCGCTGCTATGAAAGCTGCTTCAGAAGGTGAATTGAAAGGTATCCTTGGTTACACTGACGAAGCTGTTGTTTCTACAGACTTCCGTAACGATTCTCGTACTTCTATCTTCGACGCTAAAGCTGGTATTCAATTGGATCCAACTTTCGTTAAAGTTGTTTCTTGGTACGATAACGAATGGGGATATTCAAACAAAGTTTGTGAAATGGCTCGTGTTATTGCAAAATAATTTCGGACAAAATATTTCCTTACAAGCGGAGGTTGATTTTTCAATCTCCGCTTTTTTATTCCAATATTTTATCTTATCCATATAAAATCATCATACGTCTATTTTAACGTAGATGAGTTCTCGCATTTTATTTTTTTGTCTATGATTTACACGTCAGATATGGGAATTCATAGCAAACTAATTGATAAATATCTTCCAGCAGACTACAACGACAGCGTTTCAAAAAAAATAAAACCAAGCGAACCACTTTCGCCTGATTACATTTTTGAACAAATGTTCTGCAACTTTCCCAAACCCGTTGATTGGTTAATGAAACTGCGGAATATCATAATGAAACCATTTGGCATTCAAGGTGGAGGCGGATTTCGTAATCTCGTTACCGAAAAAAATGACGAAGAAATTATTGTGTGTAAAAACGACAAACATCTTTGCTTTTGGGTAAGCATCTATTGCTCAAAACCAGAAGAAAACTGTCAAGAAGCATCGGTAACCACTGTCGTCAAATTCAATAATATTCTTGGCAAAGTGTATTTTGTAGGAATCTGGATTTTCCACAAGATACTAGTAAAAAGTCTCTTCCGAAAGGCGACAAAAACGAGGTAACCTTGCTTCTACTTTTTCTTTTTGGGATTTTCAGGGAACCATCCCTTTTGTACACGTTTTTCTTGTTCAAATAACTCCAAAATTGTCCAAAAGCAACAAAAGGCGAGTACTCCAACTATTGATGATAGCACAAGATTTTCAATCAATAATGAAATTACGGAAAATATGATTCCTGCAAGGGCAAACACCCACCAACATTTTTTCCCAATATAGTATTCAGCTTTAATAACAATAGGGTGAAAAACTCCTATAAGAAAGAATGCGACTGCACCAAGTATTATTCCAGACCAATTCATATTCCAAAATTTGTACAAAGATAATTTATTTGTGATTGACAACAATCTATAATTTTGATTGTAATCATTAGTTAAACACCTCACTGTTTAGAACATATATAAATGTAAATTCAAATTGAAAAAAATAACCAAAACCATTACTTCAAAAAAATTTAGATGTATCTTTGTCAGTTGAAAATTGTTTAAGTAAACAAAATGTCGATTCAGAAAAATTCTATAAATAATACTATTGCATTTGTCGAAATGCTTGTGAGTCTTGGCATTTTCTGGATTGCATACTTTATAGATTATGGTACCTGGGTTTGCACTAAAGACCATTTGATTCTACTGCTCTGTATTACATTTTTGTGGCCAATTTTGTTAAAACGCTTGGATCTTTCAAAAATTTATAAAATTAATCCACATTCATACATTCTTGCTAACTATATAGTTGCTGCATTATGTGGAACTCTTGCTCTTATATTTTTGATTTTCTTCCTGAATTTACAAATAGATAGAGATTTTTTACTTGCCTTTATAATTGCTGATTTTTCCATTTTGTATCTACTCATAATCCTACTATATCAATACATAAAAGGTAAGAGAGGTAAAGGATTATACACATCTAATGTTCTCATTATTGGAGACAAGAAAGTTGCTCCATACGTGAACAGAATTGAGAGCAACAAATTGTTTGGATACACTATAAAAGGTATTGTTACCGATAGTCCCGAAGCAATTGAAAAATATAAAAATCAATATCCGATTTATAGTATAGAAAATTTAAAAAACATACTCGTTTCCGAGCCAATTGATGAGTTATTATATTGTCAAGTGAATCTTGATCAAAAACTTATTAGTGATTTGGTATATATGTGTCTAGAACTTGGTGTAACATTTCGTGTTACATCTCAAATCTTGGATTTAACAACAACAAAAGCGCAATTATATTACTTGGGAGAAACTCCATATTTTACATTTCAAAACACACCCAAACAGACAATAAATTTAGCTATAAAATCCATCTTCGATAAAGTATTCTCTTTCTTAGTACTACTTTGTCTATCCCCTATTTTGCTTCTAATCGCAATTGCAATAAAATGCGATTCCAAAGGACCTGTATTCTTCAAACAAGTTCGTTCTGGATTGCGAGGTCGAGAATTTTATGTTTACAAGTTCCGTAGTATGTGCAATAATGCAGAAACTATGCGTAATGAATTGCTAGAAGAAAACGAACAAGAAGGACCTGTTTTTAAAATAAAAAATGATAAACGAATAACACGCGTGGGTAAATTTCTTCGCAAAACAAGTTTAGATGAACTACCACAATTCATCAATGTGTTGAAGGGAGATTTGTCGGTGGTTGGTCCACGTCCACCTCTACCAAGCGAAGTAATGCAATATAAGTCATGGCAAACACGTCGTCTATCAATGAAACCAGGTATTACTTGTATTTGGCAAGTCTCGGGTAGAAATAATATTCCATTTGAGCAATGGATGAAGCTTGATTTACAGTACATTGATACATGGTCATTAGGGTTGGACTTTATGATTATTTTAAAAACCATAAAAACAGTTCTAAAGCACGATGGTCAATAAAATTAACCTTTCTATTTTGTTTGTCTTTATTTGTTTTTGGTGTTCTGCACAAGACAATTCTGTACATCAAAATGCTTCTTTTCAACCATACGATAGATATCTTTACAACTCTGACAATAGGTTTCACACATCAATAAAGCCATACGACATGACCGAAGTGGCAAATATCGTTGACATTGATACCCTATATAAAAAAGAATGCAAGAATAAAATCGTTAATTATTTATTAAACAAAGACTTATTAAGTCTTACTCGTAAAGATTTCCATTTCGCAATAAATCCAGCTTTCAATTTTGAACTATCTCAACACAATGGAGAAAACAACGATAAATTAGGTTGGATAAATGACCGTGGAGTGTTTATCAATGGAAACATTACCGATAAAGTTTATTTTTTTACCGCATTTCACGAAATTCAGTCGAACTATAGCGATTATAGAAGAGATAGAATCAAGGAATTGGGACACAACACAATACCTGGAATCAGTAGAGGTAAACAATTCGGAGAAAATGGTGGTCTTGACTACGCGTATGCCGAAGGTTTCGTTTCATACATTCCAAGTTCTTATTTCCAATTCCAATTAGGACATGGGAAAAATTTTATTGGTGATGGGTATCGTTCCCTCATTTTATCAGACAATGCGCAAAATTATCCTTACTTCAAAATAACAACAAATATTTGGAATTTGAAATACGTGATGATGTGGTCTCAACAATACTATTTAGAAAAAGGTCATCAAGGGAACACTCGTCATGCCGAACGATGGAATGTGATGCATTATATTGATTGGTCGGTAACTAAATGGTTAAATATTGGCTTTTTTGAAACAATCAATTGGGGAGACGACACACTTGGTACAGATCGCGGATTTGAATTTAATTACATTAATCCTTGTATATTTCTTCGCCCAGTTGAATTTTCAATTGGTTCTCCAGACAACTGTTTAATGGGATTAACAGGAAAATTAACGCTTTGGGAAAAGCACGTCTTTTATGGACAATTTATTCTTGATGAATTTAAATTCAACGAATTCAAAAAACGCAGTGGTTGGTGGGGAAGCAAATATGGTGTACAAGCTGGATACAAGACATTCGACATAGCAAAGATAAAAGGTTTAGATTTCCAAACGGAATTTAATTACGTTCGACCTTTTATTTATTCTCATTTTACATACTCTCAAAACTATGCACACGCAGGACAAGCTTTAGCGCATCCACGTGGAGCAAATTTTTATGAGTCGGTTTCATTCCTACGATACAATTGGAAACGATTTTTTGTAGAAGCAAAATTTGAATATTTGGTCTATGGAAAAGATACTGCCAACTCGAATTTTGGAGGCGATATTTTCAAATTATACCAAACTCGTACGCAAGAATACGATAACAGAATTGGTCAAGGTGGAGACCAAAACATCATAACATACAAAGACTTGTCTCTTTCGTATATGATAAATCCGAAATCAAATATGTGCATTTCTATTGGACTTAGTCATAGAAAACAAACATCTGAAATCTATGACGAACAAAAACAGTTAATGTATTTTATTGGTTTTAGAACTACATTGAATAATTTCTACTACGACTTTTAATTGTAGTTTTTTTAAAAATATATTAGGGATTTCTCGTCTCCATTTGTCTTTCCTATAGTCTTTTGTTTGAACACGAAAATTCTATTCGTTTTACTTCTTTTCGTATTCAAAAAATACTATCTTTACGAACTTATTGTTTACTATTATGAGGAATTTGAAATCTTTTTGGGAATCAATAGCAATCATAGGTTGTTTGCTTTTCACGACAACAATTTCTTATGCTATTCCATCGTGGACACGTGCGAATTACACCAGTTCTACCGCTTTTATTGGAATTGTAAAAATCAATGATTACGATAAAACATTTCCAATTACCATAGAAGCAGGTGATTATATTGGCGCTTTCGTTGGTGAAGAATGCAGAATGATAGCCGAAGTCTTCACATACAACGGCAAATTGTATGTTTCTTCTGTTATTCAAGGTGGTGATGCATCTGATATGACTGGATCTACAAGTGAACCTGAAGAAGTTGAATGGAAAGTTTGGGATAATTCAGCTAACAAACTTATTTCTGCTCAAGTTTATGGAACTCTTTGGACAGAATCCGCTGGCGAAATCTTTGATTTTGAAATAGGGAAACCCAATACCAATAGTGAATTAAAGACATTGTCTATAGCGGATTTTACGCTGGATCCAACATTTGCTACGACAACAACATCGTACGAAATTACAGTTCCATACGGGACAAGTCTTCCCGCTGAATCTGCTTATACAGCAATAGCAAAAGATTCTCGCGCAACAACATCTGTAAATGCAGCGACAAGTTTTGACGGCACAGGCAACGCAACGACGACAATTACCGTAACTGCCGAAGACAAAACTACTACAAAATATACAATCACATTCGTTCAAGAATCTTGTACCGCAACAGCACCGACAGAATCTGAAATCTCAAACTTACAATACTGTTTTGGCGATGAAGATATACAACTATCTGCATCATTTGCTAAAAGTTCAGATAAAGCAGTTTGGTACGACTCTCAAACTGGTGGTGAAGCTTTATTTACTGGTAATACATTCAGTCCTAATGTAACAGATGTAAATAGCTACACGTACTATGTAGCCAAAAACGATGGAACGTGCGAAAGCGAAGAAAGATTGGAAGTTACATTAACGATAAATAGTCTTCCTATAATTAGGATTAATGACATTAAAGATGCTTATTGTAAAAATGAAGATGACATTGCTCTACAACCAGACATTCTAACTGTCATTCCTGAAGAAGGGAAAGCAGTATTTTATGTTGATAACAACAAAGCGACATCATTCTCGCCTGCTGACTTAGAAGCTAAAACTCACCAAATTCAAGTATGGTACACCGATCGTAATGGATGTCGTAACTCTGCAACTCAAAATGTTGAGATAAATTCAGTTCCAGAAATCAATCTTAGTTCTGTGCCAACAAGTACTTGCACAAATCAAGCAATATCTTTAACACCAACAACTGGGACATGGACTGGGACTGGTGTTGAGAACAATACATTCAAATCTGCAACAACTGGTTCTTTTGAATTAACATACACAGAAACTGCTAATGGATGTTCTGCAAGCGATGCAGTAACAATCACAGTAAATAAAGCAACTGCGCCAACTGTAACGCCAAAATCGGTAGAAAAGAATGCGGAAGTCCCAGAATTACAAGCTTCTGCTACGGGAACAATCAACTGGTTTGAGTCTGAAACAGGCAATTCTATTGCGACAGGTACCACATACAAACCAAATGTTTCTACTGCAAATGAAACCATTTACACATTCTACGTAAGTAATACCGAAGATGGTTGCGAAAGCGAAAAAGTTGCAATCACGTTAACAATAACATCTTGCACAACCGAAGCACCTGAAATAGCTGCTGTTGACGCTATTTGCAATGGCGATGCATTTCCAACATTAACAGCAACAGGGACAAACATTGTTTGGTACGATGCAATAACAGATGGTAACAAATTAGCAGAAGGCTCATATACACCAACTGCTGCAGGAACATATTTCGCGTCACAAAATACTGGATGTGAAGGTCCTCGTGCATCTGTAGTGGTTGAAGTTAAAGAAAAACCTGCAAAACCAACTGCAACGGGAGCAAGTTCATGCGGTGGTTCTGCTTTAACGGCATTAACAACTACTGAACCCTCGAATTGGTTTACTTCAAAAACAAGTGCACCAATTGCTACCAATAGTAAATCGTACACACCAAGTAATTTGACTGCAACAACAACATTCTATGTAAATCGAACTGTAGATGGTTGTACGTCCGATTTCGCTGAAGTTGTTTACACAATAGCATCTATTCCAGCCAAACCAATAACGACACCAACCGAAGCTTGTTTTGGGTCAACAGCCAAATATATAGTTCGAATGTCAGGAAGTTTAGCTACTGGCGCTACATTACAATGGTATGATGAAAAAGGAGTCGCAAAAGGCACAGAATCGATACAAGATGTGGCTGTTACCAATGCAGGAACGTATACATACTCTGTCACTCAATCTATTGGTGAATGTACATCAGAAAAGGCAACGGCAACTTTGACCGTTTATGCGTTACCAGACCCAGATATCACGGTAAACGGAACCTATTGTTCCGACGACACAAAAGAAGTAACATTGTTGGCAGATATCACAGGTGGTGATTTTACTATTGATGGCCTTATAGCAGAATCGTTTACGCCAAGCGAAATGTCAAAAGGAACTCACACAATAGAATATTTTGTTGAAGATGAACATGGTTGCTATGGAGAAGTGACTAAAGATTTCGTTATCTCTGATTGTTCAGATCCTGAAGTAACAACATTGACATTGGATAAATCAACTTTATCATTATTGAAAGGAGAAAAATCTGATGCCCTAATTGTAACAATAGCTCCTCCAGAAGCGCCACAAACTGTAACTTGGACAACATCCAACAAAGATGTTGCGACTGTTGAAAATGGAGTTGTTACAGCAGTTGGAGCTGGCACTGCAGTAATTACAGCAACATCGACTTACACAGGTTCTAAATCAGCCTCTTGTAATGTAACGGTTGTTGCTCCAGTAACAAACGTATCTTTCAACAACACATCTGATTTAACATTGGCAGAAGGCTCAACACTTAATTTATTAGATTACTTAGTTATTGAACCAGATGATGCTTCTATCTCGAAAATAGAATGGTCCTGCAGTTCTACTGACGCTCTTGTTTCAGACGGAATTGTAAGCGCATTTGACGTAAATAGCGATACTGAAGTAACAATTACCGCAAAGGTTACGACTAAAGATGATTCATTTAAAACCGCCGATATTACGATTACTATTACAAATGCAACAACGCCAATTTCTTCAGTGATATTTAATAACACTACAGATTTAATTGTCGAAGAAGGCTCAACAATTGATTTGTCGAAGTATGTGACTATAAATCCTTCAAATGCTTCAATAGTAAAAACCGAATGGTCATCAAACTCACCATATGCGTCCGTAACAAATGGTGTTGTTTCAGCTGGAGAAGTTGATACAGATACCGATGTCCAAATTACAGTATCTCTCACTGATTCTGAAGGAACGACTGAATCTGCAACAGCAACGGTAACTATCAAAAATGGTTGTGCTTTAATTGCACCTACAGTTACAAATGCAAATCAATCTATTTGCGATGGCAACAGCGAAAAAATAACATTTACAGCTACTGGCGATAATACTGCTTCTTGGGTTTGGACAGATGCATCAGACAAAATTGTTAATACAACAAGTTCTTTCTCAACAGCAACAGAAGGTACATACTATGTATATCAGACTAAGGGAGAGTGTGAAAGTGCAAAGACCACAGTAAGTCTTTCAAAAAAGACAAAACCAGCAACTCCAATTATTGCAAATGTGGCTGTTTGTGAGGGAGAACAAGGAACATTTTCTTCAAATGTAGTTGCTACATGGTATTCAAGTAGCGATGTACAATTAGCAACAGGCAAAACATACGCGCCTTCAGTGGCAGGAACATACTATGCTAAACAAGAATTAGACGGATGTTTTAGTGATGCTGCGACAATTACATACACTATCAACGAAAAGCCAACATTGACAGGAAACGATGTAACAATCGTTTACGGAGCAACAATTCCTAACTTAACAGTAACAACTGCATCTTCAAATACAGTAACATGGTATTACAATAATGCCCAAGTAGGTACGGGGACATCATTCGCAACAAACCAAACAGAAGTTGGCTCGTATGTTTATTATGCTGTAGCAGAAAATGCAAATGGTTGTTCTTCAGAAAAAGTTGCAGTTACATTACAAATTTCTGATTGCGATTTAGATGCTCCTACCATTACAAACGATTCTCAAAGTATTTGTGAAGGAAAAACCAATCCTTCATTTACTGTTTCTGCAACCAACAGTGTTGCTTGGTACTCTGACGCAAAACTAACAGATTTAGTTTCTACGTCAAAAACATTTAAATCAACAGAAACAGAACCTGGCTCATATTTCTACTACGTAACTCAAAAAGGAACGTGCGAATCTCCAGCGCAGAAAGTTACATTTACAATCAACGAATTACCAATTGTTTCTATCAACGCTGAAAGTGAATTAACAACTGCTGACGAAGCAATTACAATTGCTGTATCCCCAATGGGTGGAACTTTAAGTGGGAAAGGTGTAAGCGGTTCCAAATTTAATCCAGCTATTGGAGCAGGAACGTATACATTGACATATACATACGAAGATTTAAATGGATGTACAAACACAGCTACAACACAAATAATCGTAACAAAAGCTATAACAATTGATAGATCCCAATTGGGCGATACAATTGAACGAGCTAACACAATTAGCACATTGTATATGTCAGATAATTCGTACCCAGCGACCGCAAAAAATACTCTTACAAAAGCTATTGCAACTGCTCAAAACTACTATGACAATTATGCTAATTACACACAAGCTCAAATAAATAGTCAAGTTACTACTTTAAGTAAAGCAATTCAAGATTTCTTAAACAGCAAAGTTGAAGCTATTGATTTGTCAATTTTGGAAGCAAAAATCAATGAGGCACTTACCGACATTCAAGTTAACGAATACAGACGTGGAACGTCTGTTGGATTTATCCCAGAAGCAAGTTTCACCATGCTACAAAATGCTGTGACGGTTGCAAATAGTATATTATCAAATCCTCCAGCGACTCAAAATGAAGTACGCGCAGCAGTAGCAACATTGCAAAGTGCAATTGATGCATTCTTTGCCTCTGAGATTAAAAATAAAGTTGAAAGTATGGAATTTACGACATCAAAAATATATATGATTGTTGGAGATGAAATCACTCCAGAATTAATATTCTCTCCTGTTGGAGCTTCAACGGCATTAACATGGAAGTCATCAAATACGGATGTTGTAAACGTAACTGGTGCAGGCAAAATTATTGCGAAAAAAGCAGGTTCAGTTTCTGTAACAGCAACTTCTGTAGATAACCCAGCCTTATCAGATCACGTTACAATCATCGTAACAGAAAAACCTGTTTTACAATCTGTTACAATGAACAATAAAGGGACTCAATTATATCTTCAATTCACAGAAGAAATGGCAGAACCAGATAAAGCTAGCATCTTCACTGATTTGTATATATATGGAACAAAGATTCCTATGTACAACGTGTTAGACGTTGCAACTTGGCCACTTGATCAAAAACGTTTGGTGGTTACTTTAGGAACTCCAATAGATGACATAAATGATATAACGATTTCATATACTGGAACATCTCTTACATCAATATACGGAGGTAAAACACCCGACTTTAAATATAAAGTTGGAGCAACATCTGTTGACAATATTACAAAATATGACATTTATGCCTACCCAACACAAGCAACAACGTCAGTTACATTAGTTGGATTACCTCTTAATGCACAAATCATTGTACTATCATCAAATGGTAAAAAAGTTCTAACATTACTGTCAGAATCCGAAGAAGAAGAAATTCAAATTTCTCATCTCGTAGCTGGAACTTATCAAGTAATGATTTACTACAACAATAAATCAATTGCACAAACAACATTCATCAAACAATAAAAATAAAGACGTGCCAACCGCACGTCTTTTTTAATTCTATTATCATGAAACGACTATTTTTTACATTTTGTTCTCTTTGTTTCGTACTGACGGTCTCAGCTCAACTTCGCACTGCTAACGAAGTTAAAACTACTTTTTCGCCCAAAAATTTAATGGCAAACAATATTGAATTCTCTTTGTCCAAAATTTATGCACAATTAGGCATTGAATTGCAAGATATTCAAGGAGACATTCAAAAAGTTTCATTCTCCAAAGACAATAATAATTGGTGTGAATGCATTTTCAACAATGAGAATCAAATCTCTCAAATAAAAAAAGACGACAAAGATATTTGTAAATTTGTCTATAACTCCAATTCAAAAGTTGAAGTAATTCAATTTGAAAACGAAATTATCGCAATTACATACGATAAAAAAGGTCGTGTCGCAAGTGAAGCAATATTGTATCCATATCAGTCAAAAAATACTCTAACTGACGGTAAGAAATCAATTACGGTAATGACTGACGATTATATTTTCACCAATTTGTGGCAATCGCAAAAAGCAACTGATTCTACAGCTCGCATTTATCTATACGAAGTAAAGGGGCAAGGTTTATTACAAGAATGGGCTATAAAACAATTATTCTCTTATACTTACAAAGGGAATGGTTTAATGAAAACAAAAGTTGAAATAGCATCAAACCCATATCGTGACGCAATTTTTGATTTTTCATACAAAAAGAAAGTCCTTGATCAACAAGTAAAAACTTATACCAATAGCGATATGGTTGAGGGAACAACATACTTTTACGAAAATGGACAATTGGTAAAAGTAAACAAAGGATACTTTAGAGCAGCAAAAGGTAAAAATCCTCCGCTCATCAGTTCAGAAACGAACACAATGACGTACGATTCGCTTGGCAACATGACAACATATACAAGTACCGACGGATATAGACAAGACATTTGTACGTTACAATACGATACAAATAAAAGAATTGTAAAAGTTCAAAAGCAACAAGAAAATGGAGAACAAATACCAATGTTCCAATGTGAATACAACGACCAAAACATTGTTGTGAAATCAACACAAAGCAATGGACAACAAAAAATTTCATTCGATTATGATGAAAAAGGGAATTGGAATAAACAAACAATAGTTAAAAATAATGGTACAACGCAAGTTGTTGAACGTGTAATTACATACAAATAATTCTATTCATTGTACAATCCATGACAAAATTCGTATATGAAGTATTTGATTACGTTTTTACTCCTTTTATCTTCGATAGCCTCATTTGCACAATCGCAATTTGAAGGAGAAATCACGTATGTAAAAACAAGTTACTCCGATACGCTATATTACGTTTACAGCATAAAAGATAGTTGCGTACGAATAGATGAATATGACAAATTTAATCGTCCGTCCCGAGCATATATTGTCAACCTACAAGATGAATCTATTATGGTTATAAACCCCAACAAGCAACTATATGCAAAAATGGAAAGTTTACCTCAAAATGAACAATCTCAAAATTTAGAGGTTATTTCAACAGGAAACTACAAATACATCAATGGCTATAAATGCAGTCAATGGAGAGTACGAAATATAGCCACTAATAATGAAATAACATATTGGATGACAGGTGATAATTTCAATTTTTACACTCCAATGTCCCAGATTGCAATGTCTATAGAAGATTATTTTCTCTTTTTCAAAGCTTTGCCAATTGCAAAAATGAAGGGATCTATACCAATGCTCATAGAAAACAAAACTCTCACTCGAGCATCTAAGGCAACGATAAGTGTAACAAATGTAAAACCACAGAGTGTTGACACATCAATTTTCAATTTGTCGCAATATCAAAAGTTTGAGAATTTACGATAAATCCTCGTATATGCTGATAAAAAAACTCATATTACTATGTTGCATATTGTTCGTAGCAACAACATCATTTGCAGGTTGGTCACCCGATTATAGTACGATTTTGTGTCCCAATATGAGCAACGAAGAAATACACAAATGCCTACACACTTTTATTCCAAAAGATGCTGAAATCATCAAAGAAGACGACAACTTCTTATTGGCATATATGTACGGAAAAACAAAAAATTGTTCTGCTGTACTTTATACTTTCAAGTTTATTATTGATAAAGAACAAGTCCGTTATGGATTATATTTTGGAAAAAGTAAAAACGATGTCGGTCATTTTTGCATAAATGAAATAACTCTTCAAATGCAAACATTTGAAGACGAACTACTCAAATGTTTTGGTAAGACCAATAAAGCATCCGAATGATAGCAACTACAATCTAATGTGGTTAAAAATAGGGAATAATATACATCCTGGCAGTAATTTAGTTGTCAGTTTCCATTTGTCAGTTGTCAGACGAATCTCTTTGTGTAATCAACTTACCATTATGAAAATAAAACTGGGAACTGACTACTGATACCTAATTACAAATGATTGTGTTGCCAACTTGTATATTGTTTCCTTGCAAAAAAATAAGAGAGGATTCAATCATAACTGAACCCTCTCTCGCTAATATGAAAAAACTATCTTATTATAGTTGTGGACCAGCAGAAACCAATGCTTTACCAGCTTCGTTACCAGTGTATTTAGCGAAGTACTTGATGAAACGAGCAGCAAGATCTTTTGCTTTTTCTTCCCATTTGCAAGCACAATCGTAAGTGTCGCGTGGGTCAAGAATTGCTGGGTTAACATTTGGTAAAGATGTTGGAACTGTAAAGTTGAACATTGGGATTTGTTTTGTTTCAGCTTTAAGGATAGAACCATCAAGGATTGCATCAATGATACCTCTTGTGTCAGGAATAGAAATACGTTTTCCAGTTCCGTTCCAACCTGTATTTACTAAGTATGCTTTAGCACCTGATTTTTCCATTTTCTTTACAAGTTCTTGAGCATATTTTGTTGGATGTAATTCCAAGAATGCTTGACCGAAACATGCAGAGAATGTTGGAGTTGGTTCTGTAATACCACGTTCTGTACCAGCCAATTTAGCTGTGAAACCAGACAAGAAATAGTATTGAGTTTGTTCTGGAGTCAAGATTGATACTGGAGGAAGAACTCCGAATGCGTCAGCTGACAAGAAGATAACATTCTTAGCTGCTGGAGCAGCAGAAATTGGAGTTTGAATGTTTTTGATATGGTTGACTGGATAAGAAACCCGAGTGTTTTCTGTAACTGATTTATCGTTGAAATCAATTTTTCCATCAGCAGCAACTGTTACATTTTCCAACAAAGCGTTACGTTTGATTGCGCCATAGATATCTGGTTCGTTTTCTTTAGAAAGACCGATAACTTTTGCATAGCAACCACCTTCAAAGTTGAATACGCCATTGTCATCCCATCCATGTTCGTCATCACCAATCAATTTACGTTTTGGATCTGTTGACAAAGTTGTTTTACCTGTACCTGACAAACCGAAGAAGATAGCTGTTTCTTTACCTTCCATATTGCAGTTTGCAGAACAGTGCATAGAAGCAATACCTTTAAGTGGCAAATAGTAGTTCATCATAGAGAACATACCTTTTTTCATTTCACCACCATACCAAGTGTTGATGATAACTTGTTCACGAGAAGTTACGTTGAAAGCAACGCAAGTTTCTGAGTTCAAACCTAATTCTTTGTAGTTTTCAACTTTTGCTTTTGAAGCATTGTAGATAACGAAGTTAGGTTCGAAGTTAGCCAATTCTTCAGCTGAAGGTTGGATGAACATGTTCTTTACAAAGTGAGCTTGCCATGCAACTTCAACGATGAAACGAACAGCCATACGAGTATCTTTGTTAGCACCGCAGAAAGCGTCAACTACATAAAGATTTTTGTTGCAAAGTTCTTTCTTAGCGATTTCTTTTACTTTTGCCCAAACTTCTTCAGACATTGGGTGGTTGTCGTTTTTGTATTCGTCAGAAGTCCACCATACAGTGTTTTTAGAATTTTCATCCATAACAATGTATTTGTCTTTAGGAGAACGACCTGTGTAAACACCTGTCATTACGTTTACAGCACCAAGTTCTGTTTCTTGACCTTTGTCGAAACCTGTAAGACCAGCTTTAGTTTCTTCTTCGAAAAGCATCTCGTAAGAAGGATTGTGAGCGATTACTGTTGCACCAGTAATGCCGTACTTTGTTAAATCTAAATTTGCCATTTTGTTGACGTTTATAAATGAATTAATATTAACTACTTATGTCCAAGATTTTATCTCAAACCTTGCAAAAATAGTAAATTTTTAGAAATGATAAATCAATTAAGATTATTTTCTATTTTTGACCTTGAAAATTCTTCATTTTGAAAAATCTAATACGTCTTCTTTTATGAAAAAAGCATTATTCATCGGAGGAACAGGAACAATCAGTACAGCAATTTCTAAGTGTGTAGCAGAATCAAAGGAATGGGATTTATATGTCATAAATAGAGGCTCACGAAACTCAATTTTACCTTCTAACGTACACACAATAACCCTAAACGATATAAACAATGAGTCTGAAGCAAAAGAAAAACTTTCGGGATTGACTTTTGACTGTGTTTGCGATTTCATTGGATTTGTTCCTTCTCAAATCGAAAGAGATTATCGCTTATTTTACGATAAAACCAAACAATTTATGTACATAAGTTCCGCTTCTGCCTATCAAAAACCAATTAGCAACCATATCATTACAGAAGGTACTCCATTAGCAAATCCATATTGGCAATACTCTCGAGATAAAATTGCATGCGAATCATTTTTAATGGAAAAATATAGAGAAAATGGTTTTCCAATTACCATTATTCGTCCAAGTCATACCTACGATGAACGCTCTATTCCACTTGGTGTACATGGTAAAAATGGTAGTTGGCAAGTAGTTAAAAGAATGTTGGCTGGAAAGCCTGTCATTATACATGGAGATGGTACCTCGCTATGGACTATGACACACAACAGCGACTTTGCGAAAGGATTTTTCGGACTCATGGGAAACCCTCACGCAATTGGAGAATCGTTCCAAATAACATCCGACGAATCTCTTACATGGAATCAAATCTACCAATGTATTGCTGATTGCCTAAATGTACCATTAAACGCATATCATATAGCATCGGAATTCCTCGCTGCAACGAGCGACTACGATTTTACAGGTAGTTTAATTGGTGACAAGGCCAATACCGTCATTTTTGATAATTCAAAATTAAAACGAGTCGTTCCAAATTTTAAACCAACTGTCCGTTTTGACCAAGGAATTCGAACTACTATTGAATATGTGTTAGCTCATCCTGAATATCAAAAAGAAGACATTGAATTTGATTCTTGGTGCGATAAGATTATTCAAGTATTAGAATCAGCAAAAAAAGAATTCTAATCTTTTATATGCAAAAATTACACTTTTACAACCGTCCAAAATCGAGGAATAGAGCGTAAAAGAAGATTGCGAATATGATAGCCATTCCTATTGCTTGAGCTTTCATCAAGAATTTTTCGCTTGGCTTTCTGCGAATTATCAACTCTACTATCAAAAATAGCAAGTGACCACCATCCAAACCTGGAATTGGCAGAATATTCATAAATGCCAAGATAACAGAGAACAAGGCCGCCAATGACCAAAAATTTCGCCAATTCCACGTTTCGTCGTACATTTTTCCCATTGAAACGAAACTACCTACTTGCGTTGAACCTTCTTTTGTGAACACCAATTTGAATTGTTTCACGTAAAAGGTCAACGTATTTACTCCCATTTGGATTCCTTTGGGAATTGACTCAAGCAAAGAATACGTTTCTGTCATAATTTCAAATTGATCGTATGCAGTTTTTGTCCATGCGCCAATTTTCCCTTCTTCAGAAATTGTAATTGGAATTTTTTCTTCAAATCCATGACGCAACACAGTCAATGTTACCGCTTTACCTTTAAAATCTTTAACATTCAATGTAAATGACTGAAATAATTCGGTTGAAATAGAATCAATTGCCAAAATTTTATCCCCCACACGTAAATCAGAATTTGCTGCTGGCGTATTTGGCATAATGGAATCTATTACAAACGGAAAACCTTCCATCAAAAAGAATGAATTTGGATTTGCAATTATCTGTCGTCCAATATCTTCTGGAACAGACAGTTCTACTTCGCGACCACTACGATTTACTGTAACAGTTTTTGCATCGTTCAACAAAATATTAGTTACTGCATCAGCCAAAGTTTTTGGTTCCTCGCCGTCAACGTGCAAGATTTTATCGCCATTTTGGAAACCCATATTCAATGCGGTTGAATCACAAAAAACACCATATTCTAAGTTTTTCAATGGCAAATACGAATGTCCCCAAGAATACGCCATAGCTGAATAGATAATGATAGCAGCAATAAAATTAAACAGCACACCACCAATAATAATCATAAAGCGCTGTCCCCACGGCTTTGAACGATATTCCCATGGTTGAGGCTCAGATTTCAATTGATCTGTGTCCATTGACTCGTCAACCATTCCCGCAATCTTACAATAGCCGCCAAGTGGCAACCAACCAATTCCGTAAGTAGTTTCTCCCTTTTGAAATTTAAACAACGAAAACCATGGGTTAAAGAAAATATAAAACTTGTCAACTCGCGTTTTCGACAATTTGGCAAACGTAAAATGTCCAAATTCGTGAACAAGAACTAAAAGAGTGAGTGTAAGAATAAGTTGTAATGCTTGCATTATGTCTATAATATTGTTCTCTGCAAATGTACTGAAAAATCCATCATTTAGATAATACACTATTCAAAATGCTAATATTGAAGAGAACAGTTCGTACATTCAGAAAACTGTCGCTGAATATAATAATGTTGTGCGTTAGATCTTCTCACCACCTTGTCTCCAAAAATTTCGTTGTTTATTTCGATTAGGATACGATGATGTCACATAACTGATGAGGTTCAATGAAGACTGGAGTACCTTCTTGCATTGCTATATAAAGAATTATTATTTCATCGAACTATGCTAATTTTAGTATGTTGAAATAACATGAACTGATAAATAATTTTGTATACTAAAATATTCCATACTATGAATAGCAAAAACATACTTACGATATTTGGTAATAATGTTCGAAAATACAGAAAAGAACAACAATTGTCTCAAGAAAAATTGGCAGAATTTGCTGATGTACATAGGACATACATTGGTATGATTGAACGTGCTGAAAAGAATATTACACTATTGAATATGGAAAAAATAGCAAAAGCATTACAAATCGAACTAACAGAATTATTAAAATGAATAAGAAAGGTCTTTCAATACAACAAGCAGTCTCTAATTTTAAAAATTTAATAGAAACATCCGTAAAAACAGGCGGAAGTGCTGCCAAAACAGCCATGATTCGTTCTTCAAAACCTATTATGAATATTCACGATGCTGTAAAATGGGAATTGATAAAAATGGGTATAAAAGAAGATTTAATTTATCCACATTTATTTGAAAGTAAACCAGAATTAAGGTTCGCAGGGTCATTGAAACAAAAAGATCAAGATATATGTGTCGTCCCAAATGATAGAAAACCTAAGAAAGAAATTTTAAAAGAAGGTTTGTTGCAAGGTGTGGAAGATGAATATGGGAAATTTTTTACCCAGGAAACATTGACAATAAACGTTAGAAGTCAAACAAGTAGTCTTCAGAAAAACTTTGATACATTATATGAAAGGACTATCTCAGAAGCACAAAACTTACATGATAGATGTCCACAAATGGTATTAGGAGAGGTATATATGGTTGCAATTCCAGAATATGACGATTCTATGTTTAAAAAAAAGAAATGCGTTTTTAAAGAAAACAAAGTAGGACTCGCCGAAAAATATATAAAATCATTTCATGCAATATCAAATAGAAAATCTATCAATAAAAATTTTTACCAATATGAAGCAACCTGTCTGCTTATCGTTGATTTTTCCCAAAAATCTCCGAAGATATACAATTCTACAAAAGAATTAATATCGGCAGGATTATTACCTAAAAACACAAAAGTCAAATATGAGGGATTAGATTGGTCCTCTTTCACAAAAAGAATTTTAGATGCTTATAACCATAGATTTGGTTTAGATAAATTAAGATGATATTTTGCTTCTAAAAAAGCATCAATTTCTTTTTTGTCACTTATTTGATTTAATTTGAGTAATTCTTCGTTTGTGAAGTTTGGTATTGAAAATTTTTCAATAAAATTTTTTTGATAACAAGGATATCCGCCTTCAATCATAACGCTGGTTTTTGTAATGTAATAATCCATAATAGAAGAATTGAGAATTTTTATTACAGCATCTATATTATCTTCTTTGGATATTGGATTTTGAATGTCAAATAAAGACATTGATTGATTTTTTTTGAAAAAAATTCCATATCCATTGGTAAAAAATGCTATTTCTTCTTCGGTTTTTAAGAATCTTGGCGACAGGCTAAATGTGGGATTTAGAATCTTTTTTCCAAAGCGATTTAATCCTTGCGTTCTTCCCCATACATAAAAAGGAGTGTATTTTACCTTTCCTTTGTCTCTTGATAGTAAGGAATCTTTCTCAGACAACAAGTATTCATAACATCTTGGGTATAATTTTTTAAATCTATTTTCATCTATAACTTTAGCAGAGTAGTTTGTAAACTGATATGGACAAATAATACGTCTTGTGTTTAATTCCAATTCTTTTTGTGTTTTAAAATCTGATATTTTGTACACAGGCCTTGTAATTTCTTTTTCTATTCTGAAAGTTCCTTTAACAGTAGTTTTGATGTAATAATTATCTTGTTCTTTCAAACCATCTACAAAAAAAACATCGTCTTTTAATGTTGCAATTCCAGCACATATGTCGAATAATTGACCTATAGGTGTTCCAATAGATTCTATATTTTTTATATTTTCTTGTTCATCTGATTTTAAGAGTCTCCATTTTTTCAAATTCAAATTAGAATAAAAATTCTTGGAAAAATTAATCCTACCTAAGAAAGATTCAGGATCTAATTCATTCTGAATTCTATCGTAATATAAAAAATCATTCTTTTTCTTGTTCATAAAAGTTAATGCTGTATAGGTTTGGACATCAAAAACTTTTTTACTACAAAAATCAATAATTTTACTTACGCACTTTTCATTTTGAAAATATTTCCGAAGAGATTCTCCTGCCAAAGATGTAAAGTAATTATTAGGCGTAATATATCCTAACGCCCCCCCATTATTCAAAATTTTGTATCCTAATTCAAAAAATGCAAAATATAAATTGAATGTCCCTTTTTCAATGGATTTGTAGTTGTTTAAAAGGTAATCCCGATTATCATCGGACAAATCTTGAAATTTAACATAAGGAGGATTTCCCATTACATTATCATATTTTTCTGTCCAATTATATCTAATACTATCTCTTGTAAATAAGTTAAAATCATCTTCACATATTTTTTCTCCATTTTGCAATGCGTAGATTGAAATTAACAATTTTGCACGTCGTATATTATATTCCAATATATCCGTTCCGAAAATATTTTCTCGTATAATATCTTTAATTTTTTTGTTATACGTTTTCTGATAATATCGAATAAGTCCCAACAAAAAAGCACCGCAACCACAACTAGGATCTATGTTTTTATCTTTTTCTTTTGGAGATAATTCGTTTATAATAAAATTAACTATATATGGAGGAGTGAAAAAAGCTCCGTTTGTTTTTCTATCATCTTGAGGTATCAATAATTCCAAACAATTTTCTAAATCATTAATAGTAGAACAATCAACAGATTTTATTTCCTCATATAATCTATTGTTCGTATTATAACTTTCAAAATATTCCTCTAGTATAGTAGAGTCCTTGTATGTAAGGTTTTGGTTATTTAAAAAACATAAAAATAATATTTTTTCTATATCATCATGTTTATATTTTGAGACAATTGAATTATATAATGCTGTATTCATAATTATTTCAATTTACTATATTCGACAACTGCTTCATGAGCAATGTTTAGTATTTCATTGGCATTATCTTCCTCTGCAACAATAGAATATACTTTTTCTGCCAACCAAAGGTTTATCAATTGAATTTCGTCCACTTCCAAGAGGATAGCAATCTTCTCTACTTGTTCTCTCTTTAATGGACGTTCTCCCCGCTCTATACGACTATACATTGGTGTATCTATGTCTAATAGTGCGGCTAACTTTTTCTGTGGAATTTTTTTATTTTCTCTTAGCGCTTTTATTGTCTCATAGAAATTCATAGTTGTCAAAATTTGATTTGTCAGATTTTGACAAAAATACAATTATTTATGAATAAATCAAAAATTTTAAATAATTTCAAGGACTTTGCAACTCCAAATATAAAGCAACAATTGTTAGTTGGAATCTCCCGACAGGCATTTTCTGGTTGCGTTCACTCTTCTAAACAAATCAGATATTTACGAAAATATAGAAGACGTACCTTCTACAAATTAAATACCTATATATGATAGGAGACTTGACTCCCACAGATAAAAGAAAACTCCTCTAAAGAAACTTATCCTAACTTTCCAAGCCATTCATCAACTCATACAAATACGCAGGACTTTGCACATACAATTCAGCTTCTTCGTCTTGCAACATTGTCATTATGGGAGAGTTATAAACACGCTCCATAGCTTGCTCTGCACTACAATTTGTATCTTCCATCACATACTTTACCAACTCACTTATGACATAGTTTGTTAGATACGTTGCTATTTGATGATGATTTGGCTGACTCATAATATTTCAACAGCAATTTTTGTTAACGATTGTAATGCCCTTTCGGTACCAAAATAATATTGTTGGTCAAGATATTTATCTTGCAATAATTGAGATGCTTGTTCTGGTGTATAAATTCCCTCGCGATAATTTGTCAATTGTAATACGACGCCATCATCAGCAATTGGACCGATAACAATATCGTATTTATGAATAGAAACATTGTCCTTTTGACTACGATTAGAGTCCACAAACAAAAACCATTCTACACTCGCTTTTTTTGGAAAAACTTTAACATTTAAATTAGAACATAAAGCTGATTCGTCAAATTCGTAACTGATGAGTGTTGCCGTTCCACCAAAAAGACGAGTCTTCTTGTTTGCCATACGAATTGCCGTATTCCTATCTGATGTCAAATAAAAGCCAGCCCCAAAATCTTTGTGTTTCAAGCCTTTATTCAAATCTATTGTTTCAATATCAGTATTTGTACCATGATATAGTTTCATGCAAGCGTACCTCCATTTTTTTTACAAATAACAAGCAAATCGTCTATAGTTTCGTCCATTGATTGTAGATGTTCCACATCATAAAATTCAATTAAAAATGCCAATCCCTTATGCTCTTTCAAATAACGATACGCAGACTGTCTCGACATATCATATCGTTGTCCAAATGCATATATGCAAGCCGTAAAATATGGTATTTCAAACTTACTCATTTCTATATTGTTTCAATACCCCAAACATCTATTGCGAAAATAAACACAATTTTTGAATACAGTATAAAATCACAATAAAGATTTTGCGTATTTCATTGATTCTTCGTGCGTTGCAACGTAATCTTCAAGTGTTGGTTCTGCTATGAACGAAATTGTTTGCATTGTTTTTTCAATCAAATCCGACATACCGAAGAAGGAAATTTTGTCCTGCAAAAATGCTGCAACAGCAACTTCATTCGCCGCATTCATAATACAAGGCATATTTCCGCCAGTTTCGATTGCCGAAAGTGCAATATTTAAATTTCTAAATAATGTACGGTTCGGTTGTTCAAATGTCAAGTCCTTGTATTCAAACAAATTAACACGTGGGAAATCTGCTTTAAGGCGGTCTGGATAACTAAATGCGTATTGAATTGGAATTCGCATATCTGGCATTCCAAGCTGTGCTTTGATAGAACCATCTTCGAACTGAACAGCCGAGTGAACGATTGATTGCGGATGCACCAAAACCTCAATATCTTTTGGTGCAACATTGAACAACCATTTGGCCTCAATCACTTCCAAACCTTTGTTCATAAGCGATGCCGAATCTATTGTAACTTTTGCGCCCATGCTCCAGTTTGGATGCTTCAAAGCCTGCGCTTTTGTTACCGTTGCTAATTGTTCTTTGGTAAAACCACGGAATGGTCCGCCAGAAGCAGTCAATAATATTTTTTCGGGTTTGTTGCCACACTGTAATTCTCCGTGTAAGCATTGAAAAATTGCCGAATGTTCTGAGTCAACGGGAACGATGCCTGATTTTGGATGCTCTTTCAAAAGTTTGTTTACCAATTGTCCTGCAACGACAAGAACTTCTTTGTTTGCCAATGCAATAATTTTGTCGTGTTCAATAGCATTGATTACAGGCGCAAGACCAGCATAGCCGACTAAAGCCCCCAAAACCATATCAACCGACTCCATTTCAACCACATCGTTCAACGATTCGTTACCAGTGAACACTTTTATCATGTATTTTTCCAAAGCCTTCGACACATATTCGTACTTGTCGGGATTGGAAATGACAACCACATTTGGATTGAATTTGATAGCTTGTTCAATCAATAAATCTGCATTGTTGTGCGCAGTTAAAACTTCAACGGAAAATTCATTTGGATGACGTGAAATCACATCTAACGCTTGTGTTCCAATGGAACCCGTTGAACCTAAAAGAGCTATTCGTTTCATAATGTTCTTTGATAAATCACGCAAAGATAATCATTTTACGGAATAGGTTCTGCAACTCTCATTTCTTCTAATATTGATGAAGCCAAACAATCAGAAGCTTGCATTATTGAACAAAGCGGACACATATTTTTTGCGCAAGAATAATTATTCTGGATATCAGAACTTTGCATTGGCAAATCCCATGCCGACATGTGCCAACGAATTGCCATAATTTCGTCATTTGTCATCTCAAGACCAATCCGTAACAACATAATAACAGATTTCTCACCATGCCCTAACGGAAATTTTGAATAATCAACTGTATAACCAATATATTTCTCCCAATAGCCATTTGCATTCTTACGATTTTTCAATTCTTCCTTATAGATATTTGCTTTGCACAAATCGTGTAACAATGTTGCAATTATTACACTTTCCTTTGGCAATTTTTCTGCAATACTTGGTTTCTGACGAATCATCATTTCCCTCAATTCCATGCCAATTTTGTAGCAATTGAATGAATGCTCCGCTAAACCACCAGCATAATTACCATGAAAATTTGTTGACGCAGGCGCTGTAAAAAAATCTGATTTTTCTAAATAAGCAACTACTTCTTCTACTCCTTTTCGATTCGTTGAACGCAACAACGATATTATTTCTTCTTTCATATAATATTTGTGTACTTTTTACACAAACAAAAATAAAAAACTTTTTTTACGAATCACATTTTTTTCAAAAAATTACGTTTACAAATGATAATCTACCGACTTTTCATACATTTGCCATTCGGATGGGAAAATTACTAAAAATCGTCGGAATTGTGCTTGCTACAATTGTATGTATAGTTGTAGTTGCGGCTTTTACTATTCCTCATTTTTACAAGGACGAAATACTTCAAATTGTAACCGAAAAAGTGGGAAAACAAATCAAAGCAGACATTTCCTTAAAATCTGTTGATTTAACCCTCTGGGGAAATATTCCGAATATTTCTATACAAATGCACGATGTATATGCAAAATCAACCCAAACATTTAACAAAAAAGAATTTCCTAAGGAATCAACCGACACTGCATTGTACGCAAAACGGATATTACTCTCGTTCAATATTTTAGACTTCTTTTTTGAAAATTACGTAGTAAAAGAAATTGTTGTCCGCGATGCAATTGTAAATTTTTATTTAGATTCACAATCTCACCACAATTGGAATTTTTCAATTGAGTCCGATAGCAGCGAGAATAGTCTATTTTTGGAACTTTCAAAAATACGATTCCAAAATACCCTTGCCAACTACAACGATGTGAACAACAAAATTGTAGCTTCAGAATGGTTTGATAAAATAAATTGTTCTGGACAATTCCACGGTGATGAATTCTTTATTGATGTATATGCCGCATTTACAAATAAAAACTTTAAATACGATAACAAAACTTTCTTCTCCAAATCTTCGTTCAAATGTGATTTAGGACTCTCTCGAGACAGTTCAACTTACACGTTAAAAAATTTCAAATTTGAAACTCCTGTTGGATTGGTTATTTCTGATGGAACCATCAAATTATTAAAAAATAACGATATAAATCTCAATCTTAATCTCAACGTAGAAACCGCATTTAAAAAGATTCTTGATGTACTTCCGCAAAAAACAGTTGAATCACTTGCACCATACAAAATAGAAACCGACATTTTCGTAGAAGGTATTGTTAATGGCACTATTTCAAAGAATTCAATGCCTAAAATTACATGTAATCTTGCTTGCACAAAAGGAAGTGTTATTTTTGAAAAAACAAAATATTCTTTCAATACCAAAGGGAATATTACTGCCAAAGACTTCTCAAAACTTGAAACTTTTGCATTTACTTCAACCGCGACAACAATATCAACAGAAAAATCAAAAATTGAACCGACAAACTTTACTCTTACCAATTTTTTAGATCCAAAACTTTCAATTGCTGGAGATGTCCAAATTACTCTCGAAGATATTGATTTGCTTGAAAATATTGAAGAATACCGCCTTTCTGGAAATGTTGTAGGTTCTGTTTCTTGCGAAGGATTAATTGACAATCTTACCAACTTTACAAACGATTATTTTACGCGCAACAACATTGTCGCAGATGTCAATTGCAACAATCTTTCAATTGTCGCTCCAGAAAATTCACCGTACGATTTTCAAAATGTATGTGGTAATATCCACTTTTCTAATGGCGATATTAAGATTGACAGCACTTCAGGAATCCTTCATAATCAAAAGTTTACACTACAGGGTAAAGCATCTAACTTCGTCCAATATCTTGCATTTGACCACGTTGACACACATTGTAACTTCAATTGTACCATAGAAAGTCTAAATGCTACTCCATTCTACGAACACTATCTAACACTTGCTTCATCACCAACAAGTGGCTCTTTTTTAGGTAGTATTCGCTTTGAAACAAAAAAATTGGATTTCGACCCTTATTTTCTTATGAATGCCGCCACAATAGTTCGATTTACAGAGAACGCAATTGAACTATCTGAAATAAATGCAACTACACTACAAGGGAAACTGATTGCAGGGAACTTCAAAATCGTTGACTTACCCAACAAACAAAAAAAATGCATTGCCTCTGGGAACATTGAAAAGATGTCAGCAAAAGATATTTTTTCTACTTTTAACAACTTTGACCAAACTGTTATAACAGACAAACAAATTGATGGCTTATTGTCTGGGAAATTTATGTTTACTTCAAATATGGATTCCGATTACAACCCTATCTACTCCACAACCGATGCAACTGCCGACATTGTAATTGAAGATGGAACAGTTAGAAATGTTGAAACACTACAAGAAATTGGGAAAAAAATGAAAATGGAGGAAGAATTTACAAATGTTTCATTCTCCACTCTAAAAAATACCATACGCATAAAAAATGACACACTATATATTCCTAATATGAAAGTCATTTCAAATGCCTTCGAAATGACTTTTGCGGGGAAACACAACATTGAAAATAATAATTTTGATTACTACGTGATGCTCTTCTTGAAAAAAACATTGTCGCTTAAATTTAATAACAAGAATAAAGACTTTGAAGACTTCGGAGAGATAGAAAAAAATACCGATGGCAACTTTAAAGTCCCTATCAAAATCTACGGAAATCCAGATCAATACGAGATTGTTTATGATTTGAAGAAGTCTAAAGAAAACGTAAAACAAAGTCTTGATAATCAAAAATCCGAATGGAAAGAAATTTTAAACAAATCGGAAGATTCAACTTCTAAAAAAGAAGTAGAAAAGCCTATAGAATCCAACTTTGAAATTGAATGGGATTGATGAATTTTTCAAATTATCATAGTAGACTCCGAATCAAATGGTTGTTTTTCATTTTTGCCATTATTTTGCTTTTCGTAGGATTCTTTTTCCTTAATAGCACGATTAATTTCATTCGAAAAGAAGAACGCAAAAAAGTTCTTTTATGGGCCGATGCCGTTGAACAACGCAATAAACTACTTGACTACGCATCTCAACTTTTTGGAAAATTACAAGAAGAAGAACTTCAAAAAGTTGAATTATGGAAAGAATCTCAACAACTGATTATGGAAGTGGAAGATTCTCAATTCCTCACATTTTTACTCAATATTATTTCCAATAACAAAAATATTCCCCTCGTCTTAACTGATGCAAATTTGCACGTTATTACCACGATGAATTTAACTGATGGCCCACAAATTGGTGAAACATTCTCAACCACAAAATCATCTATATTTTCAAAATACGAACCTTTACAATTATTTTATAAAAATAAACTCATAAATTATATTTATTATTCTGATTCTCAAATATTTAACGAGTTACAACAAATGATAAATGATATGGTTCATTCATTTATTGTTGAAGTAACACAAAACTCTGTATCTGTCCCCGTTGTCATTACCAACAACGACACAACCGAAATATTTTCATACGGAAATATTACTGAAAAACGCGTAAAAGAATTACAATCTGATTCTGTGAAAGTGTTCGTGCAAGAACGTATGTCCGAAAATCAGGCAATTCCTATAGTGATAAATCAGATAAAAACAGGTTTAATTTTTTATGAAGAATCCGAGTTGATTACAAAATTGAGATACTACCCTATTATTATTTTGATTATTTCACTCATCATTTTGATAGGTGCATACCTCACATTCCGTTCGTTTGAAAAACACGAAAAAGATCAACTTTGGGTTGGTATGTCGAAAGAAACTGCGCATCAATTAGGAACCCCTATTTCTTCGCTTATGGCGTGGCTTGAATTACTCAAAATGAAAAACTTAGAGCCAGAAATCGTTTGCGAAATTGATAAAGATATAACTCGTCTAAATACTATTGCAAGTAGATTTTCAAAAATCGGTTCTAATCCCAATTTAACAATAGAAAATATCGTAACAATAGTTCAAAATGCAGCGAACTATATGAAAAATCGTTCTCCTAAAGACATTTCCTATGCATTTCATACACAACAAGATGAAATATCTGTGATGGCAAACAATGCTCTTATTGAATGGGTAATTGAAAACATTTGGAAAAACGCGATAGATGCAATGCAAGGTTATGGCTCACTAACGATAGAAATTGCTCAAGAAAATAACCACACAACAATTGACATTACCGATACTGGGAAAGGATTACCCCGCAATAAATTTAAAACCATTTTCAAACCAGGTTATACTACAAAATCACGCGGTTGGGGACTTGGTCTCAGTTTAGCACAACGCATTGTGCAAGAATATCACCACGGAAAAATATTCGTAAAATCATCGGAAATAGACAAAGGGACAACCATTAGAATCAATTTACCTATAGTACATTAACGTGAGTTCGATGAATTATAACTACAAGAACTTCAATTGATAAGAATGATTTGGGTGTTGATTCTTTCAAGATTTATCATGAGGCTATAATGAACTTGTATTTTTACATAATGAAGATAAGTCTTCGCTATCATTTTAATAATCAATTAAAGAACCACAATCTAACATCTAATGCATGACAATAATAGAACTTGCATCCACAAAAAAAGAGACCGCATAGAGTCTCTTTTCAAAGTAACCGAGATTCACCCCGTTTCTGAAATACTATTCTCGACTATTCAATTTTGCTAACAAACGCAAAATTTCAAGATACAACCAAACAAGTGTCATCATAAGACCAAACGCACAATACCACTCCATATATTCTGGTGCGCCTTGTTCTACTCCATTTTCAACATTTTTGAAGTCAAGAATGAAATTCAATGCAGCAACAGCAACTATGATTACACTTATTCCTATTCCAAGAGGTCCTGAACTATGTAAGAAACCTATTCCAGAACCAAAAAATCCCATAATCAAATCTACTAAATAAACGAGAGCAATTGCTCCAGTTGCTGCCAACAATCCAATAGTAAACTTTTTTGTTGGTTGGATAATACGTTCTTTGTACAATATTAACATAACGGCAAACACACCTATCGTCAATAATACGGCATTAAAAACAATACCATTTCCAAGTAATGATGTTGATTCTGGATTTCTCGTTGACATTTCGTATATAGCAGAGATGCCGCCAAGTACCAAACCTTCAGCAATTGCATAAATAATAGATGTGAATTTTGCTTTTTCTGGTTTAAAAATCGTAATAAACGAAAAAATTGTTCCAACTATCATTCCTCCAATCATAAATGGGAATGTTAGTGAACTTCCAGCAAATGCCATTTTCCACGTAAGTACAGCAGCAACAAAAATTATTGCTAACAATGTTAAACTCTTATTGACAGTGCCTTTCAACGTCATTGTATTCGTTGAGTACGCATTAAAAACATTTCGGAAAACCGATTCTGAAAAAGCTGGATTTGAAGTTTTTTGTAACATAGTTATTTATTTTTGGTTATTATCAAATTAAATTCTTTGGAGTCTTTAACAAAATTCTACTATTTCAAGTAACTCTTTTGTTTGTAACTCAAATTTCGTTCCTTTATTTTGTTCTCGAAGATATTTAATTTTTTCAAAAATAAAAGATTTATACGTATCACAACGAAATGTGAGTTCTTGGACAACTTTCGAAATAGCCTGAAATACGAATAAATCGTCAGTTTTTATATCTTTTTCAATTTGTGAACAAATAACTCGTAATTGAGGTTCACTCACGAAAATTTTTTTCATAGCCAAACGAGCAATTGTCATATATCCAGACATTTTGACATATTTATTTTCATTTTTTATCCAATTCATTGACAATTCTTTCACCTGTGGCAACTGTGAAAACAAGTGCATTACTGCTATTTCTACCATTTCGTTATTCACACAACCATTCACATACGATTCAATTTCTTGATTTGAAATAGTATTTGGATTTGCAAACATTAATGATATTAGTTTTGCCTCTCGAAAATTTTCCTTCCAAAGTTGATTTGCAAGGTCTTGATTTCTACCTTTCTCTTTGGCAAAATTTGAAAGAAGCATAGACGACACTCCATAATTCATATTGTAATGCAATCCACTATTGCGAATTTTTTCTGCAATTTCTCCATCCTGATGATGACGAATAAACTGTAATGTTTCTGATAAATCTGACATCGTCTATAATTTAATTCCAACAACTAAAATATCATCTAATTGTGGTGTTTCTCCCATCCATTCGGAAAGTTGCTTAGAAAGATTGATATATTGCTCCGACATATCCATTGATTGCATATCAACCAACATTTGTTCAAAACGCTTTGAAGTGAAGCGTTCTCCTTTTTCTCCTCCAAATTGATCTAAGAAGCCATCACTATACAAGTACAATGTTGTGTTTGGCTTGATAGGTATAACCTCATCTTCAAAAATGCATACTTTCTTTTGTTTAAACGCGTGCATTCCTCCAATTGAAAACAAAGAGCCTTCGTAATTCATTATTGTACCATCCGTTACAACTGTTATTTTTTGTCCAGCACCTGAAAATGTTAATTGAGAATTGGTTTTATCATACTTGATAAGCGAGATAACCATACCATCTTCTTGAGAATCAATATCGTCATTTTGGCGAAGAATTTTTATCACTTCGTTATCCAAAATAGAAAGAATTTCCGATGGCTTTTCTATTTTCATTTCGTTTACAATTTGATTGAACAAAGTATTCCCAACCATTGACATAAAACCACCTGGAACACCATGCCCTGTACAATCGGCAACGGCAAAATACACAACATCACCACATACCGACATCCAATAAAAATCGCCACTCACAATTTCTTTTGGCATATAGAAAACAAAATTTTGAGGGAAAACCTCACTCACAGCCTCTCGCGATGGCAAAATTGAGCGTTGAATTCTCTTAGCATACGTAAGACTTTCTATGATTTGCGAGTTTTTCTTTCCTAAAATTTCATTCGTATTTTTTATTTCAGCATACGCTTTTTCAACTTCTTGTTGTTTTTGTATCAAAAGCGTGTTCGCGTGTTTTTTCTGTTTAAATTGTCTATACAACAAGGTAGCAAATACTATAATTGCCAACAAAATTGTAGCCAACAAAATCAAATAAATTCTCGTTTGTACGTGTTTTGATTCTGATTGTGCAATTGTAAGCGCTTGAACCTCATTTTGATGTTCTAATATTTTTATATCCGATTCAAACTCAATTTCGGCAATTCTTTTTTGATTTTTATCGTTTTCTATTGCCCTATCAGTTTCAACAAATTGCTCAAAATACGAAAGGGCTTCAGTATATTTATTTTGTTCTTTTTTTAGATTGTACAATGCAAAATAAATGTCTCTAACAAGCGTTTTCTCTTCGCACTTTTTTGCTTGCTCTAATGCGAGTTCATAATAAGAATTTGCCGATGTATTTTGAAATTTCTGAAACAATTTACCTTGATTATACGCAACGTACGCTAAGCTCAAATCATTATTAACAGAATAACGAGCAGCATTCTCGTAACACAACTTCGCAAAAGTGAAATCACCCTTATCTGCACACAAATTTCCATAAAAATTATACACACGACCTACACTTGCTGAATCTTCAATTTGCCGATAAATGAAAATAGCTTTATCATAAAAATCCGAGGATTGCTGATAGACACTTGAATCTTTATAAATCATACCCAATCGTTCATAAGAACTTGCTATTGTCTTTTTACTTCCCAATTTTTGGTTAAGATTAAGAGCTTGTTCATACATTTCAATCGACTTACTATATTCTTTTTGGTTTTTATACAAACCACCTATTGCGTTGTAAATCAATGCTTGTGCCTCCTTATTGTCGGTTTGCTGTCGAAGTTCAAGCGCTTGATTATAGTATTTTAACGCTTCTCTAACATTTCCCAAATCACGATGAACCGTGGCAACATTAAACAAAGATGCAGCAACATCATTTTTATCTGCTAATTTCCTTCTAATTTCTAATGACTTGGTGTAATATTCTTGTGCCTTATCATACACCTTTAAATGAAAATAAAAATTTCCAATTCCATTAAGGGAATAGGCTTCTTCAGATTTATTACCCAATGTTTGTTGTATTTCAACTGCTTGATTTAAATAACGTAGAGCATCTGAATATTTTCGAAGTCCAACAAACGCAGAACTCATACTATTATACAACAATGCTATCGCCTTTTGATTGCCATCTAATTTTCGTTGTTCAAGAGATAGATTATAATACTCCAACGCATCATCATATTTTGCCATTTGCATATACACGTTACCTATATTCTTGTAGCAAGTGGCAACTTCTTCTCTGTTACCCAAAGTTTGTTGTAAACGAAGTGCCTGATTATGAAAAACTAATGCAGAATCATAATTGCTCAAATCTTTATATAATACACCTAAATTGTCAAGTATTTCTGCAGATTGTTCGTTCGTTTCGCACGTTTTTAAAGCAAGTCGCAAATATTGATTTGCAGAATCAAACGAACTTGTTTGGAAATGCAATTTCCCCAAGTTGCAATACGTATTAGACAATAATGATGAATTATCTGTATATGTGGCATAATAGTACGCTTTATGAGCAGTTTCCATTGCTTTTTGCGGAGAATCTGTCATATACAATTTAGACAACTCCATTAAGATTTCTATTTTTGAATCTCCACGTGACTTTTCTAATTTATTTTCAAGGCTATCTATTGCTTTCTGCTGCGCACAAACACACACCGAAATCAACGAGAACAAAAGTACAAACCGAATTTTCATATATAATTCATATTATTTAACTGCACGGACAAATATAAAAAAACTACGTATAACATTAATTTGAAAAGAAAAAAACTATCTTTGCGTCACTGTTTTGAACACCCCACATGACAGTACTTATTGTTTTACTTAAATTTTTCTATTATGAAAAAGTCATTCATCTATGTCCTTGCAAGTGGACTGTTACTTGCTTCAGCGTGTTCAAAAAACGAAACAAAATCGAAAGACATTTTTGAACCAAAAGAAATTGAAGGATACACCTTGCAATTGTGTGATTTCAATGTTGTTTCTAAAGAAGTTACAAATTACAAAAAAACGCTTCCTCAAGATGCGTATTTCTATGATTTAGAAGATGTTTTATTCGTTTATGGTTATCTTCAACTTCAAAATGGAAGCAACAACTACAATATCATTGTTGACAGCATTCTTTTCAATGATATAGCAAACAACTATCCAAAAAACGATGACGCAGTAATCAAAGTTGCTAAAAAAGTTACTTGTGCTGACGATACAACATACGAATTTGTTCAAAAAAACATAAAACTCCAATTAAATACAGCAATTCCTTGCCACGATACAATTAGTGTAATTCAAAATACAGAAGGAATATACCTACCAAAACTATACATGTATTGTTTGAATGAAGAAGAAATTTTCATCACATATACATTTTTTGACAAATGCGGGAACAACTATGCCGATAATAAATCAGATATTTTTGATGAAGCAGGGAAAACAATCGGTCAAAACTATAGCGATTACGTGAAAGGTATTTTCAATATGAAAGATACTACTGATAACGTACGAGAAAAGGTTCTATACTACACGAACTGCTCTTACTTATTATACAACCACATTCAACGAGTTGAAAATCAAAACAATCAGCAATTTTGTCATTCCTTTTATAGTTCAGTTTCTGAAAATTTCAATATTTCTAACAAAAATGATTTTGAAAATCTTTTCATAAAATACCCTTATACGTTAGACGATTTTGAGACAACTAACATAGATGGAAAAGATTTTCAAACATATCTCAACGATTTGAGGAAAATCTTGCAGATTAAGTAATTGACAACTTGATTTCAAAAGAGTTATCGAAAACACCTCTTGGTAAACTACACTTTCAATTACGATTGATATAAGTAATCCTATTCAAGGCTCTATGCGAATAGCAACTTTTATATATTTTGTTGCTATTCGTATTTTGTTGAAAAGTATTCTAATTTTCTCAAAATCTTACAAATAGATTATCAAAAGATTATGTATTTTTGCGAAAATTAATTACTATTGCTATGCCTTATAGAAGACTTCCAAATACTGATGCAGCAAGAACGAGAGCGTTACAAAAAGCAGTCGAAAAAGCTCCTGATTTTCTTCGCGATAAAGATTTATTATTAAAAGCTCGATACTTTCTCATTACCTTCCAAAAAGGTATTGTACAGTGTCGTTCTGAATATTCAAAAACAGTTAAAACTGGTGCAAATTTTGCCCAATTACAAAGGAAAACGAAAATGTACGTTTCGCACTTTATTCAAGTGCTCAATATGGCAATTGCACGCGGAGAAATGAAAGCAAATGCTCGTGAGTTTTACGGATTAAAAGACAAAAAATTACCCCAACTTGAAACGACAGAACAAATTCTTGAATGGGGAGAAAAAATCATAAAAGGCGACAAAAAACGTATTGAATCTGGTGGTTCAATGATGCAAAATCCGCGTGCGGCCTTGGTCAAAATAGAATACGACAAACTGTTGTATGCATCTCAAGAGAATAAATCGCAAATGACAAAAGATAAAGGTAGTTCTGATTATATGAACTCTCTGAGGACTCAAGCCGATGAAATTATTCTCACGCTATGGAATGCTATTGAAGAACATTTTGCTGATTTAGAACCAGAAAAAAGGCGCGAAATTTGTAGCGAATATGGCATTTCGTACGTATATAGAAAAACAGAAAAAAAATCTTAATATATAGTATTGAATATCTATACATTAAGGTTCCTAAAAAAAGAATAATATGAAAAAGATAATTTTTTCTTTCTTACTCGCTCTCATAGCATTTTGTGGTTGTAACAAAAAACCAACATTTACTGAAGCAGATTTGGTTGGTCGATGGCAATGTGGAACTCTTTGGGAGCGCTATGTATCTGGAGGATCTGGCTATACTTGGGATACTGCCGATGATGTAGATGAATCAGAAGCGCAAACATTCACATGGAAGTTGGAAGAAGATAAACTTACCCAATATCACCAAATGGAAATGGGAGGACTTGTTCCCAAACAATACACTATCACAGAACTGACGGGTACAACACTTCGATACGAAGCCAATGGTAGAACATACACATTTACAAAACGATAAAGACTATCTTCTAATCTCATTCAACGAAAAATCATAACTATGAAAAAGTTTCTAAAAATCTTTGGTATCTCGCTTGGTTCTATAGTTGGGATTTCTCTTATTGGCGTATGTATTGCTATTTGGTGCGTTTTTACACCAGCAAAACTTACTCCAATTGTAAAAAAATATATTCCACAATTCGTAAACTGCCAAACAGAATTGGATACTGTTGATTTAACATTTTTCAGCACGTTCCCAAATTTCGGCCTTCGTTTGAACAATGTGGCTTTAATCAATCCTATGGATGGAGCACAATCCGACACAGTAGCAAGCATAGAAGAATTAATCGCAACTATTGATGTCAAAGAATATCTTTCAAACGAAAATATCATTATCAATGGCGTGTATCTTAATAATACACAGGCAAATATCTATGTTAATGCTGATAGTATTGCCAACTATGATGTTTTTGTTTCTGATACAACAACAGTTGAGGACACAACAACAACGTCAATTTTCAAATCGCTGGCTATCAAAGACGTAGAATTGAAAGATATTTCTGCTTCGTACGTCGATGTGCCGTCAAAAATGAATGCTTCCATAAAAGATATCAATTTAAGTGCTGATGTGTTGATGGAGGATGATGCTATAGCAACTGATTTGGAAATGACTTCGGGTGCTATTGATTTTGCTTTGACTGATTCCACGCAATTGGTTGCTGCAATCAATAATCTTGAAACAAAATTTTCGGGTGGAATCGGCAACTACAATGACATACAAGGAACCTTAAAATTGTTTTTGACTGGGGTATCTGCTACAATGGGCGAAACACAATATGCAGATTCATTGAATGTACAAGCTGAATTACCTTTAGAAGCTTCTCTTGATTCTTTGAAATTCATTCTCACAAATGCTTTAATTGGCATAAACGAACATCAAATCTCATTAGATGGAAACGCACAGATTGGCGACGACATCAACATGGACATAAACTTTTCTACTAACGAAATTATTGTCAACAAACTATTACAACTCGTTCCACAAGAGATGGTAAAAGAATATCTTGATGGTATACAATTAGATGGAACGCTTCAACTTGCTGGAAGCGTGTCTGGTACAATGAACGACACGTTAATGCCTTTAATTGCTGCCGATGCAACATATTCTGCGGGAACAGTAATCATAAATGGATTGGGACATGATTTGCGAGACGTAAATGCAACAATTCACGCAAAAGTTGATTTGAATGAAGAAAAAAATTCAGCTTTAAAAATCACTTCTCTATCTGCAAAAACTGGCAAATCAAGTATTACTGCAACTGGCGAAATTTCGGATTTGTTGAACAAAATGAATTTCGATTTAAAAGCAAATGCTAATTTGTGGTTACTTGACCTAAAAAATGATATTCCCGATTATATTTTTGCCACAGGTTGGGCTGACGCTGTTATTCTTGCAAAGTGCGATTTGGACGCTTTAACAAATGTGGACTTAAAAAGAATAAAAGCGAATGGAAACATTATTTTGAAAGATTTTGACGCAATTTACGAGGATTCAACCTTTGTTAATAGCAAAAAAATGACAGTTGACTTTACATTGCCAAGCACACACACAACAAAGGAATTCAAAGAAATGCTTGATTTTGCAATAAAAAGCGACAAGTTGAATGTAGAAATGACAGATTTTTTCAAAACAGACTTGCAAAATGCTGATTTGCGTCTCGGTCTCTCTGATGTGATGGACACTACTCAAGATGTAGCACTCGCATGTGATTTTGATATTAAAGAACTCGATTTTATTATGGAAGCAGATACTATTTCTGCTCACGCACGACACCCAAAAGGATCTGCTAAAATGTATCCAAAGGGGAAAAATACAGGGTATGTTTGTGTATTCAACTGCGATAGTTTATATGCAAAAGTTGCTGAAGATCTTGCTGCTCGTACTGGAATTATTGCAATTGATGCAAAAGCAGAATATGACGAAAAAGTGGAAGATGTTTTGTTACAATGGAATCCAGAAGTAAAAATAAATTTCAATCAAGGACAAATTGCAACAAGTGCTGTTGACGCTCCAATAAAAGTTTCCAAAATACAATGCGACTTCAACAAAAATCGCTTCAACATAGACCAGAGTAAAGTTATTTTAGGGAATTCTGATTTCCAATTGACTGGAATTATCAAAAACATTGCTGACTATATCAATGGAGAAGACATTTTACAAGGGAATTTGCAATTCACTTCGGACTACACCGATGTTATGGAACTTATGGATATGTTCAGCGGTGTTGGAGATACAACGGTCGTTGCCGAAACACAAGTAGAACCACAAGACACAACAACCAAAGTTGAAGAAGACAACCCATTTATGGTTCCTCTTGGTGTTGATGTTGTTCTAAAAACCGACATCAAAAAAGCTTCTGTCGGGAAAACAATTATTGAACACGCTGGAGGTGGCGTAACAATCCGTGATGGAGTGTTAGTTCTTGAAGAAATGGGTTTCACATGCGATGCAGCTCAAATGCAACTTACAGCAATGTATCGTTCCGCACGAAAAAATCACCTATTTACTGGACTTGATTTTCACTTGATTGACATTAGCATTGCCGATTTAATTGAGATGATTCCAGACATTGACACATTAGTTCCAATGTTGAAATCATTCTCTGGAAAAGCAGAATTTCACTTGGCAGCAGAAACATACTTAAAATCTAATTACGATCCTAAATTCTCTACCCTTCGTGGCGCAGCTGCCATTAAAGGCAAAGATTTAGTTGTAATGGACAACGAAACCTACCAGCAAATATCAAAACTATTGTTATTCAACAAGAAAAAGACTAAAAACGTGATTGATAGCCTTGATGTAGAAATGACAGCATTCCGCAATGAAGTTGATTTATATCCATTCATCGTTTCTATGGACAAATACCAAGCAATATTATCGGGTTATCATAACCTTGATATGACATACAATTATCATATTTCACTCACCAAATGTCCGCTACCTCTACGACTTGGACTAAACATTATGGGAAATCTTGATGATCTTAAATTTAAATTGGCTAAATGTCAATACAAGAAGTTATACAAACCAGAAAAGCAAGGTGTTGTTGACAACGAAATTCTAGAACTTAAGAAAATTATTAGTTCTTCACTACAAGCTAACGTAAAGAATCAAGAAGTCCTTTTGAAATAAAAGAATAAACAAAATGGATATCACCACCACATTTTAATATCAATTTGTTTATTGTTATTTATTTTATTTTACCTTTGCGTTGCGTGTATAGATGAGTTAAAAATGCGAAAACAATTAGCTGTTTGCTGTGCTATTTTTATTTCCGTATTCGGGTTTGCTCAACAAGCGACCATCATAGGTTGTTCCGAGGAATATGCAAACCAAACTATTAGTGTCTATCAATATTCCGATTATCTCACAAAAACGGAAGAACTTGTCGGCACGTTTACAACCGATGCAACAGGATATTTCTCGTTTACATTTGATTGCGAAACAACTCGAGAAATTTATATGTACTTAGGTATTTACAAGGCTTTTGTATTCGTGTCTCCAAACAAAGAATACGAGCTCGCAATGCCACCATACGAAGAAAAAACGCTTGCACAAGAACTTAATCCCTATTATCAACCGACAGACATTAGCCTTGGCGTGATAAATAGTGAATCGCAAAGCGACATCAACATACTAACGCTTTCTTTCAACTCAGTGTACGAAACATTCCTGAGTGAAAAAGGTCAAGACGTTTTTATTTATCGCGATAAAGGGAAAGTTGTTGATTTTGAGAAAAACATTGATAGTTCTTTCTCTCGATACGATAACGAAGAATTTTTTAAGATTTATAAAAATTATCGTTTATATGCTCTTCGCTATATGGCATATCAACGAGACAACATGAGTGTTACACGAAAGCATTACCTCAATCAACCTGTTTATTATTACAATCCAGCCTACATGAATTTATTCAAAATGATGTGGAAAGATTACATTATAAACAACCATACTCGCGATATAGGTAAAAATTTAAAAGTTGACATCATTTACGGGAAAAGCCCTACAATGTTCAAAAAAACACTTGAAAAAAATCAAGCATTTCGAAATGACACACTTAAAGAACTATTTTTATTGCAATGCTTAGACGATTGTCTTCGCGATCCAGAGGTTTTCCCTCCTGCTCCAGTGTATCAAACTCTTGATTCTTTGATAATCATGACGAATATACCAGAACATAAAAAGATTGCAGAAAACATCAAACAAAAACATACTGCCTTAGAATTTCACGATGAAGCGCCGTATTTTGAACTCTATAATCAAGATAGTGTATTATATACATTAGAAAAATTTAAAGGCAAGTATGTATATTTAAACTTTTGTCGTTCAGAGAATTATGCTTGTATAAAAGACTACAAAGTATTAAAGAAAATGAACGAAAAGACTAAACGTGACTTATATGTCGTTACTTTGAGTTACGAAAAATCGTTTGAAGATTTCCGTTCTTTTAAGAAAGCAAATCCACAATATAATTGGGCATTCCTTTACGCGGGAGACAATCCTGAAATTGGGCGACAATATAAATTGCGAGGAATGCCAACATATATGTTGCTTGACAGGAATGGGAAAATAGAACTTATTTCAGCACCAACGCCATCCGACAATTTTCAGCAAACATTTGCAGACATTGTACTGAAGGAAAAACGCAATCAAGCAGCGAAGAAACGTCGTGATACAAAAATCCGAACGTGGTAACTCAAAAAAATAGAGCCACGAACAATCGCAACTCTATTTTTATACTCTTACACTAAAATCGCTACAATTTAAATTCTGTCAATTCTTTGAATTTTAGAATACGATTTTTTATATCCGATGCCGATAGATTTTCTAACGCTTCAGTTCCCATTTTTTCAACTGTAAACGAAGCCATAGCCGAAGCTACAATTACAGCTGTTTTCATTGTTTCAAAATCGGTGTTGTCTTGTTGAGCAATATATCCAATAAATGCACCAGCAAACGTGTCACCTGCTCCTGTTGGATCAATTACTTCATCAAGAGGTAGAGCAGGTGCAATAAATACTTTGTCCTTATCAAATAACATTGCTCCGTGTTCACCTTTCTTTATTATAACATATCGAGGACCCATAGCACAAATTTTACGAGCAGCCTTAGGCAAACAACGTTCACCAGACAATTGTTGTGCTTCTTCATCATTGATAATGATAATATCAACCATTTTCAATGTAGTTTTCAATTCATCAAGCATAATATCCATCCAAAAATTCATAGTATCAAGAGCTACGAATTTTGGTTTATGATGCAATTGTTCTAAAATACTTCTTTGCAATATAGGGCTACCATTGCCCAACATTACATATTCGGTGTCCTTATATGATTCTGGAAGAATAGGTTTAAAATTTTCAACCACGTTCAATTCTGTCACCAACGTCTCACGTTGATTCATATTATCAAAATAGCGACAAGCCCAAAACATTGATTTTTCATCTTGTTTTACGAGCATACCATCGGTATCTATACCTTTATCCTGGAGTTTTTTGATGTAATCTTGAGGAAAATCATAACCTACAGCAGAGATAGTTTGTGGTTTTACGAAATAAGAAGCCGAAAAACAACTATAAGTTCCTGATCCTCCGAGGATTTTGTCAGTTTTTGCATACGGAGTTTCGATAGCATCGAAAGCAATTGTTCCAAAAATTATTGCACTCATGTTTATTTTTTTTGCAAAGTTATTTTTTTATTCAAAATAACTCTTATATTTGCACTGCTTTTTCGGAAGCAAACATTCCCAAATAGCTCAGTTGGTTAGAGCATCTGACTGTTAATCAGAGGGTCACTGGTTCAAGTCCAGTTTTGGGAGCAAAAAAAGCACTTACAAATTGTAAGTGCTTTTTTTGTAATGTAATAATGAGTTTTTTGCGTAACACACGTTTATCCTACACGTAATCCATTCAATTTCTTCCACTCATTTATAAATGGAGGCATTGTCCACATAAGGTTCATATTTGTATCAAGAAAAACTTGTATTGTATGACCTGTAGCACACAAATCGTTTGTTTCGGTATTATATATTTCGTAGTCAAATTCCAATTTTGCCACATCAGAATTGTGGTATTTAATTACAATTTTTGCTTTATCCTGATATTTTAATGGTTTGCGATAATTCACTTTGAGTTCTACTAACGGAGCATAAAATCCGAATTCGTACATTCTCATGTATTCTAAATGGTATTTTCTACCAAATTCTTCACGAGCATCTTCAAAATATAATGCGTATGAACCATGCCATACAATTTGCATTGCATCGACTTCACTAAAACGAATATCGAAATACTTTTCGGCAGTTAAAACTTGTGTTTCTTCCATCATTATCTACTCTCTTGATCAGTTAAAGCAACTTTTATTTCACATTCGGCAATCAAAACTCCACTAGTTTCAATTTTTGCATTCAAAAGTGTCATATTCATCATACCACTAAAAGTTTCTTCCACTGTAGTAGTAAGTTTCTCTCCTATATGAGGATACGAATGTATGACAAGATTTTTTATAGAACCAATCACGCCAATTTTTACGGTTTGTGATTCTAAAAATTTATTGATGTAACCAATTCTGGCAGCACAGGTTTGCGCCATATTTTCAACAATTCCTCCAGCGGACAAACACTCGTTATCGCCCAACATAACATTATCCTTGGTAATAAGGAACTGCGAAACTGCTATTTTTCCTTCAAATGAAACAAGTTCGTCAACCATATTGAATGGTGGGCGCTGGGGGATTAATTCTTGTGCTTGTATTGGAAAATTCATAGAAACTATTTTTACAAAAATAAAAATTTTAGGAATTGAAATCCCTCTTGAAATCAAAATATATACCAACAATCAAATGTGTAAATTAGTTCCACGTAGTATTATTTCTACCCTCAAAATGGACAAATAAAATTTTCTCAGTATATTTGAAAGAAAAAATAACAATATGAAAAAGATAGTTGTCTTAACTGGTGCAGGAATTAGTGTTGAATCGGGAATAAAAGCATTTCGTTCCGAAGATGGATTGTGGGAAAACCATCGAGTAGAAGATGTTGCGACTCATAGTGCGTGGTATCGAAATCCGCAACTTATTCTTGACTTTTATAATACGATGCGAGCCCAATTAGCAAGCAAAGAACCAAATGCAGCACACATTTGTCTTGCTGAAATGGAAAAACAATACGACATTTCTATTGTAACTCAAAATGTTGACAATTTGCATGAAAGAGCTGGAAGTACAAAAATTATACATCTCCACGGAGAACTAACAAAGGCTTGTAGCTCAAGAGATGAAGCAGACTCACGCACCTTTGTAGAAATTGGATATAATCCAATAAAAATGGGAGATAAAGCAAGCGATGGCTCGCAATTACGACCACAAATCGTGTTCTTTGAAGAAGCCGTTCCCAATATTGAACCTGCAGCAAAGTTGACGCAACAAGCCGACATTCTCATTATTATCGGTACTTCTATGCAAGTATATCCAGCTGCAGGACTTATTAGTTATGCTCAACCAAACATTCCTATTTACTTTATTGATCCAATGCCTCGCGTTTCTCCAAGACCCAACCTGACAGTGATTGCAGAAAAGGCTTCAATAGGTGTTGCAAAAGCATTTGAAATGATAGAAGAAAGAGATGAGAATTAAGAGATATGAGGTGTGTAGGGCGGTTTTGCAAACTGCACATATTACCATTTCGGATATTGATTCAAATAAAAAAGGTTGAAAATCAATGACTTTCAACCTTAGTACCAAAGGCGGGAATCGAACCCGCACGATATTGCTATCACTGGATTTTGAGTCCAGCGCGTCTACCAATTCCGCCACTTTGGCATTTGGTGGTGCAAATGTAAACAAAACTTTCATTTCTCATAGCGATATTAACTTTTTTTTCAAAATAATTCATAATCAATTTTCAGAACCCCCAAAATATCCATAAGGTGACAATATGCAAGTTGATAGTAAAATTGATGGCAGTAAGCTATTTTGTATTTTGTTACACACCCAAGACTACGTCCTAGGTTACTTACCTATTACCTTTTCAGGCAATTAATTAGGAGAAACACAATTCATTTCTTAATTCTCATCTCTCATCTCTTATTTCTTATCTCTTATCTCTTATCTCTTATTTCTTATCTCTTATCTCTTATTTCTTATCTCTTAATAGTGTTATTTTTCACGAAGTCAATATATTTGTGAAAATTAACAAAACAAAATGAAAAGCAAATATTTCAATTTCGTATATGTATGCATTTTTGTATTCAGTTCTTTCTTTTTGTCTGCCCAATCCATAACGTATGGTAGTGGATATTCTGGTCCAATATGTGGCGATGATGATGGCTCTGGAGCCTACTACACAGGCGAATATCGGAATTTATTTGTAGAAATACTTGGAAAATCTGAAGCCTCAGTACAGTCAAAAATAGACAAAGCTTGGAAACATTTTTTTACACCAGGAAAGTCAACTGCTGTATATTGCGAAGTTGGTGACGATATGGCATATATTCACGATGTAGGTAACAATGATGTACGTACAGAAGGGCAATCGTATGGTATGATGATTTGTGTACAACTCGACCATCAAACGGAATTTGATAAAATATGGCGATGGACAAAAAAATATATGCAACATTCTGGGAATGAATGGGATGGTTATTTCGCTTGGCAATGCAAAACAGATGGGACAATAATAGATTATGGTTGCGCTCCCGATGGAGAAGAATATTTCATTACAGCTCTTTTACTCGCATCAAATAGATGGGGCAACGATGGTGATATTGATTACAATGCTGAAGCTCAAAATATTCTTGAAAAAATAATGAACAAAACGGGAGTGAAAGGCGTACACAATATGTACGATGCAGAAAACCACATGGTTGTTTTCTCCCCTTTGTACGACAATGTAAAATTTAGCGATCCATCATATTGCTTACCCAGTTTTTTGGAATTATGGGCTCGTTGGTCGGAAACGAATAACGAATTTTGGGCTGAAGCAGCAACGGCAGCAAGAACATTACTACAAAAATCCTCTCATGAAACCACGGGACTATTCCCCGATTATAGTCAATTTGACGGAACGCCATATAAACCAAGTTGGCAATCGTACGATACAAAACAATTTAAATTCGATGCCGCTCGCTGTGCTTTGAATGTGGGAATGGACTACAACTGGTTCCGAAGTGATAGTGCTAATCAAGTAGCAATGATGTCTCGTCTTTTGACGTTTATGAACGATGATGGTTTTCTTCACGGATATTTTGATTGGGACGGAGGAAATCCTGACGGACCATACAACGAAGCATTGTCGGGCGCAAATGGCGTTGGTTGTTTTGCTGTGAATGACACAGTTTTAGCGAAAAAAATTTTATCGAAAATGTGGTCAACACCTTTACCAACAGGACAATGGAGATACTTTAATGGTATGGTTTATTTTCTATCTCTCCTAAATGTTTCAGGTAATTTTAGAGTGTATAAACCTATTACTGAAATGATAGATACAACTGTAATTAACTCGTTCAACGGAATTACATACGATAAGTCTGTTACTTTTTCTACAAATATTGGTTGCAAAATTTATCGTGTACACGTAATAGTTGACAATCCCGATAGCATTGAACCAGTAATTGATTATGGATTAAAATTGTATCCAAATCCAGCAAATGACAAAGTAACAATAGAATCTGAGAAAGAAATCTCATCGTTGGAATTGCTTGATATTGAAGGGAAATTACTTTCAACAGCAATAAAATCTTGCGAATTATCCGTAACAGGATTAGCAAAAGGATTGTACTTTGTGAAAGTCAATTTTATGGACAACAACTATTCAACACTTAGCTTAACAATAAACTAAAAAACAATGAAAAGAATATTTAAACTATTTATTTGTTTACTTCCATTCGCAATGCAAGGATGTACATCAAACAAAACAACTAATCCTCGTGAGTATAAGTCAGAAAATATTGAAAACATGAAAGAAGTATATGAATTTGTAAAATCGTGTGGATATTATTTTATTGCCACAGTTGATGGCGACCAACCAAGAGTAAGACCTTTTGGTACTGTAAATATCTTTGAAGACAAGTTGTACATACAAACAGGACACGTAAAAAGAACAGCTCAACAAATAGAAAAGAATCCAAAAATTGAAATTTGTGCTTACAATGGAACCACCGAATGGATGCGCATAGAAGCGACATTGGTAGAAGACGAACGTGTTGAAGCAAAACGAGCAATGTTAGACGCATACCCATCTCTCAAAAAAATGTACGATGCAGAAGACAATAATACCGCTGTCTATTTCTTAACAAAAGCTACCGCATACAAAAGTTCGTTTAGTGAACCAGAGAAAGTGTTGAAGTTTTAGATTGAGATTATATTCAAATAAGAATTGCGTGAGATAATAGAAACGGAAAATATAAAAGAAGAAGAAACACGGAAATTCATAGCCGATAGTTTCGACAATGGTTCTGTAAAAGTAACAGGTACCGATGTGGCAAAAATCTTGCCACCTATATCACGCTTTGGCAAAAAAGGTTCTCACGATGAGAAACGAAAAACCGTTCTTGAAAAACTTTTGAATTTCTTCGATACATTCTTTGGAATGGTGTAAATAAATTCCGTACTCGCTTTTTTGTCATTGTATGCAGATAGGAAATAGTGATTTTCTTTTCATTGTATGCATCAATCACGGAGGTTTTCAAAAATAAAAAAAGCAATTTATTGAATCTCAACAAATTGCTTTTTTGAAAGTTGTCGTACAAGGATTCGAACCTCGACTAACTGGACCAAAACCAGTTGTGCTGCCATTACACCATACGACAGTCCGCCCAAATGGGTGTACAAATATACACTTTTTTCTTTTCGTACAACTACTTTGAAAAAAAATTTTCAGAAATATCTTTTTTAGGAATAATATGGGAACAATATAATGTTTGAAATGCAGGCAGCAAAGGACGAAGCAACCCACTTCTGCTATTTTTTTATTTTCTTAAAATAATTCGTCGTTGAAAAACCATCTACAAAATCAATTGTTTTTACTTCTCCCCCATTAGCTAATACCTCTTTTGCACCAACAATATTCTCAACAGAATAATCACTTCCCTTAACCAACACATTAGGCAAAAGTGTTGAAATAAGATTAAGCGGTGTATCTTCTTCAAATGGAATCACCAAGTCAATATATTCAAAACTTGCAACTGTTAATGCCCTTGATTCCAATTCTTTAATTGGACGATCTGGTCCCTTCAAGCGTTTTATAGATTCATCTGTATTTAGTCCCAAAATCAATTTTGTTCCCAAATCGTGTGCTTGAGCAAGATAATAAACATGTCCTTTATGAATTATATCAAAACAACCATTGGTAAACACTACTTTTTCGCCTTGTTGTTTCCATTCTTCAACAATGCGTTTTGCATCATTGAGTGTTACAATTTTATTGAGTATTTCGTTTAATTTATTCATTTTTAGTTGTTTTTCGAAAGACAAAATACAAAGACAACAAGCCCAAAATGATTTCTACTATAAGTTGTGATTCATGACTAATTGTTGCATACAACAAACCTTCGGTATTAAAATCAAGACCATAAATAGTAAGAGCAAGTGCCACAATATAATGGAACGCGCCAATTCCTCCTTGAACTGGAACTGCCATTCCAATACTTCCAACCACCAACAAGAACAATCCATCAGCAGCACCAAGATGTGCAGTTTGTGGTATTGAAAAACAAACAAACCACGTCATCAACCAATAACAAATCCAAAGAAGTACTGTATAAACAATAAATTGACCTCTTTTTTCAAGTTTGTAAATCGATTTTACGCCATCAAATATGCCTCTACAAAACGATGTTACTTTACTTATGATGATATTTTCCTTTTTTCGTAAAAAATAAAAAATAGCAACGATACCAATAAGAATCAAAACAACAACAACGATAGTTGCATAACTAATTGATGATAATCTCCCAATAGTCGGCATTATGACTTCATTTGAGATAAATGAGCCAAACCTTTCCATTTGCAAAAAAACTGATAAAAGAGCCAACAAGCACATCATTACAACATCAAATACTCGTTCAACAATTACAGTACCGATAAGTTTATCAAATGGTAGTTTTTCTGTCTTTGAAAGCGCACCACAACGAGTGATTTCGCCTATACGAGGCAAAGCCATATTTGCGAAATAGCCGAACATTTCAGCCCAAAAAGAATTCCATAAACTTGGTTTATGATCGCACGTAGATTCAATAAGTAAATTCCATCGAGCAGCACGTATAAGATACGCAACGATTGCAAATATCAATGCTAAACCTATCCACCAATAATTTGCGTGGACAATATCATTCCACATTGATGGCAAATCAACATCTTTGAAAACGTAAACAAGTAAACCTATGCCTATAATGGCAAAAACAATATAAGAGATTGTTTTTGATAGGTTTTTACTCATTTTCAGACGAGTTTATTGGTATTGGTATCAGGAAAAATGACTGTTGGTTGAAATGATTTTGCCTCTTCAAAATCCATCAATGCATACGAAATAACGATTGCAACATCGCCCACAGTAAATTTATGAGCAGCTGGTCCATTTAAGCATACAATACCACTACCTCTTTCTCCTTTAATAGCATACGTTTCTAAACGTTCTCCATTATTAAGATTGAGGACTTGCACTTTTTCATTAGGAATGATATTAGCCGCCTCCATCAAAGCTTCATCCAACGTGATACTACCGACATAGTTAAGATTTGCTTCTGTAACCGTCACGCGGTGAATTTTCGATTTCATTATTTCAATCATCATAACCTTATTGTTTTAGAGTTATGTTATCAATCAAGCGAACATCGCCAACATTCACTGTGATACAACCAACTATCCAACTTGCATCATTCCACGATGAAACTGGTTGCATTGTATATCCATCAACAATTTCAAAATATTCTACTTCCAATAGAGGAACATTATTGACTGTAGTTTCAACAAATTCCTTTATTTCTGCTATAGAGCATTGTTTTACCTTATCAGCAGCCTTGAACAATGTTTGAGAAATTTGCACAGCTTGGCTACGTTGTTCTGCACTTAAACGGGCGTTTCGAGAACTCAAAGCCATTCCATCTTCTTCACGAACAATAGGGCAAGGGATAATTTCAATTTGTATGTTACGTTGACGAACCATTTCGCGAATAATTGCAATTTGTTGGAAATCTTTCATTCCAAAATACGCTCTATCAGCAGGGACAAGTTCAAATAAACGATGGACAACAATACCAACGCCATTGAAATGACCAGGACGAGCAACACCCTCCATCACATTACCAATAGGTCCGAAATCGTATGATTCTGTAACATTTTCCAAACCTTCTGGATACATAGTTTCAACTGAAGGAACAAATGCAATAGAGCAACCTACACTTTCTAACAATACTAAATCAGCATCAATAGTGCGGGGATATGTTTGTAAATCGTGTTTATTATTAAATTGTGTTGGATTTACCAAAATACTAACCGCAGTACAATCATTTTCTGCAATAGATTTCTTAACCAACGAAATATGTCCATTATGCAATGCACCCATTGTAGGTATAAATCCCAATGAAAGCCCTTTGCTACGGACATCAGCAACAGCCTTTGCAATTTCTTCTCGCGTTTTACAAACTATCATCTCACATATAAATTAGTAGGAAACAACACACAAGTTAGTAGCACAATCATTTGTGATTAAGTGTCAGTAGTCAGTTCCCAGTTTGATTCCCATAATAGTAAGTTTATTACTCAAAGAAATTTAGCTAACAACTGATAACTGGTAACTGACAACTAAATTACTGCCAAATGTATATCATTACCAATTAGTATCGCAAAGGTACTATTTTTCATTGAAGTGAACAAATAAAAGGGTATTGAGCTTTCTTGATTTAGATAAATTCCAAAAAAAAACATACTTTGAATCATAATTCAGATACTTTTACTATTTTAGCGAAAATTTTGATAGTTAATACGTATTATATATGGAAATAAAAAAATCTGAGAAAGCAAACCTTGAAAACAAGGTCGTTCTATTTAGAGAAATTGGATTTGTGGTTGTATTACTCATTATTTTAATTGTTTTCGAAATTGGAGTAAGCGAATCAAACAATGCAAATCTTTTGAATACTGAAATTTCTGAAGACGAGACAGAAATGGTAGAAGTTACTCGCGAAGAACAACAACCAGAGCCAGAACAACCAAAACCAGAAATGCCAGAACCTCCACGAGCAGAAAATATTGAAGAAACTGAGGATGCAAACGAGGACCAATCAAATTTAATAAATGAAAATAATGATGATCAAAACGCAGAAGTGGAACAGAACTTTAATTTTGAAGAAGAAGAAGAAGTTCAAGAGACTGTTCACGTTCGTGTAGAAAAAATGCCTGGATTCCCTGGTGGAATGGGTTCATTGATTAAATTCATTGGAGAACATTTGGAATATCCTCAAGAAGCAGCTGACCTTGGTTTGGAAGGAACTGTTGTTGTGAAATTTGTTGTAAACAAAAATGGTAAGGCAGTTAACCCAGAAATTATAAAAGGTGTTAACCCAATGTTGGATAAAGCCGCATTAGACGTTGTTGCAAAATTACCTGCTTTTGAGCCAGGAGAACAAGCTGGTGAAAAAGTGCCTGTATATTTTAATTTACCTGTACAATTTAAGTTAGGCAAATAATATGGAAGAACTCGAATTAGTTATTGAAGATACAAAAGAAAGAATGGTTGCTCCCTTGCAACGATTGGATTCTGAATTAACAAAACTTCGTGCTGGCAAAGCATCTCCAGTGATGTTAGATGGTGTAAAAGTTGATTACTATGGTTCTATGACACCACTTAGTCAAGTTGCCAACGTAAATACCCCAGATGCTCGTACGCTCGTAGTTCAACCATGGGAAAAGAAATTGATTGACCCAATTGAAAAAGCTATCTTAGCTGCAAATTTAGGTTTAACCCCTATCAATGATGGTCAACTGATTCGCATTTGCATTCCTGTATTAACAGAAGAACGTCGTAAAGAAATCTGCAAACAAGTTCGTGCAGAAGCAGAAAACACAAAAGTTGTCATTCGTAATATTCGCCGTGATGCCAATGAAATGTTAAAAAAGCTTCAAAAAGATGGACTTCCTGAAGATATGGCAAAAGATGGTGAAGTGCAAATTCAGAAAATCATTGATGGAGCTATCGCAAAGGTTGACGAAAAGGTTGTTGCGAAAGAAGCCGATGTAATGAAAATATAAGGAAACCATATACAAGTTGGCAACACAATCATTTGTAATCGGGTGTCAGTAGTTTGTTTTCGGTTTAAATTCCTTAATGATAAGTTAGTTAGTTGATTACACAAAGAGATTCGTCAGACAACTGACAACTAAATTATTGCCAAGATGTAATCATTGCCAAATGAAATTTCTTCTCTAAACTATAAAAAGGAACGCAACGCATTGTGTTCCTTTTTTTGTCTATACAATAAATTTTCCTACATTTGGAACAAAATAAAACTATGGCTCAAAAGAAACAAGCTTGGGGATCACGGATAGGACTGATTTTAGCAATGGCAGGCAGTGCTGTCGGTATTGGAAATTTTATCCGATTCCCTGTTCAAGCAGTTCAAAATGGTGGCGGAGCATTTATAATTCCCTATATCGTATCGTTTCTTGTACTTGGGATTCCATTAGTATTAATAGAATGGTCTTTAGGGAAATATGCAGGACAATTCGGACATCATTCTCCACCAACAATATTACCAACAATATGCAAAGGAAAGATTTTTCGTTACGTTGGGAGCATAAGTATATTTGCAAGCGCAATAATTTGTTCATATTATTGTTTTATTGAAAGTTGGATTCTTTCGTATGCTATTCATTCTATTATCGGGACTTTCAATGGAATGAACGAATATGAAGTATCCAATTTTTTTGACACCTATATTGATTTAGGGACCTCAACATTAGGAATTCCAGGAGACACAATGATTGCCTTTGTTGTATGTTTAGCTATTAACGTAGTGATATTATCTGGAGGTATAAAAAAAGGAATTGAAACCTCCGCCAAAATTTGTATGCCATTATTACTCATTTTTGGAATATTCTTAATTTTCAAGGCATACACAATGAAAGCTGGTGTAGATGGAGCATCGTTTGATAGTTCTATAGCCCTTAATTTCCTTTGGACTCCTGATTATAGTTCGTTAACCAATCCTAAAGTATGGCTTTCAGCTGCTGGACAAATTTTCTTTACCCTATCTTTGGGATTGGGTGTACTACATACCTATGCATCCTATATGAAAAAAGATGATGATATCGCTCTCAATTCTTTAACTTCAGCATTTACCAACGAAGTTGGAGAGGTAATTTTAGGAAGCGCCATAATTATCCCTATTGCGATTGGTTATTTTGGTGTTGACAAAATGATGGAACTCACGCAATTAGGTGGTTTCAGTCTCGGTTTCAGAACTATGCCATACCTATTTGAACAATGGGGACCAATATTATCAGCATTTGCGGGCTTAACATTTTTCGGAATTTTGTTTTTGGCTTCCATAACATCATCGGTTTCAATGGGGCAACCATTTATTGCGTTCTTATCACAAAGAAACGATTGGTCTCAGAAAAAAAGTTCCTTAGTATATGGATTCATATTGTTACTTTTGGCACTGCCATCTATTTTATTTTTCAACCAAGGAGTTTTTGACCAATACGATTTTTGGGCAGGAACAGTATGTTTGTTCTTATTTGGAATGATTGAAGTGATTGCTTTTTCTTGGATTATGGGACTTGACAAAGGATGGGAACTTATAACAAACCATGCAGATATTCAAATTCCCAAAATCTATAAATACATATTGAAGTACATCACCCCTACAATGTTGATAATCATATTTTTAGCAGCACTTATAAAACCAATCAACGACGATTGGTCGCAATTAAGTTTCAACGGATGGGAAGTTGATGGGTCAAGCATTATCGGAGAATTAACTCACAAAAATATTGGACCAAACCAAACATGGTTTGCCGATAATTTTTATGCGGAAAACGAAGGAATTGTAAAATCAATTTCCGACTCCACAATCCTTATTGGAGAAAAAAGTTACACTCTACCCAAAGACGCAAAAATTTTGGTTGCAGAAGAGGATATGATTTCTATCGGGACACCAATTTATGAAGGAGATATTATCAATAATATATTTTACATTGATATGTCACGAATAAGTTTAGTAGTAATTTTGTTAATTATTTGCATTCTTGTAAAATTCTCAAATGTACGAATTTATAATTCAGAAATATAATGTCAACATCGGCTCTTGTTATAATGCTTTCTGTTCAAATTACAATAGTAGCAATTACGATATATTTATTTTATAGAATTTTGAAAAAAAAATAATTATGGAATCATTTTTCGCTTTAGCACAAAAAAGAAGAAGTACTCGAAAATTTACAGACGAGAAAGTACCTCAAGAAATACAAGACAAATTAAAACAAATTGTTTTAATGAGTCCTTCTGGACACCGAGCAAATCCTTGGGAATTCATCTTCGTAGAAGATAAAGTAACATTAGAAGCAATTTCTCAATGCAAATCTGCTGGCGCAACATTTGTAAAAGATGCAGCACTTGCTGTTGTTGTTATTGCCGACACGACAAAAACTGATGTTTGGATTGAAGATTGTTCCATTGCTTCGGCATATTTACATTTAGCTGCCGAAGATTTAGGCTTGGGAAGTTGTTGGGTTCAAATGCGTCTTCGTTCACAAGAATCAGGGAATATGGCATCTGATGTTTTGAAAAAATTATTCAACATTCCAGCGCAATACGAGGTATTATCGGTCGTTGCAATGGGTTATAAAGAAGAAGAACGAAAACCATTCGATTTAAATAGATTACAATTAGAAAAAATTCACACTGAAAAATTTTAAGAATATGAAAAAGTTATTGATTTTCGCCATTGGAACGACATTGCTTGCTTCGTGCGTTTCACAAAAAAAATACGATGAATTGTATCGTAATTGTCAGTTTGACAAAGATTCTTTAACATCAGTTCTATCTGATTGCAAAGCTAACTTGCAATCAATGACAGCTTTGGAAGAAGAACTTGAAGGAAAAGTTGTTTCACTTCGAGCTGATTCATTATCGAAAAAACGTCAAATTGAAAACTTAAACACAGAAAATAGCGAGTTAAAATCTCTCAATACCAATTTGACGAACAAACAATCGGCTATGATGAAACAACAAGCTGAAGAAAGCAAAAAAACATTAGCAGAATTACAAACTGCACGTGAGAAACTACAAACTCGCGAAGATGAATTGGATTCTATACAATTAAGTTTGGAACAAGAACGTAAAAATCTTGACAAAATCCGTAAAGAACTTGGTATCAAAGACAACGAGATTTTACTAAAAAATAAGCAAATTGCAGAAATGGAGGAAATTCTTCGTAAAAAAGATTCCACGACGTTGGCATTACGCAATAAAATAGAAAAAGCCTTGAATGGATTTGAGGGTGATGGTTTAAACATAGTACAACGAGATGGAAAAATTTATTTAGTCCTTGACGAATCATTATTGTTTAGTGTCGGTAAAAGTGACGTTGCAGCCAAAGGGCAAGAAGTATTGAAAAATCTTGCAAGCATCTTAGAGCAAAATCCAGACATCAATATTGAAGTAGAAGGTCATACGGATAATACTGGTGGAACAAAAGTAAACTGGGAATTAAGTACAAAACGTGCTTTAGCAATTTCACAAATTCTACTTGACAATTCCAACATTGAAGGAAAACGAATCACTGTTTCTGGTCGTGGACAATACTGCCCTGTTGATGAAGCAAACACTCCTGAAGCACGTGCAAAGAATCGTCGGTCTGAAATCATTTTAACACCAGACTTACAAGAACTATATGACATTTTGAACGCAAAGGAATAGTTTAGTGTATAGTGATTAACGATTAGTAATTAATAGAGACGGAGTACACTCCGTCTTTACTTTATAAAATCCCGTAAGGGGTTAAGGTAATTTTGTATGCGAAAAATTCTCTCAACAATATTCATTTCCCTTGTTTTTTGTTTTGATAGTTTTTCTCAGGATTTTCCATATCAATTCAAAAAAAGTATTGATATTCCAATCATTACCTACTCTATTTTGTGTGAAAGTGGTAGTCTAATTTTAGAACATAACCAAAAAGCACCAACTATATCGAACATTGCAACCCTTTCAAAAAACGATATAAATAAATTTGATCGTAAGGCTACCAATAATTATAGTGAGGATTTAGAAAAAACAAGTAAGTACTTCGCCTTTGGGACTGCATTTTCAAGTATTATATCCGTTGGATTACTATCTCTCGTAAATAGCAACACGTACCCTGATTTTTGGAAAAATTCCTTCTCATTTGCAGGTTTATACATTGAATCTATGGCATTGACTTTCTCAACGACCAACCTTGTAAAAAATTGTGTAACTAGATATAGACCTATCAATTACAACAATGATGTCCCGATTGATAAAAAAATAGAAAAAAACGCAGCTCATTCTTTTTTCTCTCGACACACATCTCTTGCAGCAACAAGTACTTTTTTTGCAGCAAGTGTCATTTCAGAATATTATCCACATAGTTGGCAATCACGTACGGCTTGGATTGGAGCAATCATTTTGCCCGCTATTTGTGGAGTACTCCGAACAGAATCGGGGCAACACTTCCCAACCGACATAATCACAGGTTACGCGTTAGGTACACTATGTGGCATACTTGTGCCGTATTTTCACAAAAAACAAAACGAGAAGTTTAGTACATTTATATCTCCGTTTGGTGCAACAATGGTAGCAAGATTATAAGAAAATTTCTACCTTTGCATACGAAATTTTTGATGTGGAAAAACTACTTGATAATATTAAATACCCCGCGGATTTACGTGCTTTGAGTATTGAGCAATTACCCCAAGTTTGTAAAGAATTGCGTGAATTTATTATTGATGAAAGTAGTAAAAATCCTGGTCATTTTGGAGCGAGTTTAGGTACAGTAGAACTAACTGTTGCATTGCATTACGCATTTAACACTCCTGATGATAGAATTATTTGGGATGTTGGTCACCAAGCGTATGGACACAAAATTCTAACAGGGAGAAAAAATTCTTTTTCTACGAATAGAAAATTTGGTGGGCTTTCTGGATTTCCTAACCCACAAGAAAGCGAATACGATAGTTTTATTGCTGGACACGCATCAATTTCCATTTCGGCAGCAACTGGAATGGCATTGGCAGCAAAGTCAAAAGGGGAAAATAGAAACATTGTAGCTGTTATCGGTGATGGGGCATTAACAGGTGGAGAAGCATTTGAAGCACTTGATTATGCTGGAGGAAGTAAATCAAATATTCTTGTTATTTTGAACGATAATGATATGGCTATTGATGCAAATGTTGGTGGGCTACATCAATATCTTATTGACATTATCACGTCTCAGACATACAACAATCTACGAAACAAGACGTGGAATTTTTCACAAAGATTAGGAAACATAGGTTCTTACATTCGCTCTATTTTCAAAAGGATAGGACATGGTCTAAAATCCCTTTTTTTCAAAGAAAGTAACCTTTTTGAATCACTTGGATTCCGATATTTTGGTCCAATTGATGGACACAATGTGTTTCAATTAACACGGACCCTACAAGACATTCAAAAAATTAATGGTCCAAAAATTTTACATATTCATACACAAAAAGGAAAAGGATTCGAACCTGCGGAAAAAGAGCAAACGGAATGGCACGCACCTCGTAAATTTGACAAAGAAACAGGCGAAATGATTCCTTTGCCCGACAAAGACACTATTCCTCCAAAATATCAAGAAGTTTTTGGAGAAACATTGTTGGAATTAGCGGAAAAAGACGAACGCGTAGTTGGTGTTACACCTGCAATGGCAACAGGTTGTTCAATGAATATTTTGATGAAAGCAATGCCAGAACGGGCATTTGATGTGGGAATTGCAGAACAACATGCAGTAACAATGTCGGCAGGATTAGCAAAAGAGGGAATGATTCCTTTTTGCAACATCTATTCAACATTTATGCAACGAGCATACGACCAAGTAATTCACGATGTTGCACTCCAAAATTTACACGTAATATTTTGTCTTGATAGAGCAGGTTTAGTTGGTGCCGATGGAGTAACTCATCACGGTATGTTTGATATTCCTTTTATGCGAGCAATCCCACATATATCCATTTGTTCTCCTCTCAACGAAATGGAATTGCGAAATATGATGTTTACAGCATATTCAACACCTCAACCATTTGCAATTCGCTATCCTCGCGGGAATGGAAATTTCATATCATGGCACAATGAGTTACAATTATTACCAATTGGAAAGGGCGAATGTATTAAAAATGGTGAAAATATCGCCATTCTATCGTTTGGACCAATTGGAAATCAAGCGATTAAAGCTGTTGATATTTTCTACACAGAAACTGGGAAATCAGTTGCAATTTACAATATGCGTTGGGTAAAACCACTTGACGTAGAATTACTTACAGAAATCTCGAAAACATTCAAGACAATCATAACCGTGGAAGATGGCATTTTAAATGGTGGTTTTGGTTCTGCAGTATTGGAAGCGTTACAAGATATTGATTTTCAAGGAAAAGTTGTTAGATTAGGAATAAATGATACCTTTGTAACTCACGGATCGCAAAATGAGCTATATAAATTATGTGGCTATGACTGTGATGGTATATTACAAACAATTAAACAAAACATATAACAACAATTAAAAAACAAGTCTATGAAAAAGTTATTCTTAATTTTTGTTTCGATGTTGGCAATGTTAACTACACAAGCGCAAATTACAGCAGGTGAGAGTATTCGACCTCCAGAAGACTTAGAAATTGGAAATCCATTGGGAACAATTGCCGTTGAAGAAGTTTTCACCGAAGACAGTCTAGATTGCGAATTCACGTGTGTAGTTATTCCAGAGTCAAATGCAATCCGTTTAACTGCAACAAATCCAAAGGGAATGTATTTAGTATTTCGACGTGGTTACACGAAACTTTACACTCGCGATTTTGATGACAACGTAATCTTCCTTGACATAAAAGGAACATTTGATGGCAAATACATCATTGACATTTTTGACAAAGACAAAATAAGGGTTAAATCGTATGTCATCGAACGTAAATTATAGAAAACTACAAACAGAAGAATTGCAACGTATTTCTGTTGACGAGTACAAACAATCATCAAAACATCCTATTGTTGTCGTTCTTGATAACATTCGTAGCGCAAGCAACGTTGGGTCTGCTTTTCGTACAGGAGATTCGTTACGAATAGAAGCCGTATATCTTTGTGGCATTACATGCGTGCCACCAAATAAAGAATTACAAAAAACAGCTCTTGGCGCGCAACTTTCCGTTGATTGGAAATATTTCAACGAAACTAAAGAAGCCTTAACAGAATTAAAATCATTAGGTTACGAAATCGTTTCTGTTGAACAAGCCGAAAATAGCACTATGTTGCAAAATTTTACGGTTGAAAAAAATAAGAAATACGCTTTCGTTTTTGGAAACGAAGTTCATGGCGTTGCAGACGATGTAATTGCAGAAAGCGATGTTTGTCTTGAAATTCCTCAATATGGGACAAAACATTCCTTTAATGTCTCGGTCACGTGCGGTATCATTTTGTGGGAAGCTGTTAAACAAATGGAATTCAAATAACCTCATTCCCGATTAAAATAATTAATGAAAATTTTCATTTCAAATATTGTGCTCCTTATTAAGCGATTGCTTTTTTTAATGGCAATATACACGCTTTGTAGGATATATTTCTTGATTTGCAATCTTTCAAGTTTTCAACCAATTGAATTAAAAGAAGTTACTAATTCTTTTATCTATGGATTACGATTTGATTTTGCTGCACTATTTTTCCTTAATGTAATCTTTTATCCATTTCACTTTTTTGCATTCCAATTCGTTGAAAATCAGAAATATCAAAATGTATTACGACAAGTTGCTATCATTTTAAACGCATTGGGTTTATTACTCAACATTATTGATACTGGATATTTTGGATTTCAAAATTGCCGAAGTGGCGCAGATTTCATTACCAATATATTATTCTCTGATGACACAGTAAATCTTCTACCACAGTATATTTGTGACTATTGGTATCATTTATTGTTTTTTGTTTTTTTGATATTCATTTTGGAGAAATGGTTTCCACGATACAAATCATTATCTATTGAGAATCAAAGATTTGTAGTATTAAAATGTACAATTATCGCAATCATACTATCTGTCGGGAGTTTCTTTTTGTATAGAGGTTTTGAAGTGAAACCGCTAAGTGTTATAGATGCAGCAAAATTTTCGACAGCGAAATATTCTTCACTTACACTCAATACGCCATTTACAATCGTTAGAACAATTGGGAAAAATGGCATTCTACTTCGATCATATTTTGACGATGAAACCGCAAAAAAACTTTATTCAGCGCAACGTCAATACCAATTTGCAGATGATGAATTTACGCGCAAAAATGTAGTAATTCTTTTATTAGAAGGATTTTCTCACCGAAGCATTGGAGCGTTGCACACAACAGAAAAAGGATATACACCTTTTTTAGATAGCATTATTTCAAAAAGTTATAGTTTCACCAATGCCTTTGCAAATGGGACAAAATCAATTCAAGCTTTACCTTCAATATTATCATCTATACCACAATTGTGCGATGAAACTATTATCGGGTCTTGATACGCAGCAAACAAAGTTGATGCACTACCTTTACTTCTAAAGAATGAAGGTTATAAAACAGCTTTCTTCCATGGCGCTTTCAATGGTTCTATGGGATTTGATAAATATTGTCAGACTATTGGTTTTGACCAATATTACGGAATGAATGAATTTTTAGAATCACATTCGAAAAGCGGCAACTACGATAGTGATTGGGGGATTTTCGATGATAGATTTTTGTCATACACAAAGACTCAATTGGATTCTTTTTCGCAACCATTTTTTGCAACAATTTTTACCATCTCATCGCATCATCCTTATGTTCTTCCAGAGGAATATAGGGACAGATTTAACGAAAAAAGGCCAGAACTCAATGCACTTCGATACGCAGATTTGTCATTGCAATTGTTCTTTGAAAATGCTCAAAAATCCGCTTGGTACAACAATACCATCTTTGTATTTGTTGCCGATCACACAGTACCATACGCTTTTGATCCTGATATTACCCAAGAATACATTTCTCCTATAGATAGACGAAAAATTCCTCTAATCTTTTATATGCCAAACGATACCAGTTTTAAAGCAAAAGATGACAGAATTGTACAACAAATTGACATAGTCCCAAGTATATTGTATCAACTTCGCTACAACAAACCATTTATTGCTTTTGGTGAAAATGTATTTGATAATTCAAAATCACGAGCAATCTATTACAATTCTGGAACATACACATATATTGACTCAACATCTGTTGTTGAATTTGACGGGGAAACAGTTTCAAATTGCTACAAAATTTTGGAAAAATCCAGTCAAAAAACTTCTGCAACCGATAATCAGTTATATCACCTAAAAGCGTTATTACAAGACTATTCGCAACGAATGAACTTCAATAAAACGAGTTTTTCAGAATGATAGATGACACAAAAATTGAACAACTCAGAATCATTCGAAAACAAAACAATGATTTTGCTTGGTTGGTGAGCGACTTTCTCAACAATTGTCCCGATGCTATTACTCCAGAACTCATCAAGGAAGTCAACGAAGATGGTTTTATTCCCGATGAAAAGCTTTGTAAATGTCTGCTAACTGGCTTTTTTGATTTACAGCCAGAGACAAAAGAAGATGATACAATTCTTATTAATGAATATCTCAATAAGTCAATCAAGAAACTAAATCCAATAGAATATTATCATAATCCATATTTTCATAACATTCACATTCCCGATGTTCCATTCCAAAATTGGGAACTAACGCACACCACTTACAAACCATACGAATTATTTGTATGTAATGATATTATTCTTACAAAAGATTTTAGAGAAATTCCTCAACTTGGATTTTTCACGGAGCCATTTACATTCCCTGCGGTCCACGAAAATGGGAGGGAATGGATGGCAATAAAACCAAACGAAATTGAAACAATGAGATTGGCAATTAGTAGAGTTTCTGGAAATGTTATCACATTTGGGTTGGGCTTGGGATATTTTGCCTATATAGTTTCCATGAAAGATGATGTCCAATCAATCACAATTGTTGAACGAGATAAAAATGTAATATCACTTTTTGAAACATTCATTTTACCTCAATTTGAACATCCTGAAAAAGTTTCCATTATTTGTTCTGACGCATTTCTATTTATGGAACAAGAAATGCCAAAATTATCTTTCAACTTCGCATTTGTTGATTTGTGGCACGATACACAAGATGGCTTGCCGCTTTATTTACGTTCTAAAGAATTGGAAAAAACGAATGCTCAAACAACATTTTTATATTGGATAGAAGATTCTCTTCATTCTGCATACCGTTGGAATAATTTTGATTCAATTATAAATAAATCAAAAAGTTACGAAGAGGTTTGTGATAGATTAAGAAACGTGAAAGATATTAACTGACAAATTATATCAAAAAAAAAGAGACGAAGCACGTACGCTCCGTCTCTACGATTCAAACAAATATAAATCCTCTTATTTTTTGTCTTCGTAAGTCAAATATACCTTTTTCAAGACCAAAGTACCAGCTGTTGCTCTCATTATCATTATTTGACCAATTTTATCTTTATCGAATGGTTCGTACATTTCATTAAAATCCAATGTTACAGATGTATCTCTTATTTCCGCAACAGCTTTACCTTGAGCCAAATCTGCTTCATCAATAGTTCCATCTGTCAATTGTTGAGCCCATAATTGAACTTGGCAATCCGTTTCTTCAAATTCAAGAGTTATACTCTTGTAATCAGTAACATCAAGACCAGTCCCCCACCAAGCCCAGCCTTCGCCTGTCCAATCTTCATTAAACGTAATTGTTTTTGTTGCAGCATCGTATGACGATGCTCCCCAATTGAATGCTATACCATCAAGTGTTATTGTTGTTTCATCAATAGTAACACCTGGATCACGGTAATTTGGATCAACGCAAGTATATGACAATTCTATATCGAATGTTTTATCGAAATATTTTTCAAAATCATCAACAACGAAAAGACATAGACATGGTTTCACCACAGTAGAAGATAGTTTATACGAAACAGTTCCGCTAACCTTACCTTCTTTTACAACTAATCTTTGTTGATAATCGTTATTTATCACATTCCAACCTGGTTCTCCGAAATCATCAGCAACAGTATCAACAATACAAACCGATACATTTCCATCAGGAGCATCGGTTGTTCCATTGACTGTTATAGTGAAATTATACCCTTTAGGAGCACTTTCAGAAAGAGTAAAAGCAGCAAAACCCTGAGCATTTTCGCCACCATCAAATTTGTTGTCAATCAACTTAATAGAAATTTGTTCCGATGAAGGAGTTGGCGTAGGAGTTGGTGTTGGTGTAGGATCTGGAGTTGGAGTGTTATCATCATCTTTAGAACAACCAACCATTGCGCACAACGACGCACTAAGCAAAAAGTAAAGTAATTTTTTCATTTTTTTTATTTTTAAGGTTACTATGCAAATATAACATACTTACGGTAAAAAGAGTTGCCAAGCTAAGATTTTTAAGATATAACAATACTTCTCTTATCGAATTAACGTGACACTACCAAACTTTGTTTTTTTATTGTTCCCCGCATCAAAACCTTCCCACGTTTGACCATCAAGGAAAGTCGCTTCCATTTTCCAAATGTACACATCGGACTGCATCATCTTTCCATCATAGGTTCCATCCCACATACCAACGAACATTCCGTCTTTTACTTCGTTTGAGAACCACAACAAATTCCCCCATTTGTCATACACCGAAATCTCACATGTTTTCAAATTATAACCTTTCGGACCAAATTGTCTTACGGTGTGTGCTGGATTTGTTGGAGAAAAAGCAGTTGGAACGAACAACGAAGATGTTACATTCACAAAAATACATTCATTATTCACATCAGTGCAACCATACGTATTTACAACTGTTAATGTTGGGCAATTGTATCCATAGGTGTAATTTCCAACTACAAACGGATAATAGCGATGTTCAAAATCGACAATTGTATCCACTATTGTTGGATCTTCACCTTGATAACCATAGTTCCATTCCATTGTGTACATAATTGGTTCTGCGACTAATTCACCATCATCATTTTTGTACCATAAACTATCCTGAATTGTTGCATCAGTCAACTCTATTTTATTTGATGCACCTGGTAAATCCATTGTAAATGATGCTTTGGGAACTGGAGCAACACGAACGACCAATGTGTCGAATCCCTCGCAACCTGCCCATGTTTGTTCATAAACCATTATGGTATCAATTCCAGCATTCAACCAATCAACATATCGCACTGACGTTGAAGACATATCTTTTGCATAATTTAAATTACCTCCCGTCACATTCCACATATAATTGCTGCCTTTCGTATATTGGGTATAATATTGTTCTGTCGCACTGACACACACTGAGTCAACGCCAAACAATTTCGTTTGAGCAGCAGGAGCAACTGTCATAGAAATGGTATCGTGTAAACTTTCGCAACCAAGATTGTTTTCCGTATCATATACGTCTCTATCGTAAATTTCAAATAAATACATTCCTGTATCGAGATCTTGCGTTTCAAATTTATATTTCGTTCCCTCATAAAATGTCGGTTTAACGCCCGAAAGACTTTGCCATACCATATTTGGACTTCCCAAAGCACGTAAATCTTTTATCTCTGCTCCCTTACATATCACATTAGAAAATACTATTGGTGTTCTTGCTCGTTTTTTTACCTCATACGATATTGTTTTCACTTGAGAATTACAAGACACATTATCGTATTTATATCTATAAAACGCTGAAATCGTATACGTTCCAGTTTCTGAAATTACATCAACTGGTTGTATATTATGTTCCATATTATCTACCAAAGCTACAGAGTTTCTCCCTTTTTCAATGTTCCAACCGATATATGAATTTTCTGTAATTGGAGGTTCAAAATCCATTGCTTGTATTACCCTAATAGAATCATAAACACAAGCAATTATGTCCTCACCTATAGAAAAATTAGGCTGAGGAATTACATTTAATACAACTGGAACTATTTCGCTCAAACAGCCATTTTGTTCACGTTGCACGTACATAGTAAGCGAAGCATCTATTTGAGATTCCACTGGTGTATAATGATAACCCGTTGTTAAATACATTGTTGCATTATTATCGGCATACCATTTATCAATATTCAAATTTGTTTCAAGTGATGGTATCAATGTATCTCCTTGACACATACTTGCTCCTATTACTATCGGATTTGAAGGTTTTGAATTAACACTAAACGATATCGGAGTCATTTCACCCTCACATCCATCAACTGTTTGTGACGCATAAAAACGTTTCATTCCAATTGACATATCATCAACGCTATACGACTCTCCTTCTCCTATTTTTGAAAGCTTATCTGAAGCATACCAAACAATGTTTTCGCCCGAAGCAGTCAATAATGGTGCTTCATCATATTCACAAATATTATTTTGAGGCAATACAACAGGTACGCTTGGTAAAGGTTTAATCAAATATGTTGTAAGTGTCTTAGGGCCCTCACAACCATCTACAATTTGTGATGCATAATAGCTATACGTTCCTATAAAAATTTCTTTTGAAGCATACACTTTATTTCCTCGAAGCAGTTCCGATGAATTATTATCATACCATACAATCACAGCATTATTCTCTCCCTCGGCAGTAATCTCTTTAGGATTATCACCATAGCAAATTTCAGCTGATTGAGTTGTTGGCTCACCTGGAATTGGTTTCACCATAAACGAAACTGAAGTACGTTTACTATAGCAACCATTTGCCAATTGCAAAGCCCACACCGTGTGTTCTCCAACTTCTTCTTCAGAAGGAACAAACGTCATTCCAGAACCACATTCCACCGAAGTTGGTTCACCTTCTGCATCAGGATCATTTTCAAACCAAAGTACATCACCAGCAAAATTAGTAGCAATCATTGTTGGATTCTCGTCTCCAAAGCATACCATACCTGATTGAATTGAAGATGAAATCGTTGGAACATCCGTTGTGATTTTTGTCAATTTAACTTTTACTCGTTGACTTTCACAACCTTCTTCATTTGACAATCCATTGAGAGGAATTGAATTATATTCAGTAACGAAATATGTTGTAACATCTGATGTTAATTCTGCTGGCTGATACAAACCATCTGTTGAACTATATTCAGGAATTGATGCTGTTTCGCTTGTATAATAGTTGAAAGATGATAAACTTGCATTACGTTCAGACCAATCATTTGTTGTGGCAGAAAGAGTTGGAATATCTTCATAATCACACGCAGATTCATCACTGATTGTTACAGATGGTATAGGACAATCAACAATATGAACATTTGCAATCGCTGGTTCACTAAAACAGCCATCCTTCGTTTGTCGAGCATAATAATTTTTATTTACAAGCTTGTCATACGCATCACCTGTTGCCCAAAGAGATCCTTCTCCGACAGCATTTGTAGTTGAATTATCTGTCGTAAACCATTTCAAATCGGCATAATCTGGAGCCGTAGCAGAAATCTTCACAGGATTTTTTTGAGATGTCATTCCATAAAAATCAGTTGTAACAGGTTGAGACAAATATATTACAGAGATATTTCGAGAAGCCGTATTTTTACACGATTTTGCATCGGTATAAGAATAAGTAATAGTGTAATTTCCAGACATTTCTCCATTCGTTTGAGGGTAGAAAATACCAGAATTACTAATTGCAGAAGCATCTCCTGTGACAGACCATAATCCCGAACCCTCTCCATTGGTTCCATAATCAACTGTTACTGCAATTCTTTCCGATGGTGTTGTATAACAAACTACAGACTCATCTTGGTCAAATGTTATCTCTGGCAATTTGTAAACAATAGTCTTCACATCGGCAGGCACAGACCAACAATATTTTCCACTTGTTGGTTCGTATGCTTCGTATTGTACTTTATAAGAATACGTTCCATTTGTAGATACATTTGTTTGTTTATAAGAATCTGTTGTACTTACTATGGTATTATTTTCATCCAACCATTTCCACGACTGTATTGTTGCTTCTGCTGGAGCCGTAGCCGACATTGTTGTCATTGATTCCAAAGAATTCTGACAAGCCGTTGCATCTATTACAGTTTGAACGGTCCATGGACAATCTACAATAGTAACTTTAGATTCAGCACGTTCGCTCACGCATTCTCCAATTTGTTTTTCAACCCAATACGATTTTGAAACTTCTATTGCTGGGTCATCGCTTGTTGTGAATAATTCGCCCTCAAAAATTTCAGATATTGCTGTTTTGCTTTCATACCAATTGAATGATGCACTTGATTCTACATCTGCCGAACTTACCGCAAGTTCTACTACTTTTGGATCAGTCAAAATTCCATTGAAATTAGTTGGATTTGGAGTTTCTACATATTCAATATGGAATGTTTTGTCTTCTTCATTTGTACACGATGTAGTTGCATTGGTGTATGTATATTTCAGTGAAAAATCACCATCTGCTGAATTATCCTTGAAATTTGGAGAAATAATTCCCGATGCAGAAATTCCATTAGTTTCACCTTCAATTTTCCACAAACCATTTGTTGCAGGTTGGCCATCAACAGTTGCTTTTACTTCGTATTCCGTACCATCATAACACAATATTGGAATATCCTCAATTTCTATTTTTGGAAGAGCATTTACTGTTATAGAAACATCTGCTTTAGGTCCAAAACAACGACCACCAGCGCCATCATCACCATCTTGTGATACGCTAAATTTATAAACCTTCGTATCCATATCTTTTGTTGATACGTAACCAGCAAGTGTCGAAATATCAAGTATTGCAGTCGTTCCTATCAATTGATTTGATTCATCATACCATTGAAAATTTGCTCCCGTTCCTTGCGCGTCTATTGTCGGCAATGGGTCTCCTGCACAAATCATTTTTGACTCAGGATTAGGTGCTACCGTTGGACATTCTACTATATTCCATTTTGAAATTGCCAAAGCAGAACAACCATTCAATGTTTGTTTTATCTCGTATTGATATTCTCCTTCTCCAGTTATTTCACTTGTCATCACAACAGGACTACTTGTTGCAATTTCTGTATTTGTTTCATCCTTAACGCTCAAAATTGCACCCAATCCACTTGCATAATCTATATCCATAACTGGTAAAGATTCCAACTTCGTTGAACTCCATACTTGTGGTGTTCCTATTCCCGTCCCCTTTGGAGCAAGAACATGTGTTACCGTGAATGTTTCTTCAACTTCACTAACACATTCTTTCGTCGCACCCCACGTTTCAACTGTTGTAAGTTTCAATTTTGTGTCGGTAACACTTGTTTGAGTTGCATCAAAATAAACTGACCATTTGCTATTATCTGTTATAGTTCCATTTTCGGCAGATAAAATTGAAACAATTGCGCCACCAGTTGTTGGAGCATAACTCACAGCTATTTCACCTGTTGTACTACAAATACTACCAGGATTTGTTATTGTTGGCACAGGACGAGCATGAACATCAATTATTACGGGCGTTGCTGCACTAAAACAGTGGTCTGCCTCATAGTATTCTGCCACATACACTGTAATAGTTTTTTCTTCGGTAAATAACGATTTTACGATTGTAAATGTTGCACCAGAACCATTTGCCGATGATTGTGCTTCACTTAAAGAAGCAACTGTACCCGTTGGGATATCAAATCTATCCGTAAACCAACAAAAATTATCAGCACCTGTTTGGTTTGAGATTGCGGTAGCTTCTACATCACTATCGTCGTTCACGCAGGCATGATATGAACTTCCCGTTGGGGCTTTTGCTACACAATCTGTGATTGTTAATGTAACTTCTTTGGGTGTACTTTGACAACCATTTTGCGTTTGCGTTGCGTATGCAGTATAAGTACCCACTTCCATTTTTCCATCACCATCTGGGATAAATGTTTCTATGTAACTTTCACCAGTTGATTTTACTGCTGATGACGTATCATTTTCTGCGTACCATTTTATGTTATCTCCTATTGCCATCAATACAGGTACTTCGGTTTGATTAGTTACATCCAATTTAGAAGCGCTCGCAGGAACTACCTCTGGTTGTTCGGTATGATGAACCAACAGTGTCATTGAGACTTCTTCTGCCGAACATTCGTTTGCATCGACATAATTATACGTAATAGTATTTGCCCCTTTTATTTGCGTACTTGGCGTAAATATTTTCCCACTAACTCCTGTTCCAGCAAACACGCCATCTGTTATTCCCGAACCATTTACTTTTGCAGTCAAGGTTATTGGTTGCGCATAATCGCAGATTTCTGTTGGATTTGCTGTAATATCCGATACTGGACGAGCATGTATTTCCACTTCTGTTTCTATTTCATCGCTACAATTATTTCCATCTGTATATTGTAATTTTATACTATGTTTTCCAGCAATTTCATTTTCTGGCAAGAAAGAGCCCGATGTTGCTTGAATTCCAGTAAGAGTCGGACTCGAATATACAAATGTTCCCGTTGTGACAGTTCCCGTTGTTCGCATCGTAACCTCATCGCTATTTGTTCCTCCTTTACAAACAGATGATTTACTTGGTGTAAGTGTAATATCTGGATTTTCATAAACTGTCACTGTTTTTGTCACCTGCTCTGCTACACAATGAGCCGAACTTTCAAAATCGTACGTTATTGTATGGTCGCCCTTGCCTGCTACACTCGGTGTAAATGCTGCGGTTGTTTCTGTTGTTTTTACCGCAGGCATTCCCCACGTTCCAGTTCCTAAAATACCGTCTGGTTTTATAGTAGCCGTTATCGTTTGAGCATCATTTACTGATTCACACTGATTTGTCAAATTAGATAGTTCTACTGTTGGTATTGCATTGATTATTACCGATTTATCCGTTGCAATTCCTTCACAACCATTTGCATCTTTTACTACTACACCTATAGAATATGTTCCTGCCAATGCAGTAGCTTGTATCGTTGGAGAAGCAAGTGTTGTTGAATTCAAGACATTTTCAGGCAAACACGTCCACGTTTGACTTGCGTAAGTTTGATTCAAACTCATAGCTATTGGTGTTCCCTCACATACGGCATCCTCACTTGACGATATTACTGGCGTTGGTAGTGGATTTACAATCACATCTAACTGAGCAAAATCACTTTCGCAATCATTAACTGTTTGAGTTACATAATACGTTGTTGTTGTTGCATCCATTACTGATGGTTTCGGCACACTTGGCAATTTTGCTTTATTTTCATCGTACCATGTTAATGTACCCTCTGCTGTTGCAGTTAAAGTAGAAACATCAGTTGCGTTTTTACAATACTTTACTGTTTCTGTTACTGGCTTTTGAGGAATTGCATTGACGGTGATAATTGTAGTTGCAGGAACTGACTGAACGCAATTATCCTTTGACGTATAAACATACGAAATGGTTTCTGTTTTTGCAGTTGTTCCTGTAAAAATAGCCGTTGTTTCTGTAGACTCTACCGCATTGGTCCACACTCCCGTACCGCCTACTTCACTTGGAACTGCAGTAAGAGTTGTTGATGTTAAATTACAAATTGAACTTGACGAAGCAGAAATAGTGGCTGTTGGCAAAGGATGAACAATTATAGTTGCCGTATTTGATCCTTCACAATCATTAGCATCAACAACATCAACCTTAATTGTATATGATTTGTCTGCTGATACAGATGGCGCAGTAAATACTTGCGTTGCAGCAGTTAAAGCATCATCAAAATATGAGGAAGCATCACCACTCCACGAAACAGATTTAAATGTTTGTGCAAGTTCAACCGATGCTGTTTTCCCAGCACAAAGTTCTGTACTACCTAAACTTATTGTTGGTGTAATTTTCGAGTTAATTGTTACCTTCAATGGATTAGAAAAATCTGATACACAGTTATCTTCTGTTTGTTTTGCATAATATGTTAAAGTTGTTGGAGAAGTTGTACTTGGCGTTGGAGTTCCCGCAATTGCAGTTTTATTTCCATCAAACCACGATAAGGTTCCCGTTGCAGTTGCCGACAACGGATTTGCCGAAGCATTTATGCAATATGACAAATCCTCCACAATTGGCGCAGCTGGAATTGAATTGATTGTTATCGTTTTTGTTTTTTCAGTAGCAACACAGCCTGCTGAACTTGAGTAATTCAAACTCACTTTTATAGTTTCCTTGTTTGAAACTGTTTTCTTCAACGATGCAGTCAATCCATTAGACGTCAACGATTGAGTAGTTTCATCCGTAGTCCACGTTGCAGTTCCCACGCCACTATCGGAAGCAGTTGCAGAAAAAATTATTTCTGTTCCACTACACACCGCTGTTTCCGATGCTGTGATATCAGAAAGAGTTGGAATAGCATTAACTGTCAAAGTTGTTTTTTCGGAACTTGAGCAACCATTTAATGTAGTTGTTACAGAATAGTCACCACTCATTGCCGTGGTAGTATTCGTCAATACTGGAGATGCTATTGACGAAGAAAAACCATTTGGTCCAGTCCAAGAGAAACTTGCCGATGATTGATTAGATGAGCCTTTTAACGTAACCGCTGTTCCCGCACAAACCGAAGCCGAGCCATCTATTGAAGCCACGGCAGTAGGAATCGGTTTTATGGTAATAGTAGCAGAACCAGTCGTAGTTGTTGCCGTACAATAAGAATCTTTTAGAGCAGATACTGTATATGTTTTTGTACCTACAATTGTTGGCACAGCTGGGCTGTAAGTATTTTCATTGCTCGTAATATTTGAACTCGTTGTTGTTCCATCGGAATACGTGAACGTGTATGGAGCAGTTCCCGTGAATGTAAATGTTGCTGGCATAACAGTTTCTTCTTCACAATAGTCTGCTGTTCCAGAAATTGTTACTGTTGGTCTCTCTGCAGTTTTTATTTCAATCTCAGCTGTTTTTGAACACTTTTCGAGCGTAGGATTTTCCACATCATATACTTTTATGGTATATGTACCAGCGTCACTTACCGTGTAAACAGCCTGATCTGTTGTTTTTGGATAACCAGAAATTATGACACCATCTTTATACCATTCTTGAGCAAACTGCGTTGCCGAAACTTGTTTTGTTGGCGTTAACGATGCCGTTTCACCAACACAAAGCACTTCATCTGAATCGGAACACGTAATTGTTACATCGGCAGGAGTTTCACATTTTACACCTTTGCAAAACAAACCGACCGAATTTGTTATGAAATACGTTGCACACGGATTTGTTGGCTTTCCGTTTGTAGCAACCTGTTGCGCAACTGCTTTTGTTTCTCCAATTACAACACGAAACAAAGTTTCGCCATCTTCCAAATCTTCGCAGTAATGATTTTTAGTTGCTTCTGAGATTGTTATCCACGAAACGCCATCGGTTGACATTTGCCATACATAGCCATAATTAGGGAATTGAGAAGCCCAATCGTCAAGATTTATTAAATTGGCAATGTGAACTGGAGTTGCCGCACAATCGAATCCACTAATGTATTTTTTTGATTCAACATTATCTAAACACAATACTGCCTGCGGAACTGTTTCCTGACAAATAGAAACTCGAAAATCATCAAATGCTACGGGAACATTCCAAGATGCTTTTCCCTTAGAAATAACCTTTACTGTAAGATTTCCCGTATAATCAAAAGGTAACACAAAAGAATAGACAAATTGTTTCCATTCGGGAGAACCCGAACCTCCTACTTTAATAGCATCGGAAACAAGTGTATTCCCAGAACCAGCTTGAACAAGGACTGAATATTCCATATCAGTCCACGAACTTAAAGTTATTGTCTTAAACGAGAATATATAATTTTTACAATTGCAAAATGGACCTGCTATTGTCTTTTCAACCACAGTAGATTCCTGTCCACTTAATAATCGAGTATATAAAACAGCATCACCTTCAACGTGAGAATAATAATCTTCTAACTTTTTTTGATCGCAATCGTAATAACAAGTTGGATTTTTCTGTGGACCAATTGCAGTATAAGGATCACTTGTAATTACGTAATCATTTCCTTTAAATTGATTTCCTGGTTCAGAGTATGAATTCAATTTTACAATTGGATTTGTTCGAAGCAGCGTTTTATCTATTACACCAAAATCTTCTTTCCAAATCGTTTTCAAATTTTCTTTCAACGAGCAATCGGCAACGGGAGACACTCCAGCCAAAGTATTTGAAATTGAATAATATGAACAACCATCTTGCGGACCACCATATTGCGCAATGTACTCTGCTTCAGTTTTTGCATCAGCAGAAGATGTTGAGCCTGTGATAATTACACGATATATTTCCGTTACATCTGTTGGAACTTCCCATTCTATAACAGTCTTATCAATACCACTCACCGAGTTCATATTGTTCCATGTAACGCCACCATCAACAGAGCGTTGCCACAAAAAATATACTTGTGAATAAATATCTTTCCAAGCGTCAAGGACCTCGGTTGGCACAGAAAATTTTGCAACAAACGCGCAACCAGTAGCACTTGTCGTACTCTCTTGTGAAACAGTACTCGTAGTGATAAATGGGTCCAAAACCTCTTTATCATCATAACGATATAATGAAATATCATCAATAACAAAGTCGTTACCGCAACCTCCATTTTTATGATTCACAACTTCAAGTTTAAGTTTGTCACCATCTCCCGCAACAAAATCAACTTTGAATTCTGACCATTTTCGTTCTGCAAACGGATTTGCATAGCCAGATCCTGTATTCCCATTATCATCACTTCCATCGGCTTTTTTAGGCATTTCCCATAGTGGAATATCACCAGTTTCTACAGTTTTTACCAATATTGGATTACTTGGGTCCTTAATGTTATATACATTCATGGTTAGATTCGCCAATGTCGGGTTGGCATCGCAATAACCTGGATTGGTAATACTTGCTGCATAAATCACAAAACGATAGTTCTTATTTTGACACAAATCAAAATTTATGTTCTGCTCATAAATTGTTTTGTCCATACTTTCGTTTCCGACATTCACAATCAACATAGCACCTTTTTCATTTCCCGTATGGTCTCGTCCGCCTTGGAAATGCCATGCTTCACTTTTGCACGATTTTTTTCGATTGTATGCCCACCATGTACTATTCGCAATACCATAATACATATCGTTTATTGTTGTACATTCCGAAACACTCGAAGCACACGTATGAGCAATAATCTTTTTTGAATCATCGGCAAAATCAAGAATTACGGTATCTTCAGCCACTCCGAAATCTTCGCGCCAGACTAAATTCCATGCACCTTGCGACAACCCAATTAAAGGCATCAACAAACTGAAAATCAAGAATATAATATATAGATATTTCTTCATAATCATCTGGTTTTATTTTGCAAATATAATCACTTAGTGTATAATTGACACTATTAAATTAAAATATTTCATTGATAAAAATAAAAAAAAGTGAAATTGAAATACTATTTATCATTAAAAAGAGGACTATTCTGCTTGGAATGAACAGTCTATTTAAATTGTTAATAACATGGTGAATAGATTTCTTACATAACGAAAAAAATTTCGTACGAATTCGTATTTTTGACCTGATGAAAAAATTTTTTTATACACTCGTCTCTATTTTTTTGCTGAATAGTGTAGCCTTTGCACAAGTTGATTCTGCAAAAGTGGCTCTTGTTGATAACGAGATAGTTGCAGCTCAATCGTTTTACACAACTGGCAATGTTGACTCTATATTATTTCACTACTACGCAGCAAAAAAAATTGCAACACAAAACAACCTCACAGACAAAGCATCTGATGTTTCTTATGAAGTTGCAAAACTTTACTTGATGATGGGAAACGTGGATTCTGCTGTCGCAAATTTTAATCGTGCAGCCGACATCGCTCGAAATGGAAAATACTGGATGGGCTTAAATAAAGCCTTATGTCAATTAGCAAGTACAAACTTCAATATTGGAAAACATTCCGAAGGTGTTCAGTTTGCAAAAGAGGCTATTGAAGCTGGGGAAAAAGCAAATTATCCTCGTGGAACAGGTATTGCGTATTTGCAATGCGGTAATTGTTTCTTAAATCTTGCTCGTAACGAAGAAGCACTACAATGTTATCAAAATGCAAGCAAACAATTTGACGAATGCGGATTCTTGTCTGGAAAAGCAAGTTGTTGGAATAATATTGCAGGTATCTATTATATTTTGGAAAAATTTGATGACGCAATTGAGTACTACCGAAAATCAATGGAATTGCAAAAAGAGCAAGGAAATATGCTTGAATATGCTCAAGGATTATTAAACATTGGAACTATTCATTCTGGATTCAATCGTCAAAATGTTATTACTCCTTTCCGTCACATTGATTCAATGTTTTATTATTACAAAGAGTCTGCAAAGGTTTTTGAAAAATTAAAAGATACACTTAACATCGTCCGCAGTCGCCAGAACTTGGGATTGGCTTATATGATGGAAAAGGACTGGAAACAGTCTCAACAATATTTCGACAACGCATACAAAATTGCACTGAAAAAAAATTACGTTGCCGAAATTATCTCTCTTGAAAATGGATTGGCTCTATTGTATCAAAAAATGGGGCAATTTGAAAAATCAAAAGAATTTTTCTTGAAAGAATACCCACGTATTATGGAATCCAATTTCAAGGAAAAAGAGTTTATGTGGCATCGCGATATGGCGCTTACACTTGACTCATTGGGCGATTACGAAGGTGCTTTGCGCAATTATGAAAAATACGTTATGCTTTATGATACCGTCCGTAAAAAAGAAGCTGACGAACAAATGAATCAACTATCTGCTCGCTATGGCTCTGAAATGAAAGATCAGGAAATTGCTGCAGCAAAAGAACGACAAGAATTGATGAGTCGCGAGCAAGACGCATTGAGGAAACGCTTCATGCTTATGGTTGGCGCCTCTATAATCATCGGTATCTTCTTAATTTTCGTTGTGTATTTGTTTATTCAAGTGCGTAAATCAAACAAAAAACTTGGCGAAAAGAACAAGCAAATTGAAAAGCAAAATATTGAAATTGAACGTCAAAGAGACGAAGTTACTGCTCAAAAAGAACAAATTGAAGTTCAACAACAAAGCATTTTGGATAGTATCCATTATGCAAGTCGAATTCAAGCTGCAATATTACCTAAACCTGAATTGGTAGAAGAATTGTTTTCTGACCATCGTTTCATTCTCTTTAAACCTCGCGACATCGTTAGTGGAGATTATTATTGGATTGGACGAAAAGGCAATTGGAAAATTGCAGTCGCAGCCGATTGTACTGGTCATGGTGTTCCTGGCGCATTCATGAGTATGTTGGGAACTGCAGGATTGAACGAAATCATTAACGACCCAACAATGCCCGATATTCACGCAGGTGAAATTCTTGATAAACTTCGCGATTACATCATTACATCTTTAAAGCAAACTGGTGCTGCAGGAGAACAAAAAGATGGTATGGATTTAGCAATGTGGATGTTTAACGACGAGTCTAAACAAGTCCGTTTTGCTGGTGCTAACAATCCTTTAATCATAGTTCGCAAAGATTTTGTTGAAGGTGAAATTGAAGAAAATGATAGAATAAAAATTCAGGAATTCGTTTCTGATTCAACCAACGAAACATATCATATCATTCAAATCGCTGGTAGCAAACAGCCTATTGCTATTTACCCAGAAATGATTCCGTTTGAAGAAGTTTGTTTGCAACTTAAACCTGGCGACACTATGTATACTTTCTCCGATGGTTTCCAAGACCAATTCGGTGGTGAAAAAGGTAAGAAATTTATGATTAAGCGTTTAAAACAAGTATTTGTAAACATTTACGATTCACCAATGTCAGAACAACGTGGTTTACTTGACCACGAATTGGTTGACTGGATAGAAAAAGGAAATACTGAACAAATTGACGATATTTTGGTTATAGGTTATAGAGTATAGTTATGTTTCAATTTTCATTATCTGAAATTGCCACTATCACAAATTCTACCTGCGAAGGCAATGGAAATCTAAAAATCACAAAAATACAAACTGATAGCAGAACCTCTTTCGACGAAATTTCTGCTATTTTCTTAGCAATCAAAGGTGTACGAACCAATGGACACGACTACATTGCCGATATGCACGACAAAGGCTGTAGAAACTTTTGGGTTCAAAAAGGAGAGAATTATCCACAATTTGCCGATGCAAATTATATCATTTCTGATTCAGTTCTCGATGCCTTCCAAGCCTTGATGGCTCATTATAGACAGTCATTTACAAATCCTATTTTGGCAATCACAGGAAGCAACGGAAAAACTATCATAAAAGAATGGTTGTATTTTCTTATGAAACAATCAACAAAAGTGATTCGTAGCCCTAAAAGTTTCAATTCTCAACTTGGCGTCCCTCTTTCGTTGATGTTGCTCGACAAAAATTTCAAGTACGGAATCATTGAAGCTGGTATTTCGGAAGTTGGAGAAATGGAAAAACTACAAAAAATGATTCTTCCAACTATTGGAATCTTTTCTAATATTGGAGATGCTCACCAACAACACTTTTCTTCAATGGGACAAAAGGTTCACGAAAAAATGCAACTTTTTAAATCTGTTGAAACCCTAATATATTGTAGCGATTATTCTCAAATTGACAATGAAGCGAAAAAATTATCTGGTAAACGCATTGCTTGGGGATTCTCTGATAAAGCCTTGAACAAAGTATCCTATTCGTCAAACAATGGGATAACAACTATAAAAACTCCATGGGAAAAGAAAAAATTCTCCTTTGATATTCCTTTCGTTGATTCCGCCTCTATAGAAAATGCTATTCATTGTTTTTATGCTTTACAAGTTCTTGGAATTACCGTAAACTTAGAATTATTCAAAGAATTACCAAGCGTGGCAATGCGTTTGGAACAAATTGCAGGTCGCAACAATTGTAGTATAATCAATGATAGTTACAACTCTGATTTTCAAAGCGTTAAAATTGCTTTACAATATCTCAATCAGCAACATAAAAACGCATCAAAAACATTGATTTTATCAGATGTAAAACAAACGGGTATGAACTTCGACGAATTATATTCAAACATTGCCGATATGATTCGTGAATACTCTATAAACCGCGTGATAGGTGTGGGGAAAGACATATCAAAGTATCTAAAAAAATTCTTACCTTCTGGGCAGTACTTCAAATCAACAGATGCTCTTTTGTTAAAATTTCACGAATTTGCTTTTCAAAATGAAACAATTCTATTTAAAGCCGCTCGTGAATTTGAATTTGAACGACTTGTTGCACAACTTGAATCGCAAGCACACCAAACGGTTCTTGAAGTAAACTTGAATGCAATTGTCCACAATTTAAACTATTACCGTTCGTTCCTTAACCCCAAAACAAAAATGGTGGCAATGGTAAAAGCTTCTTGCTATGGAAATGGGACGTACGAGATTGCTAACATATTGCAACACAACAAAGTAGATTATCTTGCTGTTGCTTTTACCGACGAAGGTGTTGAATTAAGAAATTCTGGTATCACGCTCCCAATAATTGTAATGAATCCAGAATATGGTATGCTCTCTAAACTATACGATTTTGATTTAGAAGCAAACGTCCCAAACTTCGCAGTTTTAGAAGAAATAAAACAATTATGTGCAACAAATCCCAACAAAACATTCCCTATTCATCTCAAAATGGATACAGGAATGGCTCGTTACGGATTTCAACCTCAACAAATCAACGATTTAATCAAAGAAATTAAAACGATTCCTAATAGTCAAATAACATCCATTTTTTCGCACTTAGTCGGTAGTGATTCCCCTGAATTTGACGATTTTACGATGGAACAACTACAATTATTTGAGAAAATGTCATCGCAAATTTTGAAAGAATTTCCGTATCCAATTATGCGACATATTTTGAATTCTGCTGGCATAGAACGATTCCACGACTATCAATACGACATGGTTCGTTTAGGTATTGGACTATATGGAATTAGTTTTGTAAATCCAAGTGCATGCCAATCTATTAGCACCCTCAAGACATTCGTTTCGGGTATTCGAGAAATGAAAAACAATACCTCCGTTGGCTACTCTCGAAAAACAATGCTCAAACGAGATTCAAAAATTGCAGTTATTCCTATTGGTTATGCCGATGGCTTTAACCGCAAGTTAAGCAATGGCGTTGGTACCGTTTTAATTCGCGGGAAAGAAGTTCCTGTTGTTGGCAACATTTGTATGGACGCCGCAATGATAGATATTACAGATATTCCAGATGTACAATTAGGAGACGAAGTTATTCTATTTGGAAAAGATTTACCAATAACAAAAATGTCCGATAAAATTGGAACTATACCTTACGAAGTAATGACATCTATTGACAGGCGAGTAAAGAGAATCTACGTTTTTGAATAGTTCCTCTATCCTGCCCAATGTTCTCTATCCAAACTTCTAAATTGGATTGCTTCCGCCAAATGGTGGGTTTGTATTTGCTCCGAGCCATCTAAGTCTGCTATAGTTCGGGAAACTTTTATTATTCGGTCGTATGCGCGAGCAGACAAACCCAATTTTTCCATAGCTGTTTTTAGTATTGTTTGACATTCCTCATTAAGCACACAATATTTACGAAGCATTTTTGTATCCATTTGGGCATTGCAATATATAGTAGTCCCTATGAAACGTTTATGCTGGATTTCCCGACATTTCACAACCCTTTCCCGAATATTGGAACTTGGTTCTGCTGTAGTTTTTTTTGACAATTCTTCAAATGGGACAGGGACAACTTCTATATGAATATCTATTCTATCCAGCAATGGACCAGAAATTCGATTCAAATATTTTTGAACCGTTCCTGGACTACACACACACGCTTTTTCTGGATGATTATAATATCCACACGGACATGGGTTCATTGAGGCAATAAGCATAAAACTTGCAGGATAATCAACGGTAAATTTTGCTCGCGAAATATTGATATGTCTATCTTCCAATGGCTGTCGCATCACTTCCAGAACTTGTCTTTTAAATTCTGGTAACTCATCTAAAAACAACACTCCATTGTGTGCTAACGAAATTTCCCCAGGTTGCGGATACGTTCCGCCACCAACTAAAGCCACATCACTCACCGTATGATGAGGAGAACGAAAAGGTCGTTCATTCATCAATGAAACATGTCCTCCTAATTTCCCTGCAACAGAATGAATCTTGGTAGTTTCTAATGCTTCGTACAATGTAAGAGGTGGCAAAATAGACACAATTCTCTTAGCTAACATAGTTTTGCCCGCTCCAGGAGGACCTATCATAATTAGATTATGTCCTCCTGCTGCAGCTATTTCCAATGCGCGTTTCACATTCTCTTGCCCCTTTACGTCAGCAAAATCGTAACTATATGTTTCTGCATGTTTAAAAAACTCCTCTCTCGTGTTAATTTCCGTTTTTTGTAATTGCGAATTTCCTTCAAAAAAATCTATAACTTCTTTTATATTTTCAACACCATACACATCAAGATTGTCAACAACAGCAGCCTCTCTCGCATTTTCTTTTGGTAGTATAAACCCTTTAAATCCAAATTTCCGTGCTTCTATTGCCATTGAAAGTGCACCATTTATCCGATGAACACCTCCATCAAGAGATAATTCCCCCATTATGATATACTCCCCGATTATTTCGGCAGATATCTGCTTTGACGCAGATAAAATTCCAACTGCAAGTGTTAAATCGTATGCTGTACCCTCTTTCCTTATATCGGCTGGCGCCATATTTATAGTAATTTTCTTCCCTGGCAACACATATCCATTACTACGCAAAGCCGATTCAATTCGCTGCTGACTTTCTTTTACAGCACTATCTGGTAAACCGACAAGAAAAAAATTTAAACCTGGAACTACATCAACCTCAACTGTAATTATACGTGCATCTATACCATTCACTGCACCTCCGAAAGCCTTTACCAACATCTCCTTTTACATTTTGTGTTCGACTTTATTTCTACACAAAATTATCACTCTTATACGTTGAGATTAAAAAAGGACGACTCTTTTTTAATTTTTCTTCATATATAATTGAGAATCCATTGATTAGAAAAATACATTTTTCGCTTTGATTCTTTATTTTTATAGATTCTTAACAAAATATATGAAACCAATATACTAGTTGGCAGCACAATAATTTGTAATCAGTTGTCTGTAGTCAGTTTTCAGTTTGATTTCCATAATGGTAAGATGATTACACAAAAAAATTCGTCTGACAACTGATAACTAGTAACTGACAACTAATTTACTGCTAAAATGTATATCATTACCCAAAAGATATATCAAAACCAATTCTAACACTTATTCTTCGTGCATCATTTTCCGTATAAATGGAGTTAAAAGGAATAATAAAATACTCGCAAAAAATGCCACAAATCCAATAGAGACGAACACTTTTGTATAACGAAGCAAATTTACTAACGAATATTTTTCTTCATTGTCCATTGATAGAAGTTGTTCTTCGCTAACATACTTTTTATTGATTGCTGTTTGAATAATTGCCTGTGATTGTCCCGATTGAAGAATTTTTTCGTATGCAATTGAATTTAAATTTTCACCCTCGGGTTCAACTGTCTCAGTTATTTCATAGGTGGTTTCGTCTGCCGTTAAGTTTGCAATCAGTCCACCAACTTGAAATGCAAGTGATGATGATAAATACCATGCACCAAGCACCATCCCGACAATTTTTGCTGGCGCAAGTCGTGTTACCATAGACAAACCAATCGGTGACAAACATAATTCTCCTAATGTTTGAAACAAATAACTGAAAACTAAGAATATTGCAGGAACAGCAACAATTTTCATTACAGAATCTCCCTCGACAATTGTTTGCAAGGAAATAAATCGTGGCGCAATTCCAAGAATTAAAAATCCAAGACTTAAAAGTAAAATTCCAAGCGCAAATTTAAATGGCGTTGATGGCTCTTTTTGTCGTTGTGCCAACTGCATCCAAAGTATTGAAAGCGGTGACGCAAAAATTAAAATAAACATTGGATTTACCGACTGAAATAGTGACGCTGGTATTACATTCCCAAAGAAATTTCGGTTTACGTTTTCGCTTGCAAACAATGTAAGCGAAGAGCCAGCCTGTTCAAAGAAAGAGAAGAATAATGTGGTGAATAATAACAAGATAAGTATCACAAACAATCTATCTCGTTCAATTTTTGGACTACGCAACGCTATGATGAAAATTAATCCCAAAATACCGAGCGAAAGTGGCAAAATGGCATAGGTAATAAGTGTGTAGTTTTTTACGAGCAAAGCAATCCCCAAAACACTCACAACACACAACGTGTAAATCCAAATTTCTTTTGAAAAGCCAAAGATTTTTTGAGATAAGTTTTCTTCGTTTGGAACTCCACCCAATGGTCGATATTCTAATTTCTTTTCGCCTGTTTCTTTATCTATAGTTTCGTGATAATCAATAATATGTCCAAATTTCAAAAAGATAAAAAGTCCTGCCAACATTCCGATTCCAGCAATACCAAAGCCATAATGCCATCCGTATGTTTCGCCAACAATTCCACACAATATTGGAGAAAAAAATGCACCAAGATTTACACTCATATAATAAATGGTAAAACCACCATCACGACGAGCATCTTTTTTTTCGTACAAACCACTTAAAATTGTTGGCATATTCGGTTTGAAAAAACCATTTCCAATAATTAAAAACGCCAAAGCAATGTACAAGAACATTTCATTTTCAATTGCCATAACAAAATGTCCAATTGCCATCATTATTGCACCAAAAATAACAGCTTTTCTATGTCCAAGGTATTTGTCGGCAATAAGTCCTCCAATAAATGGCGACATATAAACCAACGAGCCGTAGGCTGCAAAAATTCCGTAGGCAACCGTTTTCGATGTTTCAAGATTTACAAAAAGTTGGTGTATTAAATACAACACCAACAACGCACGCATTCCATAATAACTGAATCGTTCCCACATTTCTGTAAAGAAAAGAACGATAAGCGCACGTGGTTGTTTCATTTCGGCAGTTTTCATAAAAAAGAATGTATGTCAATATAACTGACTACCACTATTCAAACATATTTTTGTAATCGACTTTACGAATTTTGAAGGTTTCGTTATTTTTTACTGACTTTGCTTCCGATACATACGTTGCCTTTTCTCCAGCATTATTTGTTATTGTTCCTTCCATATACAATGGAAATCCATAACTTGTTTTTGGCATATATATATTGGTATATTTACCCGAAAAATCTGCACTTGACGAAGCCCAGCACGTTCCTGTATAATATGGTTGTGTTACTTTGTATCCAGAACAAGAATATCCACATATTGTTTTGCTACCAGCAATTTTTTGAATGCCTTCATCTGACGCAGTAGATGGAGTTGCTTCATACTTATATGCAAAATATACGTTACTTGTATCTGATGTAGAAAAACAAACCATAACGTGATTCTTGTAATCAATAACAGTTATCATTCCATCAATACCATATCCGTAATATTCGCCTGTAGAAGTCAAATAATATGTAGATGGCATAGATTCCTTTTCTCCATTAACATCTGTCGTTGTAATTTCGGTATTAATCACGGTATTGAATACGTATTCTTCTTCAAAAGGGACATTCGACATTGCAATAAGCGAGTCTTGCCAAGCACCCATTGCTGCTTGGTACTTCATACTTTCTTCTGTTAAATATTTTTCGTACGTACTTAACTTTTTGGTTAAAAATACCTCCATTTGTTTTTCAGCAATTGATTCTGCTTTTTTTGTCGCTGCGTTAGTAATACCATTAGCAATACCATTTGCAACACTACGTCCTGCGGAATTCAAAGCTCCATTGATAAGAGAGCGTTGTGCATGAGCAAAGCCAAAACAGCAACAACACATAAAAAAAATAAAAAACTTCCTTTTCATATTACTTTAATTTAATAATTAATACATCTTTATTTCCCAAAATATTCTTGCAAAGAATATCGTGCCCGCGGTGCAAGATTTTGACCAGCAAACTGTCCAGCTAAATATTTATGATATGCAGCTAGTCCTATCATTGCTGCATTATCGGTTGTGTAACGCAATTCTGGCAAGAATGTTCTCCAATGATATTTTTCACCTGTTACAACAATAGCATCTCGCAATCCCGAATTTGCTGCAACACCGCCACCAATCACCACATCTTTTATTCCCGTTTGTTTAGCCGCAAGAATTAATTTTTTTAGCAAAATCTCAATTATAGTTGATTGTGCTGATGCGCAAATATCATCAATATTTTCTTCTATAAAATTCGGATTTGCACTTACTTCCTTTTGCAAAAAATATAAAATAGATGTCTTCAATCCACTAAAACTATAGTCTAAATTTGGAATTTGCGGTTTGTTGAATTGAAATGCTTTTGGATTCCCCAATTTTGCATGTCGGTCAATGTGTGGCCCGCCAGGATATGGAAGTCCAAGTATTTTTGCACATTTATCAAATGCCTCTCCTGCAGCATCGTCTATTGTTGTACCAATAATTTCCATATCGGTAAAACTTTTTACAACAATTATCTGCGAATGTCCTCCTGAAACCAACAAACATAAAAATGGAAACTGCGCTTGTTCCTTACCGATAGTTTCAGGCGTAACAATAAAATTTGCTAACACATGTCCATGTAAATGGTTCACTTCTATCAACTTGCAGCCTTTTGCCAACGCAAATGCTTTCGCAAATGAACCACCGACCAACAGGGAACCCAACAAACCTGGTCCACGCGTAAAACCAACGGCGTCAATATCGTCAACTGTAACTCCAGCTTGTTTCAACGCATCATCAACAACAGGAATAATGTTTTGTTGATGTGAACGCGATGCCAATTCTGGGACAACTCCACCATATCGTTCATGAACTTTTTGACTTGCTATTGTATTAGAGAGTAATACGCCATCACGAAGGACAGCTGCTGATGTGTCGTCGCACGATGATTCTATGGCGAGAATTGTTGTACTCATAATTTACGTTTTTCGGTTGATACCTACCGACTTATGTCTATATTTGCAGACAAAAATACGTTTTTTCGGTGGGAATACTCAAACGCATAGTAAAAATCTTTTCGTACATTCTCCTTGGAATTGTAGGAATCGTTTTGCTTGCATTTATTCTATTGCAAATACCTTCTGTTCAAAATAAATTGAAGGATTCCATTTGCTCTAAAGCAAGTGAAACTATTGGATTGAATGTTTCTGTCGAAAAAATTTACCCAATTTTTTGGAAGGGTGTCTCTCTTCAAAATGTTGCGATTACAAACGACCAAAATGATACAATTCTTCGGTCTCGCACAATCTACGCGACCATTGACAAAATGCAATTAGACTCTTCATTTATATGTCTTGACGAAATTTCTCTAACAAAACCTTTCGTCGCTTTACGCAAAGATTCAAATGGCATTTTCAACATTGAACCACTTTTACAAGCCCTACAATCTGACGATACAACTTCTAATTTGCACTTGAAAATCAATAACATTTCACTTCGCGACGCACAATTTTTATATCAAAATCATTCCGAACCACAAGATTCAAGTTTTGGCATTCACTTCAACGATATAGACATTTCAAATATGTATTTGCAAGCATACAATTTCGATATGCAAAACAATACATACACCGCTTTGATAGACAATCTGTCGCTTAACGAAAAATCTGGATTTAATCTATCTCATTTCCATACCAATGTTGCTTTTTGCGACACTTCAATTTCATGTTCCGATATATCAATTTTTACCACAGAATCAAAGATTTCTGCGAATTCTTATTCTATGAATTATAATTCGTTTGGCGATTTTTCTGATTTCTGCAAAAAAGTGAAATTACACGCCGATTTCAATCACTCTACTACAAGTTTGCACGACATCGCATATTTCGCATCTTCTCTCAACGATATGCCTTACTCATTCTCAATTGAAGGTTTATTTGACGGAACAGTCTCAGATTTTTCAGCAAACAATTTTCACATTAACTATGGCAAAAACACTCAATTTGTTGGAGATGTTGCTATTAAAGGATTACCTGGCATTGACACAACTACGTTCAATCTTGATATTGATAAACTTGCAACAAATCAATACGACATTTCTCACACGAGAATTGCGCCTTACACAGAAGAAAATTTCATCGCTCTTCCATCAATTCTTCAAAATATTACCAATTATACCTATTCTGGATTACTATCGGGTTCTATTTACGATTTACAAACAAAAGGTATTCTCTCTACCAATGTTGGAAAAATCAATACTGACGTTCAATTAAAACGATCTAATGTTTCGGACTGTTCTGGAACTATTTCTTTTGAAGACTTTGATATTTCCGCTCTTCTACCCGATGCTAATATTGGTTACGTTTCTGGCGCTTTGTCGGCTAAAGGTTCTTTTAACGAAGACTCTCTCATTGTTGCCGACATTGAATCTACCATAGAAGAATTTGAATTCAACAATTATCCATATTCCAACATAGTAATTAACGGAAAACTTTCTGCTCACCGCTTCTTTGGGAAAGTAAATATGGATGATGCTAATATTAACCTCAAATTCGTTGGGGGACTTGATATGTCAAAAGAGATTCCAGAATTCCGCTTCCGTAGCGACATACAAGACGCTCATCTTGACAAATTACATCTTTTTGATGATTCATTAGCAACTGTTTCCTTTACAACTATTGTCGATTTTAATGGTGTACAATTAGACGATATGGACGGAGATGTTTCAATTCGCGACTTACAATATACCAACGCAAAAGGCGGAATATCCACAAAAAATATAGCACTCAACCTATCTAACGAAGACAAACAAAGAACCATTAATCTTCACTCTGCTTTTGTTGAAGCTGAAGTTGCTGGCACTGGTCAATACAAAGATTTGTCAAATACCATTTTAAACCTATTGAACAAACATATCTCGTGTTTGCCACAAGTAAACGAAAAAATCGCTCCAATTTCCGACTTCAAAATGAAAGTTGAAACACACCAAATTGATACGATTTTTTCACTACTCGGTATTGATATGCGCATTGCAAATAATTCGGTAATAAACGCAAATTATACAAGTGCAACCAACTCGTGCGATATTGCATTGCAGTCTTCTAAATTAACATTTGGCGATTTTCGAATTCACGATTGTGCCATCAACGGTGTATGTTCAGAAAAAGGAATTCAAATTTCTTCCAGTCTTGCGTTAGACTCGTTAGAAAAAACACAAAACAAAGTTATTGCTCAAGCTAATTTACAAAATGATAAAGCTAATCTCACCGTAAATTGGGACTACAATACATCTATCAAAACAACGGGAGAACTCAACATTTTAGCAAATCTTATTACAAAAAAACAATCGCAATTACCAAAATTTGACATTCAAATACACCCATCAAAGATGTATGTAGCCGATTCCCTTTGGAATATTGCCGAATCCAACATTATGGTTGACACAACATCTATTGCCATTTCTGGTTTTGGACTTTATAAAGACTATAAAAAAATTACCATAGATGGTACCATTTCTGAAAACAAAAACGATTACATCGTTGTAAATGTTCAAAATTATGATTTAGTTGAACTAAATCCTTTAATCAACAACGAAACTATTCGCTTGGCTGGTCCAATAGATGGTCGTGTTCGGGTGAAAAACATCTACGAAATACCGTTAATTTTTGCAGACATAAATTCTCCTCGCATATCATTTAATGACAACGAATTAGGGAAATTGAGTTTGCGAAGTTTTTGGGATAATCAAGGAAAAGCGTTGTTAGCAAAATTAACTGTTGGCGAAACAGACAACGCTATTATTGCTGCCGATGGAAAATATATTACATCAACTGACTCAACTCACTTCGATATTAGGTTGAATGACCTACGACTAAAAATAATTGCAGACATATTGCAAGGAACCGTTAACAATATTGATGCAAAAGTTAATGGTGATTTAGAAATAGAAGGAAAACTAGACAAGCTTAAATATAAAGGTGCGCTCAATATTATAGATGGTTCATTTACCGTAGATTACACGAATGTGCCTTATACCTTTTCAGGAGATTTAATATCTCGAAACTCTCGCTTTTTCTTTAAAGATTTGAAACTATACGATGCTTCTAACAATACGGGAAATATTATTGGTTATCTTGATTTACAAAATCTTCCAAATATTGGTTATTTGTTTGATATTCAAACTGATAAATTGTTAGTAATGAATACCTCCGCAAAAGAAAATGATTATTTCTATGGCACTATATATTACAACGGAAATGCAAAAATAGAAGGCAATTTAGATGAAACAAAAATTTCTGGTGTGGGTAAAACTCTTGACAACACAGAATGTAATATACCAGTTTCATACTCTGAACTTACTGGAGCCTACGATTTTCTTCTATTTGCAGCCGATACGATTGTGGAGCAAACCATTGCTCAACAACCAACATCATCAAACCTATCTATGGATTTTATGGTTACTGTAACCTCAAATGCACTTGCCCAAATCATTTTTGATCCACGAGTTGGTGACATCATTAAAGCACGAGGTAATGGGGATTTGCATCTCCAAATGGATAATGGTGGCGATATCAAACTCTACGGCAAATATCAAATTGACGAAGGAGACTACCTCTTCACACTTAAAAACCTCATAAATAAAAAGTTACTAATAGAAAAAGGAGGAACAATTGCGTGGAGTGGAGACCCACTAAACGGTCAAGTCAACTTAATTGCAAATTACGAAACAAAAGCATCGCCTCAACCACTTTTAGATAGTAGCGTAAACGCATCAAAACGTATTCCTGTAACCTGTCAGGTTAATTTGAAAAATAATCTTTTGTCGCCTGATATTTCGTACAATATCATTGTCCCATCTTCATCAACACAAGTAAACGAAATTTTAGCAACTCTAACAGAAGACGAAAAAACGCTCCAATTTTTCTCTCTTCTACTTCAAGGCGCATTTATTTCCTCCTCAAAAGAGTCAAATGTGAACACAACTGCTGTTTCATTAGAAGTTTTAAGCAATCAATTCAATAACCTCTTGTCGCAAATTGACCCAAATATGAACGTAAGTGTAAACTATCGAATGGCAACAGACGAACTAACAAGTAACGAATTTGAATTTGACATTTCACGACAATTTTGGAACGAAAGAATTTTAGTAAACGTAAACGGATACACCGACTTTGGTGGGAATGGAGAAAATAACCAAACCAATACTCAAAACTCCGAATTTGCAAAAAATGTTTCTGTTGAAATGAAACTCAACAAACAAGGAACTATCAAAATCAAAGGATTTTCTCGTAGCAACGAAGACGAACTAAACGAAAAAAAGGAAAACACCAATGGCGTTGGATTCTTCTTTACAAAAGATTTTGATAGAATTCAAGACATTTTTAATAGAAAAAATAGGTAATGATATTGACAGCGATTAGTTGTCAGCTGCCAGTTATCAGTTGTCAGGAGATTCTCTTTGAGTTTCCTACTGACCATCATGGTAATCAAACTGAAAACTGACAACTAAAAAAAGTGTATATCAACCATCTAAAAAAATAGACAAACCGAAAATTGTTATCAAAAATTTTTGTGAACTAAAAAAACATTTCTATTTTTGTTCGTTGAAAAAACTTTATAGCAGATAATCGTTAAATTCAAATCTTAGAAAATGAAGAAAAAATCAATCTTTCGTATTGCTTTAGGTTCTGCAGTTGTATTGGCTGTAGGATGTAGCAGTCCAAACAAAATGTTGAAAGAAGCAGCTTCAGTTCGTTACAATGTAACTCCAGATCCACTAGAAATGAAGGGTGATAGCGTTGAAGTTTCTGTAAATGTTGTGTATCCAGCAAAATTCTTCAACAAAAACGCTGTAATGGAATTAACTCCAGTATTAAAATCAGAAAATGCATCAGTATCTTATGCTCCAGTAACTCTTCAAGGTGAAAAAGTTCAAGGTAATGGTGGTGTAATTTCTTATGCAGGTGGGTCTTACACTTACACAGGAAAAGTTGCTTACGAAGACGCTTTGTTACAATCAGAATTGATGGTTCAAAGTAAAGTTCAAGTTAAGAAAAAATCTGTAAGTTTACCAGAAGTGAAGATTGCTGATGGCGTTTTGGCAACAGCTTCTTTATTGCAAGATGAAGCTCTTCCAATTGAAGCAATGAACCAATTCAAACGTTCTGAAACATTAACTTCTGAATCAGAAATCGTTTTCTCTATCAACAATGCTTCTGTTCAATCAAAAGAACTTTCTAAACAAGGCATTAAAGATATGAAAGCCTTCGCTAAAAATGCAGAGTCAGATTCTACAATGACATTCAAGGGGGTTTCTATTGTTGGTTATGCTTCTCCTGATGGACCAGAAGACAACAACGAAAGTTTGGCAAAAAATCGTCAAGCTGCAGCAGAAAAAGCTTTGAAAAACTCTATTAAAGGTTCTTATGAAGCTAACTACACTGCAGAAGACTGGGATGGCTTCCGCTTGTTAATGGAAAATTCTGATATTCAAGATAAAGACGCTATTTTGAATGTTCTTTCTCAATATTCAGATCCAGTTATTCGTGAACAAGAAATCAAAAAAATGGGTGTTGTTTACAAACAAATCGCAGACAACATTCTTCCTCAATTACGTCGTTCAAAAATCATAGCAAGCGCTGAGAAAGTTGGAAAATCTGATTCAGTTCTTTTAGCTGCTGGGTTAGGCAAATCAGACGTTAAACTTACTGAAGATGAATATTTGTTCGCTGCAACTATAGCAGAAAATGCTGACGATGCAGAAAAGATTTTGAAAAATGCTGCTGCTGAATACTCAAATTCATGGAAAGTTGTTAACAATTTAGGTTGTGTTCAATTGGACGCAAATAAATTAGATGACGCCCAAGCTTCTTTCGCTCACGCTGATGAACTTTCTGAAGGTGATAAAGCTGTAAAAAATAACTTAGGTGCTGTTGCAGTTAAACAAGGCGACTTAGCAAAAGGTTTTGAATATTTTGAAGTTGCTCAAGGTGCAGGTTCTGAAGTTAAATACAACATGGGTACTGTAAAAGTTAAAGAAGGTGATTACCCTACTGCAGTTGAAATGTTCGGTAGCAACAAAACTAACAATGCAGTTCTTGCTAAATTGTTAGCTGGTGATATTGACGGTGCATTAAGCACGGCTAACGAAGTCGAAAATGCTGATGCAGCAACTGACTACTTAAAAGCTGTTATCGCCGCTCGTCAAAAAAATCTTGATCAGATTTTAACAAACTTACAATCTGCTATTGATAAAGATTCTGCTTTCCGCGACAGAGCTAAGAAAGATTTGGAGTTCCGCGACTATGCTGAAGATTCAAATTTCCAATCTGTGGTGAGATAACTATAAATATTAAAAAATTAAACATTCGAAAGAGGCTGTCAATTTTGACAGCCTTTTTGATTTACTCAAACAACAAAAGATATTCCCTTCAACTTGTATATTGCTTACAAAATTTGTTTCTTTGTAATATGAAACGATTTTTGTTGCTTGTATATTTACTACCCATTTCTCTTTTCGCCCAAATCGGTGGAAGCGCAGTGTACGAGTTCGTATCACTACCATATTCTGCTCGCGAAAACATTTCTGGAGGAACTATCATTACAAGTCAAGATGGCAATTTAGCTTCCGCACTAAAAAACCCATCGCTACTCGACTCTACATATTCACACGAAATGATTGGCTCGTGGGGCTTACTTCATCTCAAAGAAAGTGGCATTGGCTGCGGAACTATTGGATATGCATATTCTCTCAACCCAAGCATAACACTTGACGCTGGTATTCATTTTATTAACTATGGTCGTTTTGAAGGATATGATGAATATGGAAACAAGATAGAAAATTTCGTTCCTATTGAATACGAACTAATTTTTGGTGGTTCATATCAAATACGACAAAATTTCTTTTTGGGAGGCAATATAAAGCCAATCCTATCATATTTAGAAAGCTATTCTTCTTACGGCATTTTGTTTGACCTTGCCGCGACTTACAAATGGGAAAATTCCTGCGTTTCTTTTGCGACAAGAAATATCGGTTGGCAATTGAAACCATACACCGAAGGGAATCGAGAAAATATTCCTTATAGCATTGATTTAGGATTTTCTCATACGCTTTCTCACGCACCATTCCGTTTCAATATAACATACACCGATATCCAAAAATTTGACCTGTCGTACGATGACGAAACTTCTGCAAAAAATACCCTACTCAATGGTGAAGAAGAAGAAGAACGAGAATTTGTCTCAATTGGCAAAAATTTCATAAAACATATTACCATTTCAGGAGAATTACTCCTTGGAAAACATATTGTTGCAATGCTTGGCTACAACTACCGTAAATCAGAAGAACTTTCATTCGGCGATACAAAAAAAGCGGCAGGTCTTGGCATTGGCTTTGAACTAAATTTCCCTCGTTTCTGCGTTTCTTATGGTTGGGCAAAACAACACGCTGCAGGCGGGAAAAACTATATTACATTGTCGTTCAACACTATGACAATATATTCAATTTGTAAAACTGGATTTCAAAAAAAATAAAAACGTAGTACAATGATAATCGCAATTGATGGACATTCTTCGTGTGGGAAAAGCACAATAGCAAAGGCATTGGCAAAAAAATTGAATTTTACTTATGTCGACACTGGAGCAATGTATAGAGCCGTTACATATTTTTGTCAACAAAATGGACTCATTGACAATAGTATTGTCGATGAAAAAATGTTACAAATGCGAATAAACGAAATCCATATTTCATTTGCAACAAACGAAGAAACACAATTGCAAGAGACCTATTTAAATGGTCACAATGTTGAGAAACAAATTCGAAGTATGGAAGTTGCTCACGATGTAAGTATTGTTAGTAAAATTAGTTTCGTACGCGAATTTTTAGTAAAACAACAACAAGCATACGGAGAAAAAGCAAGCGTTGTAATGGATGGTCGCGATATTGGCACCGTGGTTTTCCCTAATGCCGATTATAAATTTTTTGTTACTGCTTCTGCCGAAATCCGAGCTCAACGCCGTTACGATGAACTGATGCAAAAAGAAGGTAAAGCAAATTTTGATGAAATTCTTGAAAATTTAAAACAACGTGATTTGCTTGATTCTACTCGTAAAGAAAGCCCATTAAAACAAGCTGAAGACGCAATTTTAGTCGATACAAGCAATATGACACGCGAAAGTCAATTGGAATGGATACTGAGCAAAATACAAAAATAGAAATAGACTCAAAATCGGGGTTTTGTTTTGGTGTAATCAATGCTATACAACACGCAGAAAAAGCATTAGAAGAACATCAAACACTCTACTGCTTGGGCGATATTGTTCACAATGGAGCCGAAATGTCACGGTTAAATGAAAAAGGGTTAATTACAATTAGTTACGAACAATTCAACAATTTAAAAAATAGTCGCGTCCTTCTTCGAGCACACGGAGAACCACCTGAGACTTACGAACGTGCAAAACAAAATGGAATAACCATTATTGATGCAACATGTCCCGTTGTTCTCAATCTTCAAAAACAAATCAAGCAAGCATACCTTGAAATGAAACAAATTGGTGGACAAATACTCATTTTTGGTAAACCTGGACACGCTGAAGTTGTTGGACTTTTGGGACAAACCGAAAATTCAGCAATTGTAGTAAGCGATATAAACGATTTAGACACAATAGATTTCTCAAAACCAACAGTTCTATTTTCTCAAACAACGCAAGATATTCACCGACTTACACAAATACAAGATATTATTGCCCAGAAAGCAAAAGAATGCGGAAATAACAATGTAGTTTGTCACGACACAATTTGTAGACGCGTTGCAAACCGCGAAACCGACTTAAAACAATTTGCTCAAAAATTTGACATAATCATTTTTGTGAGTGGGAAGAAAAGTTCTAATGGCAAAGTTCTCTACGATATTTGTAAACAAATCAACGAAAACACATACTTCGTTTCTAATGTTTCTGATTTGGAACAAATAGATTTTGGGAAGGGAAAATCTGTGGGAATTTGCGGTGCAACCTCAACGCCCAAATGGTTAATGGAAAACATTGCCAAAATAATTCAAGAAATTAACACAAAATAACAATATGGAATTTACATCTTCAAGACAAAGACGAAATCGTCATTCCAATAGAAATTTCTTCATCATATCTATTGGATTTGTACTACTACTGATGGTTGTTATCTTTGGTGTACAAAACCTTATGCTCAAAACAACTTTCCCAAAAGCAACACGCTACATACACTGCGAAATCGGGAATCAACTTTCGGAAAAAATCTATTGTAAAATGAAAGTAGGCGATGTCATTCTTTTTGATGACTCTCTACAAATTGGGAAAAACTCGTTTGAAAAAAAATGGCATTTCGATAGTCTTCAAACCATTACAGCTCATTTCAATAACAAAAAGATTCTTTTTGAAAACATTTCCGTTACCGACAGCATTCAATATCTTATGATTGAAATTCTACCCGAAACTGATAGCAGTTTTTCTGTTAAAGGAAATCTCTTCAAATGTCAGTAATCAGTTTTCTGTTTGATTTCCATTATGGTAAAATGATTACACGAAGAAATTCGTCTAACAACTGATAACTGACAACTAAAAAACGTAGCGCACTCCGTCTCTTTTAGTTATTCCTTACCCAATAAAACTGGTGCAACTTCGTTAGGTGTTAAATCGTCATCAACAATAGGGAAATCGCCCTTATAACACCAATGTGCATTTGCAATATTATTTTCTCTAAAAATTGAGCAAATATCCTTATACCAATTCATTCGAGTTTCTTTATCAATAAAGTATGGATACGCTCCAAATTCGCCACAATAAACTTGCAAACCAAGTTCTTTACCTTTATCTATTGATGGTTGAATTTGTTGTAACAAATATGCTTTATCCCAATAACCAACTTCGCTTCTAAATTGATGAAGAACTTTTGGATCAAGATTTTCAAAGAATGAGGTATCGGCTAAAATATCGCCTGGATAGGAAACTTTACCTTGGAAGTCTTTCAGAGGTGTCCAAGGTGTGCCATAATGAGTGATAAACAGCGGATTGTAGTAATGAAAACTAATGATAAGATGTTTATCATTTTCTGGTACTTTCAAATATGGCATTGTAGCAACAGTTTGTTGCCAATTGCAACCAACAACAATAAATCGTTCTGGTTCTTGTTCACGAATTGTAGCTATCAAACGAGCTTCCAATTCGTTCAATGCTTCGTGAGTTGGTGCAATTGCTTCATTGAGAAGTTCATACGCCAATCTATCATTGGGATAATCTTTTAAGAATGATTGCAAATCTTTCCACATATCTATCATGTGTTGTTGTGCAGCAGGTTCAGTGAACAAGGTATTTTCACTTTTCGTTAAGAAATAGTGTGCACGTGTGATATGTAAATCAACCACAATATTCATATTGTTTTCCAACGTCCAATCAACGGCATTTTTCAACAATACAAACGCATCTTCATAACGATTGAGATTTTCGTCATACAATTGTTCTTCATCTATTGGAAGTCGAACGTGGTCAAAACCCAATTCTGCAATTTTATCGAAATCTTTTTTTGTAATTTGATTAGCACGCTCTTCACCACGTTTTTCCGACTGAGAAAGCCAATGACTTACATTAACACCTGTTCCTAACTTGAATTCTGGAGTTTCATCTTTCTGCGAAACGCATGATGAACCACCCAGTAAAGAAGCACCACATACAGCAATAAGTATAAAAGATATTTTCTTCATTTTACTTTTTTTAACTTTCAAAAGTAAAACTTTTTCATACATCTTGGAGTTATTTTTCACAAAAAAGCTAAATTTGGGAAAGCGAATTATATGGCAGAATTACACAAATATAAATGCAAAAAATGTGGTAACGAAATAGTTGCAACAGAGTCTCCCTACATACATTCTATGGTTGGTTTGTATGCACAATGTTATTGTAAAAAATGTCATAAACTTGTGAGTGTAGAAGCAGGTTCAAACTATCAAGTTGATGTTACTAAATTGCAACTTCATTGCGAACATTGCAAGGAAGCAGTTTCTGTTTGGACTCCCGACATGGGTTGTCCGCGGTGTGGAGAAGCGATGAAACGAAACGAACAATTTTCTATATAAGTCTGTGTAATCAATTACATTAAGAAAATAAATTTGAAATCTGACCACTGAAAACTAAAACAAATGAACGTATTAACAACTAAGCGAGAAGTAGAAGAACGAAATGTTATTTCTGTTCTTGAAACCTATGATATCACAACTAACGAAAGGAAAATTCTTGCCGAATTTGACGAACTTATTGAAGCTCCCAACTGGTTAAAAGATAGCAAGACGTTGATTTTCAACGGTCATGGCAAATTGTATTCGTATAATATTGTAACAAAAGAACGAAAGGAAATCAATACTGGATTTTGCACGCAATGCAACAACGACCACGTTCTTTCGCCTAACCACGACAAAGTTGCAGTAAGCCATCATACTACAGAAGATGGTCAAAGTCGAGTGTATGTGATTCCGTTGACGACAGGTATTCCTGAATTGATTACACCAATTGCGCCAAGTTATTTACATGGTTGGTCTCCCGATGGAAAATCATTGGCTTATTGTGCAGAACGCAATGGTGAATACGACATTTACACAATACCTGCCAATGGCGGTGAAGAAACACGATTAACAACAGCGCCAGGACTTAATGACGGCTGTGAATACTCTCCGTGTGGAAACTATATTTGGTTTAATAGTGTTCGTACTGGTTTAATGCAAATTTGGAGAATGAAAACCGACGGCAGCGAACAAACACAAATGACAACCGATGAAAATAGTGATAGTTGGTTTGCACACGTTTCTCCTGATAATCAACACGTTGTGTATATTTCGTACAACAAAAATGACATTCAACCAGGAGATCATCCTGCAAACAAAAATGTAGAAATACGAATGATGTCACCACAAGGAGGAGAATTCAAAACTTTGGTAAAACTTTTTGGCGGACAAGGAACAATCAACGTAAATAGTTGGTCTCCAGATAGTAAGAAATTTGCTTTCGTAAGCTATAAATGTAAATAATACGTAGGAAATGGAAGAAATTCTTATGACACCTGATGCGGGTATGCAGTTTCTTATTTGGTCTTATTATTACCACGACATTGTTCCCGACAAAAATCGCAGTTTCAAAGATTACAACAAATTTTCTGATACCGATGTTGTACATCTTGATGAATTAAAAAATATGCTCTTTACGTGTTTTGAAGAAGAATCAGTTGTGAATGCGTGTAAGCAATTCCGAATGGCAAAGATGAAGCACGAACCATGCCCATTCTCTCAAACCGATTTAGACGCAATTTTTGCAAAAGAAATATAGGAAGCACAATTTCATTCCTCTTGGAAATTTCTACTAGTAGTTAATGCCTACGGCATTTACATTACTTTGTGCATTAACAAAACTGCAGAATCCCAAGTGGAATCCTGCGTTTGTATTGCTCACCCTTCCACCTCTTAATTCTTAACTATTCTCTGCTGATTTGCAATTGATTGAGAAATTCATCTGCACAAATTTCCAACTTGCTGAATGCAAACATTTTTTTCCCTAAATCTTTCAGACTTGCACCAATTAAGTAAACAACATCGTCAACTATAAGAAACCTGTCGTGCGATTGGCGGAAGATTTGTACTTCTATGGGGCGATATTGCTCGTTGTGTTTGGCAATGTCCAACTGCAATTGTTTGGGAATTTGAGCGGTGTAGATTGTAGCATTGACTTGCTCTTTTCGTTTGTCAAACATAGTAAGAACCGTGTCGTCTATGTAATTGTCTATCAATATGATTCTTTGGTTTGCAGAACGAATTACATCATTTGCAAATTTGTAGGCATCGAAAATTTGTCCGTTGTAAAAGATTCCTTCCTGTGCGGAAGTGAGTGTTTTACAAAAAATTCTATCTGTTCGGAATGTTGTGCAACTGTTTTCTCAAGATGTTCAATTCGGTAATTTATAACATGCCCACGAAGAAGAAATTCCTTTAAGGTTTTAGTTGCCCATTGTCGAAAAAGTGTTGCATTTTTAGAAGAAATACGATAGCCAACAGACAAAATTGCATCTAAATTATAATATACTATTTGTCGTGAAACCTTTCTATTCCCTTCTTGTCGAACTACCGAGAAAAACTCGGAAGTTCGATTTTGTTCTAATTCACCTTCCTTATAAATATTCTTTAGGTGCAAACTAATGTTGTCAGAAGAACAACCATACAACTCCGCCATCTGGCTTTGTGAAAGCCACACTGTTTCCTGCTCCAAATGAACTTCTAAACTGATTTTCTCATTTACATTGTAGAGAATTATCTCACCTATACTTGCCGACTGCTTTTCCATATTTGTACTTTTTTGATTCGTTATTTGGGATATGGCAAAGATACAAACAAATTGGCAACGAAACGATGGAAGAAAGAGATTTTAGGAGTCAGGAATCAGGAACCAAGAAGCAAGAGAGAAGAATTGAAAATTGACAATTGAGAAAATGCCGTTATTGTAACAAAAGCCCTTCGGGCTTTCATATTGGTAGGGAATGTACAATTCGCAAGAATTCAACCCTGTAAGGGTTGCACAAAACAAATATATTACATGCAACCCCGCTGGGGTTGTATTTTAGATTGGAATATTCTTCTATTGATATGAAACTTCTGACGGAGTTTCTCTGATTCTTGGTTCCTGACTTCTGAATCCATAAGAAACTCCGAAGATAGGTTACGCACAGACTGACTTCCAGCCATAAAAAAACGCAGAACACCTATTGGAATTCTGCGTTTGTATTTGTTGAAGGGATACACCCTTTATCTCTTAATTCTTAACTCTTAATTCTTAACTCTTAATTCTTAACTCTTAATTCTTATTTACTTAATATCCCGCACAAGGCGCACAGATAGACCGTAGTTGCAGGGGAAGTAGTAGTCCGGGGCACCGTCGCTGCGGAAGTTCAGGCAGCCAGCGCCGCTGTTGTAGTCCGCAGACGAAGACCAGTAGTTACCGTAGGAACCCACGTCGTAAACACCCGAACCGTAGCGGTTGCCAGCAGCAGGAAGAAAAACGGCACCGCTTGCTTCCATCTTCGCCCACTCGCTTGTGGTGTATGTATTGCTATCAAAGCCATTCATACCTCTTGTGAATGTTATTCCTGCTGGCGTTGTCCAGTTGTCTGGCAACAATATCATTCCCGAAACTCCGTTCACTGTTGCTGAACCCTTCAACGCACTTGCATCGGTTCTGTTAAATACCACATAATTCCACTCGTCTTTCGTTAGTGTTCTCCACGTTCCTGCAGCGTTTCCACCATTTTGTATTGCATTGTACACGCCCCAATCTGCATTGGCGTAACTACCAGTTAGATTGTTGCTGTACGATCCGCCAGGACAGTAATCTCCATAAAAAGTACTCGTTGAATATGGTTGGTATGCGTTTGCCCCGCTGTTCCAACCGCTCGTCCCCCAACCGAACAAGTCTATCCAACCAGTGTATGTGGCAGAAATATTTGCATTGTCAGCACCAATCATATCGTATTGGTTTTCGGCAAAACGCCATGTACTTGTACTTGCTTGATACTGCAAGTTTCCTTGCGAGAAATACACTTTTTCTGTAGCAGACACAGAGAATGCTGCTTGTATTGCACCATCTTTAATCATTGGTGGATTTAATTGCTCATCAAGTTGTTGAATTTTAGCAGTCAACTCGGCAAGCAACGCATCAACATCGGATTTTTTGTAGTAATCACTTAAATCAACTGTTGGTAAATCTGCGGTTTTTGTGTATTCACTCATATCTGGCAAATCAGAAACTTTAGCATAATCGGCTGCATCAGTTAATTCGGCAACTGTTGTCGGAACATCTACGGCTGCAACTTTAGCATCAACGTATGTTTTTGTCGCCATATCAGTTGTGGCTGTTGCTATGGCTGAATTTACTTCTGAGGTTTTTGCATAATCAGCGGCATCAGTTAATTCGGCAACGGTTGTTGGAATTTCGCTCGTTTTTGCATAATCTTCCAATTCTGTTTTTTCCGCATATACGCTCAAATCTGGCTTATTCTGAATATACGAATCTTTTGTCGCATCAGTTTCTGACCAATCGGATTGTACATTTTCTTCGGCTGTAAAATCTGCCTGTTTCACAAATGT
>JAZRVS010000184.1:0-53611 GCA_045599365.1 Bacteroidales bacterium
TCAGCCTGACCCACCAACGAAGCCGTCATCCTGAGCGACAGCGAAGGATCTGTTAACACTACCCTAATGATTATTCTTTGATACCCTCTGTTTATGGGAACAGATTCTTCACTACGCTACGCTCCGTTCAAAATGACACCTATAAAACAAAGACGCGATTCATCGCGTCTCTACAGGGCGTATGCAATACGCCCCTACATTCTTAACTCTTAACTCTTATCTCTTAATTCTTAACTCCTCTTAACTCTTATCTCTTAATTCTTAACTCTTAATTCTTAACTCCTCTTAACTCTTATCTCTTAATTCTTAACTCCCCTTACCTCTTCATTATCGCCATTCGTTCCTTTTGGTTGCCTTGTGCAATCTGCACAGTGTAACGGCCTGCTGGTAGTTGGCTTGCATCGAACTGAATGGTGTGGAAACCTGCGGTAACATCGGTGAATTCCTGCGAGAAACGGACCTTTCCTGCATCGTCGTAACATTCTATTGTTACCGTACCTTTTTGTTTCGTGTTAAACGATATTTGTGCCGTTTTTTCTACTGGATTCGGAGCTATGCTATACACCATAAATTCTCCAGAATTGTCCTTGCAGAACTCATCACTATAGTAGGTTGCATTCTGGTTTGTTGAAGCTATAGACGCCGATGCGCACAAGAATGCTGGTATTTCGCCGTTCTTTGCTGCCGTTTTGGTAGTAAACGTATAATTGAGAACATCGTTAGCCTTGAGTGCGCCAAACCACGTTTCCGTCAGCATAGGAAAGTCGGGACTTTGCAATGATATTTCCATTTCTGGAATATTATCGTTACCCGTATTCAAAATCTGTATGGTATATTGTATCTGACCCTTGTTCATAGTGGCAACAACGTCTAATATCTGCAGTTTGAGGTCAGACAATTGTACTGGAATATACTTCGTAACCGAATCGGCACAGCCATGCTCCGACGAGGCACGCAATTTTGCGTATGAATTCGATTTATCCTCAAAAGTATAGGAAGGATGTTCCTCATCGGTTACCACCGACTCTTCAAACGTCCACTGGTAACATACTGCGTGTTCCGACAGGTTGGTAAATTCCACATCCAATGGAGCAGCACCATATTCAGGATAAAATGAGAAATCAGCCTGTGGCATATCTTCAACAACTATCACACCCGATGCCCGATTGTAGCAGTCGGCATCGGTAGTGACGAAGACAGAATACGAATACGTACCACTTTCGGCAAACTCGGCAACAGGCTGTTTTTCCGAAGACTCTACACCATTGATAGACCACTGATAGCTTTGGATTGCATCGGCAGAAGTTCCATTTTCGGACAACAATATGCCCGCATTCGGACAAGCATAAAGCGTATCGGCCACAACAGGACGAGGAACGTCGTGAGCTGCAATGGTATCGGAAGCAATGTTCACACAACCATTGAAAGTCTTTACATGAAGTGCTATAGGATGATGGAGCGTATCGGTGAGTTTCATACTTATCACATCGCGGTACTGATATTTCTTACCATCGAAGAGCCAGTAACCTTCGAGTATAGGATTATATGGCTTATAGTCGGTAATGTCGAAAAAGAGAACCGTATCGCCCAGACACGACTTAGTATGAACAAATTCTATTTTCGATGACGGGCGTACAACCACATTGTCGGTAATCTCGCTTGAGCAACCAAAATCTGAGGTAACCCGCAATGTTACTGGGAACGAACCGACCTCATCAGAGCCGAATACAATAAGAGAATCGGTAGCAATGTTACCTTGTGCATTCCACTGGTATGACGCTATTTTGCCACTCGCTATTGTTGCCGTGGAAGAAATGGTGTTAGGCGTAAACTGGCAAGAAATTTTCGGAGAGAATTGAGCCACAGGCACTGGATGAATGGTAATGGCAGAAGACAACGACTGCACGCAGCCAGCCTCATTCTCTACAAACAACGTGAATGGGAAAGAACCTATAGTATCGAACACATAGTGCTGCACAGCACCAGTAAGCGTATCGTCCCCCACTACCCACATAGTGTTGGTAATAGCAGTATTGTCGGTAGTATATGAATTTGAAAGCAGTTCGGTAGTCTCGCCCAAGCAATGGTACTGCGAAACATAGTTAACAATAGGAGCCACACCTTTAATGGCAACCTTAACCTCATCGGTAGCAGTGCAACCCAATTCGTTGGTAACTGCCACACTATAGGTACCACCAGTTTGTATGGCTATGGTTGCCGTGGTATCTCCCGTACTCCACAGATAATGCTTCGCATCGTTGACGCGAGTAGCCAAGCCAATACGATTGCCCTCGCACACAGCTGTATCTGCACCCAATTTTGCCGTAGTAGAAAAGTCATCCACAAAAATTTCCACCGTATCCGACACAATGGAATATCCCTCATTGTCGGTAACCTTCACCGCATATTTGCCAGCTTTGGTAATAGAAATAGCCTGCGTAGTTTCACCCGTACTCCACGCATACGAATAATCACCCTTCAAGCCACAATCCCACACAAGCGACTCACCATCGCAGATTGTTTGGCTTGGGATATACTTCAATTCTGGGAAAGTGATAGAAATGGTATCAACATACTCGTAGCCCCAATCGTCGGTAACAAACACATCATATACCCCAGTCTTTTGTACAGTGATATTTTTCGTGGTTTCGCCCGTACTCCACTTGTATGTTTTAAAATAGTCTCTTTCTGGAGTACTCAAAACCACAGGTTTTAGGCTATACTGCTGTTTCACATCCTCGCCCAACGAAAATTGTTCCCGTTCTGTCCCTGGGAAATATTTTGAACGAAGATAGTTTTCCACCGATTGGCGTTCTATGTTTGAGAGTGGACGATCGTAGAAAATAAGTTCGGCGATGTCGCCGTTTAAATAATAACTAGTATTGGGCGGCAAAGTTCCTGATGTATTATTATATGCTCCGACTAAAAAATTGAAAGAAGAAACAAAATTATAGGCAACTTGAAATGTTTCTTTTGTTTGCATTCCAATCATATTTTGAAAGAAAGACATACTACCCTGTATGCCATCTATTATTGTCGAAAATTGTTCATAATTGTTAGTCCGTGAAACACCTATAGGTCCATAATAATCTTTCGTAAATTGAATCAAAAATGTAGGTTTTGAATTTTCATACATACAATAATATCGGCTATTGCCTAAACCAGCCAAGGATTTAGCAAAGAAACAGCCGTTAGCACCAACAGATTTAGCTACAACAAATGCAGTTTGTCCTAGCTTCCCTACATTCAATATATTTCCACCATCCAAGTAATCATTTCCATCAAAACGCAAAACAGAATGATTATTTAATTGCTCTACATTTTTTATGAGTTTTGGTGAATTTTCAATAAGAGGTTGAGAAACCGAAATCTCTGCATTTACAATATTATTCCATAACGAAACGTATGTTTCGGTTTCTTGTTGAACAGAATCAGCACACCACCAAGCTGATATACCATTTATATCTGTAGGATTTGCTATTTGGGCAAATGTATAATATGATGTAAACACACTAATCAGTGTGCTCAATAAAATAAGACGTATATATTTCTTATTAAAAATCATGTATCAAATTTACAATTTTTTCTATTTCTTCGTCTGTTATCACCTGACTTATCGGCAAACTTAACTCTTCGCTATGTATTTGCTCGGTTATAGGATAAGAAAAATGATTCCATTCCGAATAACACTTTTGTTTATGAGGTGGTATAGGATAATGGATTAATGTTTGTACACCATTTTCTGCCAAATACTTCTGCAATTCATCACGTTTTTTACAACGAATCGGGAAAATGTGAAAAACATGAGACGTCCAATCTGTCACCTTGGGAAGAATAATCATAGAATTAGTTATTCCATCCAAATACTGTTTAGCTACTTTTCTGCGGGCATTATTATCATCATCAAGATGTTTCAATTTTACCGATAATATCGCAGCCTGAATTTCGTCTAAACGGCTATTACGCCCTACATAACCAAATACATATTTTTTTGATGAGCCATAATTTGCTAAAGAACGAATAACTTGTGCCAAATCTTCATCGTTGGTTGTTACAGCACCTCCATCTCCTAATGCTCCAAGATTTTTCCCTGGATAAAAACTATGTCCAGCAGCATCGCCCAACGATCCCGTTCGTTTCCCTTTGTATAAACACCCATGTGCTTGGGCATTATCTTCTATTAATTTCAAATTATACTTTTTACACAAGTCACCTATTTTCTCCGTATATGCACATTGCCCATACAAATGTACTATGCAAATAGCTTTTGTTTTCTTCGTTATTGCTTCTTCAATTTTTGAATCATCAATTTGATATGTTTCTATAGATGGTTCTACAAGAACAGGTTTTAATCCATTTTCTGTAATCGATAATATAGTGGCTATATAAGTATTTGCAGGGACAATGACCTCATCTCCTATTTGTATTACTCCCATCTCCATATAAGCTCGTAATATCCATATAAGAGCATCTAAGCCATTGGCACATCCAACACAATAGTTTGTTCCTATATAATGGGCATACTCGCTTTCAAAACGAGCATTTTCTTCTCCTTGCAAATACCATCCAGAATCCACAACACGACTTACTGCGTTGTGAATTTCATCTTTATATTTTTCTGTTATTTTCTGTAAATCAAGGAATTTTATCATTCTTCTATTTTTCTAACAAATTTAGCAGGATTTCCAACCCACAACTCCCCAGCAGGGATATTCTTTGTAACAACACTTCCTGCCCCTACCATAGCACGTTCTCCGATCTCCACTCCACAGACAACAACCGAACCAGCTCCTATAGAAGTTCCTTTTTTTATTGTTGTTCTTTCAAAAGATTCAGGATATTGCTTTGAACGCGGATACTTGTCATTAGTAAATGACACATTAGGACCAATAAAAACATCGTCTTCTATTCTTATGCCATCCCATAATTGCACACCACTCTTTATTGTAACATTATTACCAACTACAACATCATTCTCCACAAAACAATGACTACATATATTACAATTTTCGCCTATGCTAGCATGAGGCAATACAACACAAAACTGCCAAACATTTGATGATTCTGGAATTGTCGCTTGACAATCTGACAACTGGTGTATCATTTCTTATAAATTAAAAAATCATTATAATCTCGTATATAATCAGCTTCATCATATTTTTCTGAAGCCAAAACAAGACACACAGAACCAGAGGAAAAATCTTCCAATTCACGCCAAATTCCAGGAACCACATACAGCCCTTGATATGGTCTATTTAAAGTCACAGCTCTTTTTTCTTTCCCATCACTTAACACAACTGTAAAAGAACCACTTGCTGCAACTATCAACTGATGTAAAGCTTTATGTGCATGGCCTCCGCGCGTTTCCCCACCTGGCACATCATATAGGTAATATACACGTTTCACGTCAAAAGGGACATCTGTATTATTTTCAATTACCGTTATATTTCCCTTGATTTGATGACATTTTCCCAAATCTATAACTTTACAATCATATATCGTGGTATTCTTCATTTTGTCATCATCTTAAAACTATCATAATCTCGAATATAATCATTCTCATCATATTGAGTAGAAGATAACACTAACGCCAATGAATTAGTTGAAAAATTGTTCATCTCACGCCATATCATTTTAGGGACATACAAGCCATAATACGAACGATTTAAATGAAATGTCTTTTTTTCGTTACCATCATCCAACACCACATCAAAACTACCAGACAAAGCGACAATAAATTCCTCCGACTCTTTATACGCATGTCCTCCACGAGATTCACCACCTGGTACATCATATATCCAAAATGAACGCTCAATCTTGAATGGAATATGAGTTTCCTCTTCTATAAAAGAAAGATTTCCACGTTTATCCAAAATCTTAGGTAATTGAATTATATATGTCTCCTTCATAAACAATCTTAAAATTATTTTTAGGACGTAACAAGCCTGGCAATACACCTTGGTTATACCCCATATCCGTCAAAGTGTTTTCAACCTCAAAATTTTGCTCAAATCCTGAAAAAACCACATACTTTTGATTTTCTCCGAAAAAGATTTCTGCTTTATATTTTCCTGCGTTTATTGTATACGGATTAATTCTAAAATCAACTGTATATAATCCTATTTTAGAATCTTTTTCACCAACTGCTCCCAAAACCTGACCAACCTGAAAAACAACAACATTATCTAATGTTACTACTTTCATATCAACATCAAGCATTGCATTTTCTTTATAACACATAAATGTTACGCGAAAGGTAATTCCAGTTTCAATATTGATTTGATTTGTTCCGTTTGCCGCGAATATCTCAAAAGATTTTATTCGAATAACCTCATTACCTGGAGCTATAGATAAATCATCAAAATATTGATTTTCAGAAGAACCACCTTCTCCTATATAAAATTCTACCGCATCTTTCACATCTCCAGAGTATTGTACAGAGCCATTATGTAAAACGTAACCAACATTACATAGTTGTTTAATACTCGCCATATTATGACTCACAAACAGTACGGTTCTTCCCTCGCCTTTACTCACGTCTTGCATTTTGCCAATGGCTTTCTTTTGGAATTCAGCATCGCCAACGGCTAAAACTTCATCTACCACAAGAATATCTGGTTCAATATGTGCTGCAATGGCAAAACCTAAACGCACTGTCATACCAGAAGAGTAGCGTTTTACGGGAGTGTCCAGATAACGTTCACAACCAGAGAAGTCAACAATTTCGTCAAGTTTACGGGTTATTTCCGCACGGCTCATACCCATTATGGCTCCGTTCATGTAAATATTTTCACGGCCTGTCAATTCGGGATGGAAGCCTGTACCAACCTCAAGCAGCGAGGCAATTCGCCCTTTGTACGAGATAGTGCCTGTAGTTGGCGACGTTACACGAGAGAGCAATTTCAACAAGGTAGATTTTCCCGCTCCATTTTTCCCAATAATGCCCACAACATCACCCTGCTTAATCTCCATATTTATGTCCTTCAACGCCCACACATATTCGGAATCACCCTTAGTAGCACGGTCGTTTACCTCGCCAATTTTTAGATATGGGTCTTCCTTGCGGAGAATTTTTGTCGTCCACCAACGGTTTAAATCATGAGACAACGTGCCAGTAGAAACAACACCCAAGCGGTATTGTTTACTCAAATTCTCTATTTTTATCGCTACGTCAGACAACGGAGTTAAGAATTAAGAGTTAAGAGTTAAGAGTTAAGAGTTAAGAGTTAAGAGTTATATCTTAATCTTAATCTTAACCTTAATCTATTATTTTGGTAAAAATAGAAAAAAAATTAGTTATAGTGAAAGCTATTCTTATAAAAACAACTTTTTCTGTCAACTTACTTCAGGACAAGTCAACACTCTGATTATGGTAAGAGATTCTTCACTGCGCTGCGCTCCGTTCAGAATGACGCTTCCATTGAATGACCTTCCATCGGAGCCGTCACCTTGACCCTACTATGAAGACGTCATCCTGAGCGATAGCGAAGGATCTGCCTCCATTACCATGGTGATTATTCTTTGCAACTCTTTGATTATGTAAACAGATTCCTCGCTCCGTTCAGAAAGACGCTTCCAATAATGGCTTTATTCTATGAGAAAAAGACGCGGTACACCACATCTCTACAATGTTTCTTCGTTGAAAGAATCTTACTACGAAGCTTCTCATAATTCTTAATTCTTCTCTCTTAACTCTTATTTCTCCAACGAAGCCGTCATCCTGAGCGATAGCGAAGGATCTGCCTCCATTACCATGGTGATTATTCTTTGCTGCTCTCTAATTATGTAAAAACAATTGAAAGAGGAAAAAACGGCACATTTTTTGGGAATCACTGAAAATTAACTACTTTCGCATTGTGTTATGAAGCGATTTAGAACAGTTATAGTATTTTGTTTATTTGCAATGTTCTCATTTATGAGTATTGCACAAGACAACAACATCTTCGTACGAAAAGAAAACAATCCAAATTTAAAAATTACTGTTACTGGTTATTTTGGCATTAGTTTAGCCACAAGCTACACTGGTTTTGTTCGCTACGGATATATTCAGATAAAATCAACTGGCGAAAAACAACTTACGTGGCTTTCTCGTGACCAATTTATGCAACAAGTTACAGGACAGGTAGTGTCAAAAGCCAATCCAGAAAAAAGGAATTTTTTGGAAGACAAAGAAATAATGTGGGAATCGTTTGAAAATCTTTGGAAACTTCGTTATGCAGAATATCCTTACGATGGCAATCAAGAGAAAGGCTGGGCAGGACGAGAATTTGCACCAAGTGATTCGCAATGGAGCTTTTTAAGGAGAAATTATCATTATGAAAATTTTGAGCAATTTCTATATGGTGAAGATATGTGGCGATTGGTAAAAGATTCCCAAGATCCCGATTGGCAAAATCAATATTCCTCTTTGAGATAAATTTTGCAAGATTTTTATATCTTTGCTCAATTTTATAAATCAATAACGCTATGTCATACACAACGGATAGAATTATAGGCGAAGGATTAACCTTCGACGATGTGTTGTTAGTACCTCGTTATTCAGAGGTTTTGCCATATCAAGTGGACATTACAACAAAATTAACTCGTAACATTTCATTGAATTGTCCGATAGTTTCGGCTGCAATGGACACAATCACGGATTCCCGTTTGGCAATAGCAATTGCCCGCGAGGGTGGTATTGGCATCATCCACAAAAATATGTCTATTGAGCAACAAGCTTTGGAAGTAAAAAGAGTGAAACGTTGCGAAAATGGTATGATTTACGACCCTGTAACTATTACTCCATCTGAAAAAGTTGCCGATGCACTTGGGTTAATGCAGGAATTCAAAATTGGTGGTATTCCAGTAATTGACGACAATCGTAAACTTGTTGGTATTGTTACCAATCGTGATTTACGTTTTGTTTCTGACAAAGGAAAAAGTATTTCTGAAGTAATGACCAAAGATAATTTGGTTACTATAAAACATGCTGATGTTGCAAATGCAGCAGAAATTCTTCAACAACATAAGATTGAAAAACTACCTGTTGTTGATGACAATGGAAAATTGGTTGGTTTGCTTACATACAAAGATATTTTCAAAGCAATAGATAATCCACATGCTTGCAAAGATGACAAGGGACGTCTTCGTGTAGGAGCATCGATTGGAACAGCAGCCAATTCATTCGAGCGTTTGGAAGCACTTGTTCAAGCAGGTGTTGACGTAGTTGTAATTGACACAGCTCACGGACATTCAAAAGGTGTTATTGACACAGTTCGCAAAGCAAAACAAATGTATCCACAAATTGATTTTATTGCAGGGAATATTGCAACTGGCGAAGCTGCAAAAGCATTGGTTGAAGCTGGAGCTGACGCAGTAAAAGTTGGTATTGGCCCTGGATCAATTTGTACAACACGTATCATTGCTGGTATTGGTGTTCCTCAATTGTCGGCAGTATTTGATGTCGCCGAAGCAATAAAAGGCACTGGAGTTCCTCTTATAGCCGATGGCGGTATTCGTTATTCTGGTGATATTGTAAAAGCTTTGGCTGCTGGAGCAAGTTCTGTAATGCTTGGTTCTTTATTCGCTGGATTGGAAGAATCTCCAGGCGATACAATCATTTTTGAGGGTCGTAAGTTCAAAGCATATCGTGGTATGGGTTCTTTGGAAGCAATGCAACAAGGCTCAAAAGACCGTTACTTCCAATCAAATGTAGCTGATGCAAAAAAACTTGTTCCTGAAGGTATTGTTGCTCGTGTTCCATATCGCGGAACATTGGCAGAAGAAGTGTATCAATTACTTGGCGGACTTCGTTCTGGTATGGGATATTGCGGAGCTCCAACAATAGCAGAATTACGTAATTGTAAATTCGTGAAGATTACAAATGCAGGTTACGCAGAAAGTCATCCACACGATGTAACAATCACTCGCGAAGCACCAAACTATAGCAGATAGGTGTCAGTTGTCAGGAGTCAGTTTATCTCTTAATGTAGAACAGATTACTAATTATTAATTATTAATTACTAGTCTCTGACTAGTAAACACTAATCGAACTCACTTAAAGTAATAGTTTAACATTGCGTTTCCTATTACTTGACATTCATGTGGTTGGCTGTTGAATTTTGGAGATAAAATACCTTCTCCAAAAAATTCTTTTGTTGTAAATACACGTGCCTCATCCCACATACTTGCATTGAGGAATGTTTGAAGCGTTTTTGTACCTCCTTCAACAATAAGAGATTGAATACCTTTTTCGTATAAAGAATTAAGCGTTTCTTGAAGGAGATTTTGTTCGTTTGTAATTTGAATGTATTCAAGATTTTCCTTTGATTCTTTTTGAGAAAGAGTAAAAATTATCGTTGGTACTTGTCCATTTTTCAAGTTACCATTTTCAGGTATTCTATCGTTCAAATCCCATACTACGCGAAGAGGGTTTCTTCCTTGACACAAGCGAGCAGTAAGATTCGGATTGTCTTGTACGGCTGTATTTGTTCCAACTAAAATTGCTTGTTCTTCAATTCTCCATTGATGTACCAATTTTTCGCAAACCTCATCGGTAATACGAACGCCTTTGGAAGAATTTTTTGCTGACGGCAGTTTGTCTATAAATCCATCTTTAGATTGCGCCCATTTCAAAATAATATACGGTCGTCTTTTTTCGTGATACGTAAAAAATCTACAATTAAGAGACCGAGATTCTTGTTCTAAAACATTCGTTGTAACCTCAATATCAGCATTTTTGATTTTTTCAATTCCTTTTCCTGAAACCTTACTAAACGAATCAATGCAACCAACAACAACACGTTTTATACTTTTTGACACAATAAGGTCTGCACAAGGAGGAGTTTTACCAAAATGAGCGCAAGGTTCAAGATTCACATACAAAGTACTCTCAGTAAGTAATTCTTGATTTTCAACAGACTGTATTGCATTAACTTCTGCATGAGGCTCACCCGCTTTATGATGATACCCTTCGCCAATAATTTCATTATTATGAACAATCACACAGCCAACCATTGGATTCGGATAAGTATTACCAAAAGCTTGTCTTGCTAATTCAAGGCAACGTGACATATATTTTTTATCGTCCGACATAGTAATAATCTCAATTCGTAAATTTTGTATTTTTGTCGTATGACAATTCAAGACGTAAAAATAAAATATCAATATCATTTGGCAAAACTTTACGAGCCAAAAGAAATACAATCTATTTTTGAGTTAATTGCTGAAGATTTACAATTTACATCAACAAGTTTAATTCTCAATAAAGATGAAGAGTTGACAGATTTTCAGTTAAAGTATTTTGAACAATCATTGGTGCGACTTGAAGAGTGTGAACCAGTTCAATATGTGCGAGGGAAAGCAGATTTTTATGATATGCAATTTATTGTTAATCAGTCGGTTCTTATCCCTCGTCCCGAAACAGAAGAAATAGTAGATTTGATTATTCGAGAGAATAAGAACTGTGAAGGAAAGATTTTGGATATTGGGACTGGAAGCGGTTGCATAGCTATTTCATTAGCAAAAAATCTAACAAAAGCACAAATTTCTGCTATTGATATTTCTAAAGAGGCATTACAAGTTGCTCAAAGGAATTCACGACAAAATGGTGTTCAGATCTCATTTTTCAATGGAGATATGCAAGATGAATGTTTTATGTCACAATTTACTGATTACGAGATAATTGTAAGTAATCCGCCGTACGTTTGTGATTCTGAAAAAACAGAAATGAGAAAAAACGTATTAAACTTTGAACCACATACAGCACTTTTTGTTGATGATTCTAATCCACTTCAATTTTATAAAGTGCTTGCGCAATTTGCGTCAAAACATTTGCGAAACAATGGGAAAATATATTGCGAGATAAACGAAACATTTGGAAATGAAACAAAACAATTATTTGAGCAATATGGATTTAGGAATTGTCAAATAATTAAAGATTTGTTTGGAAAAGATAGAATTGTGAAGGCAACGAAATAAAGGAATTGCCAACATTTGACTATTGTTGAAAAGCTTTTTTTATTTTTTCAGTCAACTGAGAGTCAACTAATTTTTCTGTTTGTAGAACCATATTTTTGATTGCCTTTGCAGACGAAGCACCATGTCCAATCACAATTGGAGCTTCAACGCCCAAAACAGGTGTTCCACCATGATTTTCGTAATTGAAATACTCAAAAAATGGATTAACAACATTAAATTTTTGAGCGATTTTGTACATCGCTTCTATTTGTTTCAAGACAATGTTTCCAGTAAAGCCATCACTTACAATTACATCGGTTTTGTCATCAAAAATTTCATTTCCCTCAATATTTCCACAGAAATTAAAATCCTCATTTTCTTTCATCAAAGTATACGTTGCTTGTGTTAAAAGGTTTCCTTTCTTTTCTTCAGAACCAATATTCAACAAATTGACGCGAGGATTTTCAATGTTATGGTAATACTGAGCGAATAAACTTCCCAACATACCATATTGGTACAAAACATCAGCCTTACAATCAGAATTAAGGCCAACGTCCAATATTGTTGTTAATGAATTGCTTGTTAACTTTGGGATAGACATCACCAAACTTGGTCGGATGATGCCTGAAATAACTTTTATGACCGAAACAGCTCCGACCATCATTGCGCCAGTGCTACCTGCGCTTGCAAACGCATCAATTTTTCCAGCATATAGATGCTTAAAACCGACCGTTATACTTGAATCACATTTTTTTTGGAATGCCTTAAGTGGATGTTCACCCATTTCAATAACAGATGGAGCATCAACAATTTCGACATTTGTCCCATTAAATTTTTCTCTTTCAAGAATGGCACCAATCTTTTGCTTATCCCCAAACAAAACAATAGTACTCCCAGATTGGAGTACTTTGCTTGCTTGTATAACACCGATTACAACATTTTCGGGAGCGAAATCGCCTCCCATGCCGTCAATGCCAATTCTCATGAGAGAAACTATTCTGCTGCTTGAGATTTTTCTACCAACAACTTACCGTTGTAGTACAAATTTCCTTCTACTTCGTAGGCTGTATGTCTGCGATGAACTGTTCCTGTTGTAGGACATTTGCTCAATGTTGGAGCCACTGCTTTGTCGTGTGTACGTCGTAAATCTCTTCTAGTTTTTGACGTTTTTCGTTTCGGATGTGCCATCTTACTACTATTTAAAATTTATATTCTTTAATGAATCCCAACGAGGATCCGTTTTTACTTCCTTTTTTACTTTTTTTGACTGCTTCAAATATGTCATCATATCTGAATTACAATCCTTTTCATTCTTGTGAACTTTCTTCAATGGAATAGAAAGCATTATCATCTCATAAATCACCGAAGAAATGTCAAATTCTGTTTCTTCTGGTGAAACAATTACAACATTTTCCTCCTCCGCTAATTCGTCATTTTGATCTCCAATTTTCACAATCATTTCTTGATTCATTTCAATTGGTAACGCAAAGATTTCCAAGCATCTATCACACTCCACCGAAACTGTTCCTTTCAACTGAAGAAATAATTCATGTAAATCAACTTGCTTTACAAAATGGACTTTAACAGATAAATCCGCATCAAATACTCCATCAACTTTCTGCTCATCAATGAACTCTTTGCCAATTTTTAGTGTTTCATCAAACTTACCTCCCTTCAAGCCCTGCAACGGAATCGTATATGCATCACTCGTTCGCTTCATACTAAAATTTTAGCACGCAAAAATAGAAAAAACTTTCCAAATAGCAAACATTTCACAATTTATTAACAAAAAATCTTGACTAACGGAAACAGTCCATCTTGGTAAATTCAAATTTACATTAGCTAATGATATACATCTTGGCGGTAAATTAGTTGTCAGACGAATTTCTTTGTGTAATAATCTTTCCATTATGGAAATCAAACTGAAAACTGACTACTGACATCTAATTTCAAATGATTGTGCTGCCAACTTGTATATTGTTTTCTTACATTAAATGTAAAACTGATTCCAGACTACTCCTTAGCGAGTTCATCAATAAACCATTTGTATAAGGCATCGAGGCGAGCATTAAGTGATTTCTCCAATTTTGATTCAAGAAATGAAATCGTTTGATATTTAGCAACAATCTGTATAACAAATTGTACTGTATTTTCTGTTTTATTTACTTTGAGTAGAATATCAAGATTATTGGGCGAAATACCTGTGATTCCCATAAACGTAATTGGTTTCACAATAATAAATTTGGCATTTATAGCAGAACTACATTCCAAATAATTTATCTTAAAAACACAGTCTCCAAGCGAATTATCTTCTAAAAGGCAATAATACGTCTTGCCAGTTCCACTATAGTATGAATCTGGGAGAAATTTCTGACTATTTGGATTCTCAATATATCCCGCTTTGTGATACAATGTTTTCCATTCTTCGTGTGTATTAGAATAATATTGTATTCCTTCAAGCGATGAAATTGAATGAAGAATTTTGGCAACTTCTGTCAACTTTTTTTCGCTTTTTATAGTAAACGATTTCTCTTTCTTGAAATTCGGGTCATCTATACCGTATGCAAAACAACTCACGAAAAGTGCTAAAAGAATCATCACGATTACACTTTCATGTCTAAAAAATACTTTCTTCATAATATGCGTAATTGTACTATTCGTTTGATTTACACAATTTTCGCTGAGCAAATTTAAAAATCTTAGAAACAATATACAAGTTGGTGGTAAAATCAAGGGTTGAAAGCCACCAGTTGCGTTTCTACATTCTTAACTCTTAATTCTTATTTCTTAACTCTTAATTTTATACTCCTGATTACTTTAGAATAATGCACAACGAGTTTTATTATTGTAATTCCTTTTCTATTTTCCAGTCTTTTTGTACTTTTGAAGAAAGTTTCATCTTGATTTTTGGATATGCGAAAAATTTTTATTGTTTGTTTGATTTGTTTGCTTTCGTTTAGTGGTTTTTCTCAAAAAGCAGAAAAGTTATATTCGTATTACCAAAAAGGAGATTTTGTAAAATGTGTTCAAAAATGTGATGCGGCAATTAACAAAAATCCAGGACATCTTGAAGCTTATTACATCAAGGCAATTGCCTACTATGAAATGGCTCAATTGCCATCTGAATACAAAGATTTTTCTCGTAATCCTATATTAGATTGTCTAAAAAGTTTAAGCATTTTAAGTTCAAAAGATGAAGATCGCGAAGTGGTTGAAGAACATAGTGATACACTCGCAATAATTCGCTCTTTTGCAAAAGAACGTGCAGACAAAATTAAAATGAGTAATCGTTCTGATGCACAAGCAATTTATCAAAGATTATCAAGCATTTACAAAACGAAAACCGATCCGTTGGAATTCGCACGCATTGATGCGCAAGTTGGTGATTACGAAAAATGTATGTCGAAAATTTCTCGACTTTACGAAAAGGCTCCTGCCGAGATAAATTCAACCCACGACAGCTACGAAGCATTAACACAAGGTGCATTGCTTTTGGCAGAAAACTGGATGTTTCGAGATTTATTTTGGTTAATTGAGACCTACAAAACGAAATTTGCAGGCGATGCGCAAATAAGCAATGGGTTCAAAAAAGCGCTTCTCAAAAGCATTGATACAGCGCGAACCGATGATGACAAAACACTTTTTTACGATTTTTCGAAAAAAGGGCTTGCCTTGTATCCAAATGACAAACAAATATCTGTACACATAAGCAACAGATGGAAAGAAATTATTGATTCTAAAACAGTTGCATATCGAGCAACTGCCTCTAAAGAACGCACATGGAAAGATAGTGTTTTACTTCGTGATGCTTACAAATATTTAGCAATGGCACGAGAAATATTCCCAGAAAGCGCTGAATTTTCATCTATGGAGAAAAAATTAAATTATGAATTTCATACTGCCCCATTTGTATCTGAAATTGAAAATTTTAGAAAATATGCTCTTTTAGCTGTCAATAATTGGCGCAAAAAAGGTTGCGAATGCGATACTGGAGAAGTATTTTGGATTGCTCCTGTTCCACAAATAGAATGGGACACCACGTTAGAACGACTTGCCAACGAACACGCACGCGACATGTTTTTTAATAATCACTCCGATGACGTGGATTCAAAAGGCGAAAATCCATGGGATAGAATAAACAAAACTCGTTATAAAGGAACATCGTACGAAGTTGGAAAAGACGTACACTTTGTACAAGCAATGGATATGGCTTTTTGTGTAGCGCATGGAAATTCTCTCAATGGAATTTACGAAGAAAAAGATCTACAAAAAGTAATAGATACAACTATTTCGCAAATGATTAATGAAAGACTTTCTGGGAAATGTACGAAAGTTATGAAACCAGACGTAACTCACATGGCATTAGCCATTTATGGAGACAAATGGGTCTTTTGGGCAATCAGGCAATATGATATTATACAACGAAGGAAAAAATAATGTTTATGACAGATATTGATTATAAGGAAGAAATATTTCGATTAAAAAAAGAAAAGAATGCTGTTATTTTGGCACATTACTATCAAAATGATGATATACAAGATATTGCAGATTATTTAGGAGATAGTTTAAATTTAAGTCAAACAGCAAAAAACACAGATGCCGATATTATTGTTTTTTGTGGTGTTCACTTTATGGCAGAAACAGCAAAAATTCTTTCTCCACATAAAAAAGTTTTATTGCCAATTATGAATGCAGGTTGTTTGATGGCAAACACAATTACGGCAAATGAATTGTCAAAATACAAGTCGGAACATATTGATACTAAAATAATTACATACGTAAATACGAGTGCCGATATAAAAGCATTAAGTGATTGTATTTGTACCTCAACCAATGGCATTAAAATTATTAATCATTATTTAGATAGAGGTGAAAAAATTCTCTACACACCAGACCAAAATCTCGGTAAATACGCCATGAAATTATCTGGTAAAAAATTTGATATTTGGAATGGATGTTGTCCTATTCACCATCATCTTGACATGAATAAAGTATTGGAACAGAAAAAATTACATCCAAATGCTTTACTTATTTCGCATCCAGAATGTCAATTGGAAATATTAGAAATATCTGATTACATAGGCTCCACAGCACAACTACTTTCTTTTGTGAAAAATTCCAATGCAACAGAATTCATTGTTTGTACAGAAAAAGGTGTTTTGCACCCTATGGAAGTCCAAAATCCAGATAAAAAATTTTATATTGGAAGTCCATCGCTCAGTTGTCACGATATGAAAAAGACATCGCTTACAGATGTTTACAATTGTTTATTAAACGAAACCAACGAAATTTTTGTTGACGAAACCATTGCCCATAATGCATTAAAAGCATTAGACAAAATGTTAGAGCTTTCTAAATAGTTATCAATTGTCAACAATCAGGGTTCAGTTTTTTACTTATAAGCAAAATCTATGTTAGAATCATTCCATACACCAAATTGCATTGAAGCTGGTTGTGATGAAGCAGGAAGAGGCTGCCTTGCAGGTCCAGTATATGCAGCTGCCGTTATTTTTCCTGCTGATTATCACAATGCAGATTTAAATGATTCAAAACAATTAAGCGACAAAAAAAGAAAAATTTTACGAGAACAAATTGTACAAGATGCCATTGCATGGGCAGTGGGAATTGTTGATAATCACAAAATTGACAAAATAAATATTCTAAATTCGTCAATTCTTGCAATGCACCAAGCATTAGACAAACTTTCTACAAAGCCTGACCACATCATTGTTGACGGAAATAAATTTAAACCTTACAAACAAATCCCATTTCATTGCATAGTAAAAGGCGACGGGAAATATCTTTCAATTGCAGCAGCCTCCATATTAGCGAAAACATTTCGAGATGACTATATGGACGAACTACACCAAAAATATCCTATGTACGATTGGATTTCTAATAAAGGATATCCAACAATGAAACACAAATTAGCAATTGAAAAATATGGATTTACCGATTTTCATAGACTTACATTTAACGCAAAAATCTCTCAACAATTAACTATTCATTTCTGAAAATCGCCCTTTTATCTCCCTTTGCAAGCATTTTTCAAGACTTTTTTTTATTGATTTTTAATAAAAATAACTAAAAGTCGGTGTAAAATAACGCTTGGAAGTCATTAAGAATGAATTAAATGGCAAAAAGTTTCAAATTTTATGCATCATTTCTTGCAATGAAAATGTTTTTATTTCACTTTTGCAACGCGTTAAAGAAAACTCACAAGGAAAGACATAACATATAAATTTAATTAACAACGAACAAAACAATATGAGTAATAATCTCGATTTAGAAAAAAGAATAGAAATTCTTGAAGCGTATAATAAAGCATTTGAAAAAGACAGTATTTTAAATTATAAAAAGAAAAAACGAGCGAGAGCAAATTGGTTATCATTAGAAGATTTAATTGATTATCTTCCTTCAAAAAAAGCCAAGTCAACTATATATGGATGGTGTAGCAAAGGATATATTCCACACCATAAATGCGGTAAAAATGTAATGTTCTTGCAACAAGAAATTGACTCTTGGTTATTAAAGACCAATAAGAAGCAAAAAGAATAACCTTTTCTGTAGAACACACAAAAAAAGAGATTTTTAGTAAAAACTCAAAAGCACCACATTGCTTATGCTAAAAACGGCATAGGTTTGTATCTTTCATGCCTGGTCAAGAATGGAAACATTCTTGACCTTTAGCACTTTATAAACGATATGCTATTATGCCTTCACGCGGCATACGCGGCTTGCATCTCGTTGTTGTACATATAACGGAGTTTTTCTATTCCGTTCTTTTCTATTTGACGTACTCGTTCTCGAGTTAAATCCATTTCATTCCCTATTGTTTCCAACGTAACTTTATCTTCGTCATCAAATACCAAATAGCCAAAATGGCGTTTAATAATGTATGACTCTCTATCGTCTAACTTATCTATCAAATATTGAAGAAAACCGTTTTCATCTTCTTTTGCAAGATTGCTAAATGGATTATCATTATTTTGATTTTCTATCAAATCAAGTAAGCAACCTGTACCTTCTCCATCTCCAAAATGTTTATCAATAGAACTTTCTGATGCAAAAAGATTCTCTCCATTTTCATTTTTCCCAACTTTAAACTTAAAACCCTGAAACAATCGAAGAATACATTTTCGGCTATACCACGCTGCATACGTAATAAATTTATTCCCTCTATGAGGCATAAATTTTTTTGCAGCCTTACACAAGCCTTCAAGTGATGCTGACACAACATCATCATACGAAATACCGCCATGCATTTTTTTCACCACGTCAGCATATTTTTTCGCCAACTGTTGTGCAAAACGCGTATTCGCCATTATTAATGTTTTTTCTATTTCCCTATCAACCAACACATCCCCTTTCCGCATATTGCGACACAATTCACTTTCTTGCTCTGCAGTTAATATGTCATATTTTCCACATTCATACTGTAACATATCCATTGATGTTTTGAAACTCTTGTTTGATTTTTTAATGTTTTTTATCATGCTTGTTAGATTTAGGGGTGAGTAATTCAGTTAACTACGTTAATAAATTTGATTTGATTGTTTTGAAATAGAAGTTTCCTTCCTTTCCGCATCTCTTTACCACCGTGGCTTTTCTGCTCGGTTGGTGATTATAAAATCTCTTAATGCACGAAGATTCTCTGCGCTTACTTAAATCGCCAGTTTACAGAGAATAACTGGGGACACTCCCGCTCTTTCTCATTGTGAGAAATGCGGACAATACTTGCTTGTTTTTTTGTTTGCGACTCTTTCATAACCATACTTTTTTTAACAGGGTTGCAAAAGTAATACTTCAATTTTCATTTGTCAATAGTTTTTCAAATATTTTTGTGTAAAAATTACACATTACTATAATTTGTTGATTATCAATGAATAAAAAATCAAAAATGTCAATGAACGCCACCCTTTCAAGAAAGGGTGATTGAAGTTTACCACGAAAAAAAAATTTGTCAAGAAAAAAATAAAAAAGTTTTTAGGTGTCAGGTTTCAGTTTGATTTTCTTAATGAGAAATTGATTACACAAAGAAATTCGCTTGACAACTGATAACTGGCAACTGACAACTTTCTAACTCCTAAAAAAAGGCACGATAATTGCAACTCAATAAAAATGTTGAAATAGAATCAACGTATTTTTAATTTATCTATCTTTGCTAACGTTAAAAAATTAAAGGTTATGAAAAAATTATCGGTATTTTTTAGTATGATTTTCTGCTTCGCAATGTGCAGTTTTGCTCAAGAAGAAGCACCAAAGAGTGATTCAGGTGTCGTTTTTGACAAATTAGTAAACGACTACGGAACAATTGAAAAAGGTTCTGATGGGAAATGTGTTTTTACATTCACAAACACAACAGACTCTCCACTAATTTTGACAAATGTTCAAGCTTCTTGTGGTTGTACAGTTCCAAGTTGGCCTCGTGAAGCTATTAATCCAGGAGAATCAAACGTAATCAACGTAAAATACAACACTAACAATATTGGTCATTTTACAAAACGTATTTCTGTTTTCACAAATAAGCAAGATACTCCTATTGTTCTTACAATCACTGGTAAAGTTGTTGATTCAACACCAATTGAAGTTCCACAAGAATAGTTTTTTTTTATTTGAAAATTTTGAAGAGACGGTGCGTGCATCGTCTCTTTTTTGTAGATGGTATTCGTATGCGTTATCAAGAAATTCCACAATCTCTCTTTGTAAAAAACCAACAAAAGGTTTTAGAAAAATTGCCAGAATTTAGTTCTGCGGTCATCTTTTCAAATCCGCAAATGCCTAAAAATGGTGATGAATATTATACCTACCGACAAAGTTCAGATTTATTTTATTTGACAGGGATTTGTCAGGAAAAATCCATTCTCATTCTTACAAACTGCAATGGAACAAATCAAAAAATACTCTTCATTCTTGAACAAAAACCAGAGTTAGAGCAATGGGAAGGGCAAAAGTTGAGTAACGAAGAAGCAACAAAAATTTCAGGAATAACAGAAATTCATTTCACTGAAGAATTTGAAGAAATTTGGAATGAACTCGCACAAAAAAGTTACCATCTCTTTTACTCGCAAAATCGAAATCCACGACTCAAAACAGAGTTGAATCTTCCAGACGAAATTTTTGCAACACATTTATCTGAAAAATGGAAAGATAAAGACATTCTTTGTCTTGACAAAATAATGACGACATGTCGCATCATAAAAGAACCCGAAGAAATAGCACTCATTCAAAGAGCAGCTAACATAACTAAAGAGTCTTTTTTTGAAATTCTTTCCGTTGCAAAACCGAATATGTATGAGTTTGAGTTAGAAGCAATTATGACAAATTGTTTCTTGCGCAATGGAGCAAATGGACATGCATTTGATCCAATAATTTCGAATGGAAAAAACACGTGTTACCTCCATTATATAAAAAATGACCAAAAATTAGTTTATGGGAACTGTGTTCAACTTGATTTTGGTTCTGAATATGCAAACTATGCAAGCGACTGCTCTCGCGTATTCCCTGTAAATGGGAAATTTTCCAAAAGACAAAAAGAATATTATAACGCGGTTTTACGAGTATTTAAAGAAGTTCGTCAAATAATACGACCAGGAATAACCATTTTAGATTATCAAAAAACAACTTGCCAACTCATACAAGATGAATTACTTAGACTCGGTTTATTACAAGAATCTGATTTAAAAAATAAAAATCCGTATTTCAAATATTTTATGCATGGCATTTCTCATTTTATTGGTCTTGACACGCACGACGTAGGAGAAAAAACTGACGTACTACAACCAGGAATGGTAGTAAGTTGTGAACCAGGAATTTACGCATTTGAAGAAGAAATTGGAATGCGGTTGGAGAACACCATTTTGGTAACAGATTTTGGTTGTCAAGATTTAATGAATGAAATACCTATTGAGTTAGAAGAAATTGAAAATTTAATGAAATAAATTTTTATTTTTGCGTCAAATACATTTTCGTATGGCAGACAATACAAATTTAGAAGAAGAAAAGAAATCTCTTAACTTCTTAGAAGAAATCATTGAGAATGATTTAGCAAGTGGCAAACATAAATCAATTTTAACACGTTTCCCGCCGGAGCCAAATGGTTATTTGCATATTGGTCACGCAAAATCTATTTGCTTGAACTTTGGCTTGGCAAAAAAATATGGAGGAAAAACAAACCTTCGTTTTGACGATACAAATCCTGTAAAAGAAGATACGGAATATGTTGATTCTATTATGGAAGATGTTCGTTGGTTAGGATTTGAGTGGGCAAGTGTTCACTATGCTTCCGATTATTTTGATCAATTGTATGATTGGGCAGTAGAATTAATTAAAAAAGGTTTGGCATACGTTGACGACCAATCTTTGGAAGAAATCAGAAAAAATCGTGGAACGGTTCAAACTCCTGGAACGCCAAGTCCTTGGAGAGATAGAAGCGTAGAAGAAAATTTGGATTTGTTCGAAAGAATGAAAGCGGGCGAATTCCCAGATGGCTCAAAAGTTCTTCGTGCAAAGATTGATATGGCTCACCAAAATATGCAATTCCGCGATCCGATTATGTATCGTATTTTGCATGCTCATCACCATAGAACTGGCGACAAATGGAATATTTATCCTATGTATGACTTTGCACATGGCGAGAGCGATTCTATAGAAAACATTACACACTCAATTTGTACGTTGGAATTCGATATTCACCGTCCGTTGTACGATTGGTTTATTCAACAATTAGGAATTTTCCCATCACACCAATACGAATTTGCTCGTTTGAACATCAACTACACAGTGATGAGCAAACGTAAGCTTTTGCAATTGGTAAAAGAAAATTACGTAAGTGGTTGGGACGATCCACGAATGCCGACAATCTGTGGTTTCCGTCGTCGTGGTTACACGCCAGAAGCAATTAGAAATTTCTGTGAAAAAATTGGTGTCGCAAAACGCGACAATGTGATAGATTATTCTGTATTGGAATTCTGTCTTCGTGAGCACTTGAATAAAGTCGCTCCTCGTATGATGGCTGTTCTTCATCCGGTGAAAGTGGTTATCACCAACTATCCAGAAGGACAAACAGAGTATTTGACAGCTGTAAATAACCCAGAAGACGAAACTGCTGGAACGCGCGAAATACCATTCTCTCGCGAGATTTACATTGAGCAAGATGACTTTATGGAAAATCCACCAAAGAAATATTTCCGTCTTGCTCCAGGACAAGAAGTTCGTTTGCGTTACGCATATTTCGTTACTTGTCAAGAAGTTATAAAAGACGCTGCGGGTAATATAACAGAAATTCATTGTACATACGATCCTGCTTCGAAAGGTGGCAATTCACCTGACGGACGTAAAGTGAAAGGTACAATTCACTGGGTTTCGGCAGAACACGCAATTGATGCAGAAGTTCGTTTATTCGACAGATTGTTTGCCGTTGAAGCTCCAGAAGAAGTAGAAGAAGGCAAGACATTCCTTGACAATTTGAATCCAAATTCATTGCAAGTTCTTCAAAACTGTAAACTTGAACCATATTTGGCAAACAGCAAAGTTCTTGACAAAATGCAGTTTGAACGTCTTGGCTATTTCTGCGTAGATAAAGATTCTACACCAGAACATTTGGTATTCAACCGTGCCTGCACGTTGAAAGACAGCTGGGCAAAGATTAACGGATAAGAATTTACATATCAGTAAACAAAACCCGATGCTGTTTTTCAGCATCGGGTTTTATTTTTTGCTTAGTTTCGTTGTTTTTATCTATTCAAGTAAAAACCATCAGAAAAAATTATCTTGAATGAAGAATATATATAATCATTTATTTTGCATTATACAATTTGCATAATGTGATTTACATAATAAAAGATTTGGACGTTCTTTGCAGATATGAGACAAAGTAGAATGTATTTCTTTACAATAACACTTTTACAATCATTAATTTATTTGTTATTTACCACCCAAGTTGTGCAATTGAGGAGACCGCCTTCCTGTGCTACTTCGTTGTAATTTATTGTTTCAATAACTTTGTCTGGAAAGGCATTTTTAATAATATCAATAGCCAGCTTGTCTTCATCTCTTCCGAATACAGGAATAACTATTAAATTATTGACTTCCAAATAATTCACATATATTCCAATTGCACTTTCAGGATGTTTGCTGTCGTCGTGTTTAAAGAATGGTACATCAATGTATTTCAAACCATATTGTGTAACTACCTTTTGCATTCCATCACGCCAATACTTGTATTCAGCTGTTAGATTGTTTCCAAGAATGGTATTCCTGTCCACGAATCTCACCATTCCATCTGCATGTCCTGTGTAATCGTTATTTTGTGCAGGAATTATAATTATCTCACACTCCAACAATTTCGATAATTCACTAATAAGAACATCTTTTTCATAATCAGGATTTTCAGAAAAAATTCTATCCGATAATATCGCCCGTCCATCACAAATAAGGACATTCCCTCCATCTATATTTATATCCGAAAAATAGGCTTCAATATTGTTAAGTTTGCAAACTTCCCGCACATCGGAACGCGAATCTTCCCATTCTTTTTTGCCTTTCAAGTAGCTTGGGTTGTATGTAAACTGAATGAACTTGCCCGATTCCGTTTGAATTGGCATATAGTCACGACACCAAATATCCTTCGTTCCTTTCAGCAGACGATATTCCACATCGTGTTTCCTAAGTATGGAAGTCAACCGATTGAAGCAATCTGGGAAACGCTCTTGAAGTAGTTCCGACAAATACACAACATCCTTGACCTTTGTCAATGCTGAAATAGATTCAACTTTCTCAACAGCATCGGCAGTTAGCTCTTCTCTTTTCTGTTGTGAATTTTTCATTTCCCAATATTTCTTTCTGATTGACGGATAATCGCCATTCATAAACATTTTACACAGATCCTTGGAGGGTTCCCAATCATTTTGCAGGCATAAATCCATAAAGACCGCCTCCTTACTTCTGTCGTTTAATACAAAGTTTTGAATGTACCCATTTTTGATTCTTCTTCCTAACGGCAATAATCGCTTGTTTATTTTCCTAAGAATTTTTTGGTGTTCTTTTTTCGTCAGATTTTTATCAACGAGTTCGTTCATCAACTCTGTCAGTGGTTGTTTTTTCAACCATTTATAAATTGATATACCTGCTCCTACAATAGCGATAACACCACTGATAATTCCGATTATAGATTCTATATTCATAAGTTACAATATTTAAATATGATTATTCCTTTTTGAAAGTTCCTGAAATCCAGCCTTCTCCTTCCAGAGTATGACTATCTATAATTTCCATTGATAAAGTTCCCAATTTTCCACCAACAGCTATATAAACATAATTCCCGTCAATTTTATATTCCCCACTCATTGGAAAACCAAAATAGTCAAAACGACAATTCCTTTTATCAAAATAGATTGTGTCAACCAATCCCTTTTGAAAAATATTCCAAACAGTGCCACGATCATTTTCTCTTACCTTTGTATAACACCCTGTAATGCTTGGTTTTGTTGTGCAGGAAAATAGCAAAATCCCGATTGTACCTATTATTACGTTTCTCAACGTAATAATAAACTCATTTCTAATCTCGTTTGCTTTCATTAATCCATACCCTTAATCCGTGTCGAGCACAACTTTTAATATACCGTAACCTACCGACAAAAAAAAGCGTGAAACTTAACTGTCTCCCGCTTCATCTGGTGTTTGGCGTAACCCTGGACAACGAAATAAGTAAAGCCCACGCCGAACGTGAACACTTTTCCTTACTTCTTTCTGTCCTTTTAGTCGCCAAACTTCGATGAAGAAAGAAATAAAGCTTAATGCTTTTAATATGTCAAAACCGCATTTTGCGATTTCGCTACAAATGTGTAAAAATTTTTTGAGGAAAACAAATGGTAAAATTTATTGGTATTTGCAACTTTGTGAATGCATATTGGTACGGTCAAGACAGCTGGGCAAAGATTAACGGATAAAAATTTACATATCAGTAAACAAAACCCGATGCTGAAAGAACAACATCGGGTTTTATTTTTTTGCTTAGTTTCGTTGTTTTTATCTATTCAAGTAAAAACAATCTGAAGAAATTATCTTGAATGAAGTATGATTCTTCATTGTGTGATACAATTCCCAAGTCTTGCAATTTTGCAATTGCCGCCTGTACAGAACTCGCTGATTGTAATGAGTGTTTGCGAATAAACGTTGAACTGAGAATTTTTGTTGCATGTCCTTCTTTTGCTATTGCATACATCATTTCTTTTTGACGAATAGGGATATTCGACATCAAGCGTTTATAACTATCCGAAAGTTCTTCCAGAATGGAAGAGATAGTTTTATCTATTTGTTCAATTGTACAATCTTTAATGTTAGATGCTACTAATTCATGAAACACCTTTTGTATACAATATGTGTTTCCTTCGAGCAAATCATAAACATATTTTATATTGTCTTCTGCAATCTTAGAACCGACCGAATCCATACAATTTTTTACAAAAGGCATATACTTCTCGTAAGCAATAGGCTTTAGTTCTATGATGTCCGTGCTATTGTAAAAAGGTCGAGCTGATGACAAAAACATTTCACTTATCAAATGTTGTTCGCTACCCGAAAAAATAAAGTGGACATTCGATGATTTTTGAATATGACTGCGTAGTAATGCTTCTATGTTCTTTTGTGAATATTTTGCAATTTGCTGAAATTCATCCAAGGCAACAATACAAGGTTTGTCTGCGTGTTCAAGCGCATTGAAGATTTCTTCAAGAGTATATTCTGGTTGGTACACGTCGCCCAATCCAATACTAAATGTTGGTAAACCCGTAGATGCGTCATAGCTGAATTGAGTATTAATAGATTTTAGTGCAGCAATAAATTGTTTTGCTGCCATTGTATTTTTCTTTTTTAATGTAGTAAAGACCTCTTTCCCAAATGCATATACCAATTCATTTAAACTTGAGGTATATAGCAAATCTATGTAAAAAGTATAATATTTTTCAGAAATCACAGGCTCAGAAAAACAGACATCTATCAATTTACTTTTGCCGATTCTGCGTTCCGCCATAAGCGTTATATTACCATTGTTTGTAAGAATTTTTACAAATTTTTCGCGTTCTGATTCCCTGTCGCAGAATAAGTTACGTGGTATTTTACCGACTATAACAAAAGGATTTTGAGTTTCCATAGTTGTCATTTTTATTAAGCAAATATAATTATTTATTTTGCATTATGCAAATCACATAATGCAATTTACATAATAAAAAATTTGGACAACTTTTGTATATGGAAATTTTATATTGCTATTTGCAATTTTGTGAATGCATATTGTTTTTTAATTTTCCAATAACTTATTGAATTACAATCTATTATTTAACTAACAAAGTTGTTAGTAACAAAATTGTTACTAACAACTTTGTTACTAATTAGAAAAATACTATTTTTGCAAAAATGAATTATTATGAACAATCCTTTTATATACGGTATAGCAACTGACGTTGAGCACTTTACCGACCGATTGGAAGAAACCGACCGACTAACATTAAATCTAACAAACAAGATAAACACTATATTAATCTCACCTCGAAGATTAGGGAAAACGTCTTTGGTAAATAAAGTTGCTTCACAACTAAAAGAAAGAAAAGAAATTTTGGTTGTTCAAATGGATGCCTTTGCATGCAGAAACGAAGAGGATTTTTACAAACTTTTTGCAACAGAGATTATAAAACAAGTAAGCACAAAAACTGAATCCTTAATTGCTAATACGAAAAAATTTCTTTCAAATTTGGTTCCTAAAATAAGTATCGGTCAGGATAGTGAAATATCCTTTTCGTTAGAATCCACAAACAACAAGTATGATTCAGAGGTGTTGAATTTACCAGAGGTCATAGCAAATGAACGTGGCGTACGGATTGTTGTGTGTATTGATGAATTTCAACAAATTGGAGAATTTACAGATTCTCTGCCTTTCCAGAGAAAACTCCGTTCGGTATGGCAATTACAAAGAAATACTTCGTACTGTTTATTTGGTAGCAAGCGACACGTTTTAATGAATATGTTTGGGAAGGCATCTCATCCATTTTACAAATTTGGAGATGTAATGTTTTTAGAAAAAATTCCTATAAACTATTGGGTTGAATATATTCAACAGCAATTTAGGAAAACGCAAAAAGACATTTCGAAGGATTTATGTGAGAACATCTGTTTGTTTGTAGAAAGTAATTCTTCGTATGTCCAGCATTTGGCTTGGTTGTTATGGGCACGGACGGAAAATGTGGCAACGGGAAAAGATTTAATTCTGGCCCAACAGGATTTATTGCGTCAAAATCACGTATTGTTTTTAAAATATGTGAATGACCTATCTGCATATCAAGTTAATGTGGTTCGTGCAATTGCAGATGGTCATACGACAGATTTATATACTGGGGAAATTATAAATCAATATAATTTAGGCTCAACGGCTAACGTGGCTCGTTTAATACGAGCATTGGAATCAAAAGAAATTGTAGAAGTAATAGGTAAAAAAGTTGAATTGTCTGATCCCGTTTTTGGTCGTTGGGTTCAGAAGAATTTGAATTCATTCTTTAAAGAATAAAACTACATTAAATCCTTCACATCAACACCCAGCGCTTTACTAATTGTAAAAAGAGTTTTAATTGTAATGTTCACTCGGCCAGATTCAATTCTGCTCATGCTTGAACGTTCCATATCGCATAGATATGCAAGGTCTTGTATCGAAAGATTCTTTCCTGTTCGATAAGCCTTTATTTTAGAGGCAATTAACTGAATCTCATCTTGATACTCCATGTTTTTTGCGTAACATATATGTTATGGAGATAATTTGAAAGCAAAAATTTTTTGTTTGTGTTCTAGATTTTTGCACAGCAACAATTTTGATTTGCACAAAACGGAGATGCCGATAGCCAATACAAGTGGAGGCAAAAATTAAAATTTTATATTCTATGTACACTTTAAATTTTCCAAATGGTAATGTTCAAACGTATGCTACTCTTTCGGAATTACAGAGAGCTGCAAGTTTAATGGGTGGCGAAGCCAAGTCGATTTCGGGAAAGACTTACGCTTTTGTCCCTAAAAAGTAGTGTTAAATGCGGAGGTGTATCAAAACCAATAAAGTTGCGATACACCCTCTTTTTTTGTTTTTAATCCATTGGATATTTCACTCCCCATTCTTTGCGCAAATCGTCCATTTGTTGCATAACCGAAATAGTTTCGGCGTGTGGCATCATTGGCGATTCCAATAAACCGGCTTCTATACAACGACGGCTTTCAATTACTTGATATTCATAGGCAGTAATCATATCTGCAGGTTTTTCGTATGTGGCAACTTTGGCATAGTTTCTATATACATCAATAACTTCAGGGCAGTTCACATTGTCAACACGAATATAGCCTTCGGTTCCGCTAATAATTCCTTGTCTGTCGTTTAGACATAATGCTCCTGTTTGCAAATTCGCCATTTTACCATCGGCGTAACTCAATGAAATGCTTTCCTGCATATCCATTCCTGTTGGACCTAATTGACAATTTGTGACTGTTTTTACAATATCGGTACCAAAATACATTCGTGCGAAGTTTAGCACATACACACCTACATCAAGTAAAGCTCCGCCGCAAAGCGCAGGATTTGTTATTCGTTCTTTATCTTCCAATGGGTAGCAAAGTGTCGCAGAAAGTAGGCGTGGTTCCCCAATTATGCCACTTTTCATTAATTCTGCAATTTTTCGAGACATAGGCATATAGCGAGTCCAAATGGCTTCGGTCACGAACACTTTCTTCTCTTTGGCAAATTGTAATAATTCTTTTGCTTCGCGGGCGTTTGCTGTAAATGCTTTTTCAACTAAACAATGTTTACCATGTTCAATTGCGAGTTTTGCGTGCTGGAAATGGTGCGAATGAGGTGTCGCTATATATACCAAATCAATATCGTTGTCGCAAACCAACGATTCGTATGAACCGTATGCTTTTGAAATGTTCCATTTAGAAGCAAAATCTTTTGCTTTGTCAAGACTGCGAGAGGCAACAGCGTAAATCTCGTAACCATTCATTTTCGCAACAGTTTCTGCCATTTTTTCGGCAATCCAACCAGCGCCAAGAATTCCTATTTTGAAAATTTTGTTCATAATATCTTTTTTATTGACTTCTCAAATGTATAAATTAGATTGGAGATTTAAAGCAATTATAGCGTTTCATTACAATATTTTGTTGTTAAATTCTTCAAAATGAGTATTTTTGCCACGTTTTTAAAGAAAAAGTGAAATGAGTATTCCAGTTATTACTGCCGATGAGGCAGCATCGTACATCGAGAATGGTTATAGTATTGGTGTAAGTGGATTTACCGCTGTTGGTGTTCCTAAAGCAATTGGAACTGCAATTGCAAAAAAAGCTGAAGCAGAACATGCAGCAGGTCGTCCTTTCAAAATCAATTTGTTTACAGGAGCTTCTACAGGAGAATCTCTTGATGGTATTCTTGCAAGAGCAGACGCATTAAACATTCGCTCTCCGTATCAAACAAACAAAGATTCTCGTGCGGCAATCAACGAGCAACGTATTCACTACGTTGATTATCATTTGTCGCAATTGGCACAAGACGTTCGCTATGGATATTTTGGCAAAATCAATGTTGCTGTTATTGAAGTGTGCGACTACGATGAACAAGGGAATCTTGTTTTAACAACTGCTGTTGGAAATGCTCCTACATATACAATGTTGGCAGATAAAATCATTTTGGAACACAATGCTAATCGTCCAAAAGAGATGCGTGGCATGCACGATATTTATATGCCAGCAGATCCTCCATATCGTAAGGAAATTCCTGTTTACAAACCAAGCGACCGTATTGGAGACCCTATTTTGAAAGTTGATCCAAAGAAAATTGTTGGTGTGATTGAAACATTTTTCGATGATGAAATCAAAGGATTCACAGAATTGGACGAAACCACAATAAAGATTGGTGAAAATGTTGCCAATTTCCTTGCAAACGAAATCAAAGTTGGAAGAATTCCAAATACATTCTTGCCAATTCAATCGGGAGTAGGAAATATCGCAAATGCTGTTCTTCACGGAATTGGCGAAAGCAAAGACATACCTGCATTTGAAATGTACACTGAAGTTATTCAAGATTCAGTTATTGGTTTGTTACAAGAAGGACAAATCAAATTTGCAAGTGGTAGTTCTTTGACTTGTAGCAAAGATGCGATGGACAAAGTTATGGGCGACTTAGATTTCTTCCGCGACAAACTTGTACTTCGTCCACAAGAAATTTCAAATAGTCCTGAAGTTGTTCGTCGAATAGGATTGATTGCTATCAACACAGCAATTGAATGTGATATTTTCGGTAATATGAATTCAAGCCATTTCTATGGAACAAAAATGATGAATGGAATTGGCGGTTCTGGTGATTTCTTAAGAAATGCATATTTGTCAATTTGCACTACTCCATCAACTGCAAAAGGCGGAATGGTAAGTTCAATCGTACCAATGGTAACTCACTTAGATCACTCTGAACACTCATTGAAAGTGATTGTTTCTGAATATGGTGTTGCCGATTTACGCGCGAAATCCCCAATAGACAAAGCAAAAGAAATCATTGAAAAAGTTGCTCATCCAGATTACAGAGAACTATTGTGGGATTATTTGAAACTTTCTACTAAGCCATCTCACACAATGCAAAAACTTGATAAAGCGTTTGCTATGCACCTTGAGTTCTTAAATTCTGGTGATATGAGAAATACAAAATGGTAGTGATTAGTGATTAATAAAAAAGCGGGAAGAAATTCTCGCTTTTTTTATCTAAATTTTTCAAGCATAAACTTTTGAACCAAAATCAATTGCCAAAGTCTATTATATAAATAGTTGAAACAGCCAGAATTAAATTTATTTACTAAAGACCGTACTTCTGCATAGTTAAAAATACCTATTTGTTCTATCACTTTTTTATTTAAATAATCCTCTATAAGATAATGTAAGTCTTTATGTAACCACTCACATAAAGGAATGGAAAATCCCCATTTAGGTCTATCAAAAAGATTTGAAGGTATATAATCGTATAAGACTTGTTTCAATAAATATTTTTGCGTGTCATTATGAATCTTTAATTTTTCATTCAAATTAAGAGCAAATTCCACAATATTATAATCTAACAATGGCGTACGAACCTCAAGAGAATATTTCATTGAAGAACGATCTACTTTTGGAAGTAAATCTTCTCGTAAATAATAATTTATATCAAATAAGGCTTGATTTTCTACAGGAGATAAAATCCTTGATACAGAAGCAATTTCATTCGGTAATATAAACTCTTGATAGAAGTCTTTCTGTACTATATTTTTTATCTCGTTTCTTGAAAATAAATATTGTTCTTGAGAAAAAATATGAGATGGTTTTTGTTCATCTGACATATAATTTAAAACTGTGCCAGCCCGTTTTATACGAGAAGTTCCAAACATAGAAGCAAAATACAATAACTTCCTATATTTCTGAATTTGAGGATTTTGCAACCGATTAGCCCAAACGTATGCACCATAACCCATAAACAACTCATCTCCCCCATCACCAGACAAAATCATTGTCGTTTTTGTTTTCGCTAACTTTGAAACCAACATAGTTGGAATGGCAGAAGAATCTGAAAATGGTTCATCAAATGTATCTAAAATTGTAGGAATTAATTCAATTGCATCTTTTTGAGTAACAGTCAATTGTGTATGATCTGTGCCGAGATATTGAGCAATTTGTTTAGCATATTGGCTTTCATCATATTTATTTTCGGCAAATGCAATTGTAAAAGTCTTTAATTGTTGGTTTAAATTCTTCTGCGCAACAGCAGTAACCAACGATGAATCTATTCCTCCACTCAAAAAAGTTCCATACGGGACATCACTCCTCAAACGATAACGAACAGACTGCTCCACTAAATCGCGTAGAATTTCTTTAGCAGAATATAAATCATCAAATGTTTCTGATTGTATCTGACTATATGTAGTCCAATATGAATGTTTTGTAAGGCCACCTTTTGAAATCTCCATATATGAACCTGCAGGCACTTTATAGATATGGCTATAAAACGTAGTTTCAATACCTGAATATCCAAGATGCATAAACTGATTTAATGCAGAATAATCAAGTGATTTATTAGAATTTATAAAATTTAATTTAAGTAATGCTTTAACTTCAGAAGCAAAAGCAAAATTATTACCATCCCAATAATAATAGAGCGGTTTTACACCCATTCTATCACGAATTAAAAGTAACTTTTTTTCTAACGTATCGTAAAAGGCAATGGCAAACATACCATTGTAATATTCAACGGCATCAATACCATCGTTTATCAATGTTTTTAATACAATTTCTGTATCAGAAGTTGTATGGACTTCTATCTGTTGTTCTCGACGAATTTCATCGAAGTTGTAAACCTCTCCATTAAAGACTATTACATATCGACCATCTTCTGAAAACATTGGTTGATTAGATTCATCCGATAAATCTATGATTTTCAAGCGCCTATGAACAAGTCCAACACATTCATCTGAATATATTCCTTGATGTTCAGGACCTCTTGAAGAGATACTTTCACCCATTAAAGGTAACTCCTTTATATCGAATACATTAGATGTAGTGAAATATCCAGCAATGCCACACATATTACTGAACCCTTAAATTCATACCTAAAGAAAGTTTTGTAGAGGTTAAACTATTCAAACTTTTGATTTTTTCGACAGTAGTTCCATATCGTTGCGAAATACTCCAAAGAGTATCACCCGACTTAACTACATGATATGAACAATTTCCTTTACTGTTATTATTTTGAGAATAAGCAGTTTTTTGTTGCGTTTGTGTAGGATTTTTCGCAGCTACATTTTGAGTAGAGGCAGAGTTACCCTTACCCGAAGAAACATATACAACAAGTTTATCACCTATATGAAGCATATTACTTGTTTTATGATTCCATGATTTCAGTGCATTAACAGACACACCATATTTTTTTGCAATAGACGAGTATGTATCTCCTGAACGAACCACATACGTAAGTTTTGACTTACCAGAAGTAGTTACCGTATTATCAACTTTTTGAGTAGCAGTTACAACCTTTTCTGGTTGAAGGTTCAAATAAAGAGAATCTTTGTATGCATAAATAGTTTCTTGCAATCGAAGGAATGGAGAAACGAATTCAATTGGAAGATACAATGGACTTCCCTCTTCATCATTAGGAACCATATCGGCCTTATATTGAGGATTTACATCTTCTATTGCTTTAAGTGGGACATCAAGTACTTCTGCTATTTGTTTGAAATGCAATTTCTTAGTCAAGAGAATTGTGTCTACTTTTGGCATAGCAACCTTCTTTGGATACAAATTGTGTAATTCATGATGTTCAAATACATAATAAGCAGCGATATATGCGGGAACGTATCCTCTCGTTTCCTTCGGCAAATAATTGTAAATATCCCAATAATTTGTTTTACCGCCAGATCGAGCGATTGCCTTTTTTACATTACCAGGACCACAATTATATGCAGCAATAGAAAGAATCCAATCACCGAAAATATTATATAAACTTTTCAAATATTGAGCAGCTGCATGAGTAGATTTTATTGGATCACAGCGTTCATCAATATATGAGTTAATTTTCAATTTATAATTTTTCCCTGTTGAAGGCATAAATTGCCAAATACCGCGCGCTCCCATAGGAGATTTTGCCTTTGGATTTAAAGCGGACTCTATAATTGCAAGATATTTCAATTCGTGAGGCACATCATACTGGTCAAAAATATCATCAAAAATAGGGAAATAATACTCTGCTAATCCCAACATTGTTGAAACCGAATTTCTACGTTTATTGGCATATACGTCTATATAGCTTTGAACCTTACTGTTGTATGTAATGTTTACAACAGTATTCATAGCTTCTATTCGCTTCTTATACTCTTTATCTGAAAAAGATGGGACATACGTACTATCGTAATGTTTTTTTGAAAGTTCCGAAAACTGCAAATTTTCAGATTTCTTAACGTACCATAAATTAACTAAGCTATCTAATTGATTATTATAGTTTTTTATAATTTCACTTGAATCAATACAATCGGCATAATTCACAACATTATTTTCTTGAGCAAACAAAGTTGACCAAGAAAAAAATAATGCTATGACCGCCAATTTTCTCATTCAGTAGGTTTTTGTGTTAGTTCATGGAAAACTTGTTCGAGTGATTTATCTTTTTTTAACTTTTCAGGCGTATCGTTTGCAACAATTTTACCGTTGTTGATAATAATTACTCTATCACATATTGCTTCAACCTCTTGCATAATATGAGTTGAAAGCATTACTATTTTTGATTTCCCCTCTGTTTCAATTAAATTTCTAATATCTACTAATTGATTAGGGTCCAATCCTGTAGTTGGCTCATCTAAAATTAAAACTTTAGGATTGTGAATCATCACAGAAGCAAGTCCAACACGTTGACGATATCCCTTTGACAACATCGAAATTTTCTTATGTTGTTCCTTGGATAAACCAACACGTTCAATTATCTCATTTACAGTTAATTCAATATTTTTATTTATATCATACGTTTTAGCAACGAACAAAAGATATTCTCGAACATACATATCAAGATATAATGGGTTATGTTCGGGTAAATAACCAATTATTTTCTTTACTTCAATTGGATTCTGACGCACATCTTTACCATCAACTAACACTTCACCTTCAAAATCAGATAAAAAACCTGTTATTACTTTCATCGTTGTTGATTTACCAGCGCCATTAGGTCCTATAAAGCCGACTATTTCTCCCGACGGAATTTCAAAAGAAATATCATCAACAGCACGCTGAGTGCCATAAGACTTAACCAAATTTTTTATAGAAATGGACATATAAGTACCTCTACATCAATTTTTTATGAAGACACCAAACCAATTTATTTATGCAAAAGTACAAAATACAAAAAAAAGTCTCTACTTAAAACGGAAGAGGTTACTCACATAATGTAAACAATTAGTACATTTATGGTTGAACTCAATAGAAAAGTAGTGTTAACCATAAATATTCATACGTTTAAATTAGCAACAATTCTATAATAAAAACAACGAAACAAGAAATAGAAGCAACGAAAAATAAATCAGCACCTAACCAAGATGCAATAATTCCCACAAACAATGCTATCAGACCTGCAATAGGGATTTGAGTGGCTTCAACAATTGCTGGGAAAGTCATAACAGCTAAAGTTACGTACGGAACATAAAAAAGAAATGATTTAATAAATTGATTTTTTATTGGTTTCCTTATTATCGTAAGTGGCAGAATACGAATAAGATACGTAACAACAAATGAAGTAATTATATAAATATAAATTTTCATATATTTATTCTTCTAAACTATTAGAAACAGGTTTAACCCAAGCAACAACAGCAGAAATAATGACAGTAAGTATTATCGTTCTCGTTCCACTTGAAATTTCTCGTAAGTATGGCAAAATTGAAAAAAGAAAACTTGACAAAAAACTAATTAGAACAGTAAAAAATATTACTTTGTTCCCTTTAGCTGGAGGAATAATTATTGCAACAAACATTCCGTATAAAGCAACTGAAAATGCACTTACGACCCTTAATGGCAACAAATTTCCTGCAACAATTCCCAATGAAGTCCCTATCGCCCATAAAGGAATAGCAATGATCATTGCACCATAATTGTAATACGGATTCAAACAACCCTCTTGAGCAACAGAAATTCCAAAAATTTCATCAGTAATACCAAAGCCAACTAGAAGTCTATGTATAAAAGCTGTTTTTGGAGAAAATTTTTGGCTTAAAGAACAGCTCATCAATAAATAACGAGCATTTATTATAAGCATAGCTATAACTATTGCAGCACAGGTAGTTCCATTTTGAATTAGTGAAAATAATGCGTACTCACCTGCCGATGCCACATTCAAAAAACTTGCAACAAATCCTTGCGTAGCAGACAATCCCGCCTTTTGAGCAACGATACCAAGTGAAAAAGAAACCGCAAAATAGCCCAATCCTATTGGTATTCCATCTCGAAATCCTTTCCAAAAAACTTTTGATGTACTATTTATTTCCACTACTGAATTTTTTCAAATACTTGTTTTGCAAAATCGTCCAAATGCGGATCTCGAGCTCCCATAATGATTACAACATCATTATCTTGAATAAGTTCACTTATTCTATTCAACGATTGTTCCTTATTCCCAACATATTCAGCATTTTTTCCATTTGCTTTCATTGCATCACTCACAATTGTTGACGATATATTTCTATCAACTGTACCTCCAGCATAATAGATATCAGCTATCAAAAAGACATCTTGTTCTCTAAGAGCAGCACCGACCATCGTAGTAAGTTCCGCGTGCATAAATCTCATAGGTCCATATCCATGAGGTTGAAACCATGCAATCACTCGTTTACCAATTGATTGACAAGCTTTTACGACTGCCGCAACTTCGGCTGGATTATGAGCAAAATCATCTATCACATAACGATTGTTTTCTGTTTTTCCCACTAATTGAGTACGACGATAAATTCCCCTAAAAGAAGCTAACGCCTTTGTACTTTCTTCAATAGGAACGCCTGCCGCATTGGATGCAGCAATGGCAGCCAACGCATTTTCCATATTATGTTTACCTATGGCAGGTATAACACATGGAACTCCATTTACATCAAATGAAATAGAGAATCCTTCTTGTTTAAAATTTTGTCCTTGAATTTTTGCAGAATCGACAGTACCAAAATTAAAAGGAGTATCTTTTGAAAGCTTTTTTGTTAACGTATAATCCTGATTAGCAATAAAATAAGATTTAGTATTATCTCTAAAAGTTGCAAATAATTGTTCTAATTCGTCAAATTCTTTATGGTCTCTATCTATATTAAGTAGCAACGATATTTCTGGTTTGTAACTTACAATTGATCCATCTGATTCATCAGATTCAATAACCAACCAATCACTATCACCTACCCAAGCATTTCCAGGCAAGCCTTTTTCTTGTAAAATGCTCAATCCAGCTCCAGTAATGAGAGATGGTGATTTGCCACATTGTTCCAAAATATGAAAAATCATAGCAGTTGTTGTTGACTTTCCAGAAGTTCCACCAACGGCAATTGTACGGACACTATTAGAAATTTCAGCTAACAATGCTGACCGTTTCATTATAGGAATATTAAGTTGCAATGCTTTTTGATACTCAACATTTGTTTCTTCAATTGCTGTTGATACAACCACAACATCCACATCTGGTGTAATACCTCTTCCATCTTGGAAGTAGCAATGAATTCCCATATTTTCAAACTGAGATTCGGAAAGTAGTTTTTGTTCTTGACCAAACAATCTATCAGATCCAGAAACTTTTTTTCCTTTTCCACAAAGATATTGTGCTATTGCACTCATTCCTGTGCCAGCAATTCCAACAAAAAAGAAATGTGAATAATTTTCTAACATATCATAATTATTTATAAATCAGTGTATTAATTTTTTCAGGAGCAAGAATCATTCGAGCAACTTGTTTTATCATATCATTTGTAATGGAATTAATTTTTTTTGTCACTTCCTCAAATGAATCAACATGATTGAACCACCAAAATGATTTTGCATTGTTCAACATTAATGACATATAATTGTCATCCGACACAGCCAATTGACCAAGTATTTGTTGTTTGTATGCAGAAAGTTGTTCTTCAGAGAAACCATTACTAATAATAGTCTCAAACAAATCAGCAATAATTTGTTTGCAAACTGATATTTTAGAATAGTCTGTACCAAAATAAACTGAGAACACTCCTGTATCAGAATATGCTGTATAATTTGCTTCTATGTTATACGTCAATCCTTTTTCCTCACGAAGTTTCAAATTTAAAAGAGCATTGAATGAGACTCCACCTAAAATATTTGTCAGCAAAGAAGTTGTATATTTTAAATCACTTTTTACAGAAGGAGCGAAAGAACCCAACACACAATGAGCTTGGTGAGTATGTTTATTTTTCTCTAAATTAAAAGTTGTTTCACGTGGAACAAATGGTATATTATTAATCGTATTTAATTGATTTCCAATACTTTTACTAAAGTATTTTTGGACTAATTTTTCTACTATTTCAAGATTTTCAGAACCAAGATACGATACAACCAATTGGGAAGGACGATAAAAATTTTTGTAAGTTGCAACTATATTTTCTCGACTCATTCCTCTAACAGATTTTTTCGTTCCCAGAATATTTGTTGCCAACGAATGTCCCGAAAAAAGATTTTCTTCAAAATCATCATAAATCATTTCGCTTGGGACATCTTCGTATGATTCAATTTCGTCAATAACAACCGTTTTTTCCTTTTTCAATTCTTCTTCTGGAAAAACTGAATCGAAGAATATTTCACTCAAAACAGCAAATGCACGATCCAAATGATTATTTGCAATTGCAACTTGGAAACATGTTTCTTCTTTTGCAGTGTAAGCATTCATTTCACCACCAACAACCTCAACCATATTCATCAGTTCTGAATACGAATGCTCACTTGTTCCTTTAAAAATTGCATGTTCAATTAAATGCGAAACGCCCAAGTTTTCACCATCATTGCGAGAACCAGACGCAACAAACAATCCTACATACGATGCAGAAGAATCAGCGCTTGACAACACCACTTTCGTGCCGTTGTCAAGCGTAAATAATCTTTCTTTTTTTAATTGTTCCACGTGGAAAGTTTTCTTTATCTTCCTAAATATACTAGCAACACATTAATATCAGCTGGTGAAATTCCACTGATTCGAGATGCCTGTCCGATTGTTTCTGGATCAATCTTCACCAACTTTTGTCGTGCTTCAGTTGAAAGAGATTCAATTTGCTCGTAAGGAATTTTCCCCTTGATTTTTATGTAGTCCAATCGAGAAATTTTTTCTGCAATTTGACGTTCTTTTTCAATATAACCCGAATATTTTATATTTATATCAACTGATTCTTGAACAACATTCCAATCAACGTCATCAGTTTTAATAAAATTAGATTGTTCCACGTGGAAACATTTTACCGAAACATTCGGCCTCGCAATTAGAGCAGACATTTTAGTAGATTCTGATAATGGTTTGCTTCCTAATGATTCAAGAATTGGATTTGCCTGTGCCATTGTTATTTTTTTCTCGTTTACATATTCTGTCAATTTTGAAACAGCCGTCATTTTATTTTCAAATGCACGTTTACGAGAATCGTCAACTAAACCTAAATTAATACCTTTTGGTGTTAAACGAACATCAGCATCATCTTGACGAAGAAGAATTCTAAATTCGGCACGTGACGTAAACATTCTATATGGTTCGTTTACACCTTTCGTAACCAAATCGTCAATCAAAACTCCAATATATGCCTCGTCACGATGAAGAACAAATAATTCCTTTTCTTGTGATTTCAACGATGCGTTAATTCCTGCTATCAAACCCTGAGCACCAGCTTCCTCATAACCAGTTGTTCCATTTATTTGTCCAGCAAAGAATAAGTTTTGAATCATCTTTGTCTCCAAAGTTGATTGTAATTGAGTAGGCATAAAGAAATCGTATTCAATTGCGTATCCTGGTCTAAAAATTTTGCAATTTTCTAATCCAGGTAATAATTTCATTGCCTTATATTGGACATCGGCAGGCAGCGAAGACGAAAATCCATTCAAATAATATTCACACGTATTGATACCTTCTGGTTCCAAAAATAATTGATGTTTATCTTTATCAGCAAACGTAACCAACTTAGTTTCGATACTTGGACAATAACGTGGACCAATACTTTTGATAGTACCATTATATAACGGAGAATCAGCAAAACCAGAACGAAGAACATCGTGAACTTGCTCGTTTGTATATGTCATCCAACAACTAAGTTGTGGTAACATTGGATTATTTCGAGACATAAAAGAAAATTGTCCTAGTTCGTCATCTCCTTTTTGTTCTTTACATTTTGAAAAATCTATTGTACGACCATCAATACGAGCAGGTGTACCTGTCTTCATTCTTCCTACTTCAAAACCAAAATCTCGAATTTGATCGGAAAGTTTGTATGATGGTAATTCACCTATTCGTCCACCTTCAACTTGCGAACGACCAATGTGCATTAAACCGTTTAAGAAAGTTCCATTTGTTAAAACAATAGATTTTGCTTTAATAGAAATACCCCATACAGTTTTAACACCTACTACTCTATTATTGCTTATAAGTAATTCATTTACAGCATCTTGCCAAAAATCAAGATTAGGAATTGATTCCAATTCATCACGCCAATTTTTTATGAATAATGCTCTATCGGCTTGCGAACGCGGACTCCACATTGCAGGACCTTTTGACTTATTCAACATTCTAAACTGAATTGATGAAGCATCGGTAATTTTACCCATTGACCCACCAAGAGCATCAATTTCACGAACAATTTGACCTTTGGCAATTCCTCCAATTGCTGGATTACACGACATCGCAGCCATTTTTGTCATATCCATTGTAATTAACAATGTTTTTGAACCTAAACGAGCAGCAGCAGCAGCAGCTTCACAACCTGCATCACCTGCACCAACAACAATTACATCATATTCTTGTAACATAGTTTATTCTACTAAACGCAAATAATAATCCTCTTTTTGAGTCATAACTGCTTTATCTTCAGGCGTTTTGTCCTTATATCCGACTAAATGAAGTACACCATGAATCAAAATTCTATAACATTCATTTAATTTTGTAACATTATTTTGTTTCGCATTATCCACAATTCTATCAATACTCATATATATATCAGAAGTTATTTCAGTTTTTGAATAATCGAACGTGATTATATCAGTATAATAATCGTGTTTCAAAAAGTCTTGATTGATACCAAGTAAATAATTATCGGAACATGCAATATAATTGATATAGTCAATTTTCTTTTTTGACTCATTTTGCACAATTACCTGAACAATAGAACGAAACGAAGTTCTGCGTAAACCCGAAGGAAATTTAGCATCCTCTTCAAAAAAATTGATTTTCATCTATACTTCTAAAATCAAATAACACAAACGTCTAACGGAACAAAAGTACAAATTTTGGTTGAAATAGTTTGTTGTTAACGAACTTGTTTATTTCTGTTAATAAATTCAATATTGATGTAGAAAAAAAGACTAAAAAAAAAGTTAGTAAATTTTGGAATTATCAAAAAACATAGCTGTATTCAAGTTTTAGACATTTACAAATAAAGTTTTTATTTCCAATAATCTTTTTTAAACATTGCTACTAACAGTTTTTTACAAAAAAACTAATTAACATTGTTTTGTTAAATATACTTAGTTAAAAATGTTAATATTATTTTCTATTAACTGATTACCAAAAACTTACAATAGTGAAAAGTTGTTTATTATTGTTACTATCTTTCTCTTTTTGTTCAAAACAAGTAAATTCAAAAAAAAATTGTAACAATGTTAACAGGCATAATAATAACAATATTTCTTTTTTATATAAAAATAAAATAAATAATATAAGTAATGATATACATCTTAGAAGCAATTCAGTTGTCAAATGAATCTTTTTATGTAATCAACTCCATTATGGAAAATAAATGACTACTGACACATGTAATGCCAATAATTACTTTATTACGTTAAGTATAAGTTTATTGAATTCTTCGTTTTTGTCAAATAAAAATTGTGGTATAATTGGTATGACGAATAATTTTGTTTCAGAAAGCATTTTAGATAGTTTATACGCGTCTTTTTCAGTTGTAAGTAATAATTTATTTTTATTGATATTTTGAAGTCTTACAGCGTCTTTTTCAGTGTAAGAATAATGGTCTGGAAAAATTTCAGTAGAAATGGAACTATTATATTGCTTCAAGTAATTTATGAGAGGTTGCGGTTGTGCAATACCAGTAACTAAACAAATATTATTTTCGGCTATAAATTTTTGATTATCAACATTTTGTTTAGTAATATTATCGTATATTTGACCATATTGCATAGTTGAAAAAAATAGTTTTTGACCATTTAATTTCAATTTATTTTTCCAAAACTCTGTTTCTTTTTTAGAAATATCATTAGGACATTTTGTTATTACAACAACATTGGCTCGTTTGAGAGCATATTTTCCTTCGCGAAGAAATCCAACAGGAAATACAAAATCTTTCCAAATAGGTCTATTATAGTCAATTAAAACTATTTGAAATGAAGGTTTAATGTAACGATGTTGAAACGCATCATCAAGTATTATTGCTTGTAAATTTTGCTTTGTTTTTAAGAGATTTTGTACACCTACTACTCTTTTTTCGCATACGGCAACAGATAAATTTGGAAAACGTTTATGTAATTGAAATGGTTCATCACCAAGTTCATCAACAGATGTATTTTCGTTAGCAAGCAAAAATCCCTTTGATTTTCTTTTATATCCACGACTTAGCGAAGCAACATTATTATTTTGCATTAAATTAACAAGATATTGAACGTGGGGCGTTTTACCAGTTCCTCCAACGGTTATATTTCCAACAGAAATTATAGGAATATCAAATTTTGTTTGTTTTAATATGTTATTATCAAAGCAAAAATTTCTACACCACGTAAAAATCCAATAACATATTGAAAAAGGAAATAATATGTATTTAAAAAATCTCATTATTCAAAAGTAATATATTCTGGAATTTGGGAATATATACCTGATTGAATTGGTGTTAATTTAAGTAATTTAATAATTTTTTCATCATTTGTAAGTTTTTCAATTACAGATGATTGAGTATTTAATTTATCAAAAACTTCTTCATAAATAGTTTTTGATTTTGGAAATACTTCTATTTGAAAATTATCATTTTGAAGATTTACTTCTTGTTGTGCAACAGACAAAGCCATTGATAGACTATAAAATTTTGTGTCATCAACAAGACCATTTTGATTTGCATCAATACCGCTCCAAATTCGACCTTGTGCAATTTTTTCTACTGAAGAAGTATCTATTTTTCTTCCATCGGCAACGCGTTGTTTGAAAGTTGTATATGTTTTATCAATAGATTTTTGTATTGCGTGAATTTCAATTGGATCTAAATCACGAGAAATATTACCAAAATCAGAATGTTTGTTTGTATTGACTTTATCAACAGAAACGCCAATTTTTTGGAGTAAATTTTCGGTATTAACACTCATACCAAAAACGCCGATTGAACCAGTTAAAGTCATTGGAGATGCAAAAATGTATTTTGCAGGCGTTGCAATATAATAGCCACCAGAAGCAGCCATATCACCCATAGAAACAATTACTGGTTTTTCTTGATTTGTCAATGTTACTTCGCGCCAAATAAGTTCAGAGGCAAGTGCTGAACCACCACCAGAGTTTATACGAAAAACGACAGATTTTATAGTAGAATCTTTTCTAATATCTTGAAATAGTTTTATATATGTTTCGCTTCCTATAGATTCTTCATCTGATTTTCCCATATCAATAGAACCCTGTGCTATGACAAGTGCAATTTTATTTTTTGATTCGGAAGTAGTTATTTCCTTTAATTGATAATCTTCAATGTATGAACGAAGAGAAATAGTTGAAATAGATTCTTTTAGAGGAATGTTCAGGCGTAATTTTATAGAATTCCAAAATTCATCGGAATATTGAATTTTGTCTATAAAGCCATATTTAAGCATTTCATCTGGAAGACAAACTAAAGCGCTATCTGCCAAAAATTCTAAATGAGTATGCGAAGATGAGGGACGAGTTTGGGAAAGTAAGGTAGCATACATTTTCCACATCGTGTTTATGTAAGTTTGTTTTTGTTCACGATTTTCTTCGCTCATGCTGTCGTTGGTATAAGTTTCAACGTAACTTTTATATTTTCCGCAACGAACTACTACAGGTTTTACACCAATTTTTTCGAGAAGATTTTTGTAATGAATTGATGTAGAACTAATTCCGTGAAATTCAGCCATTCCTTCAGCATTCATTGACAAGCTATCGCATGCCGAAGCAAGCAGATATGTTTTTTGTGACAATGTATTAAAATATCCATATACAAATTTGCCTGAATTTTTAAAATCAATTAATGCTTGTGTGATTTCACCAATGGTTTCGTAGCCTGCATTTATTTTTAAATCGTTTAAAACAATTCCTTCAATTTTTGAGTCGTTTTTTGCGTAGTCTATTACGCGTAAAATATCGAACAAACCAAGTTTTGAATCTTGTTCAAAATTTGATAAAACTGTTGGCATAGAGGGAGTTGTAATTTCGCCGACCGTGATAGTATTTTTTAAAATGAGGACATTTTTCTCTTTGAAATCAATAGTTTCATTCATAGAGCTTGAAGCAATAGAAATAATTCCAATAACAAGAATTATAAGTAACAATCCAAGTCCCAAGATAGTTCCGATTGTTGACGCAAATAAAATTTTAAAAAATTGTTTCATAGTATTAGTGATTTGGAACAAATATATAGAAAAGAGATGAAACTTGCGAAAGTATAAACAAGAGATTAGTGATTAGCATTATTGCTAAAAGTATAGAAAAATAATGGTAAATAACATCTTGGAAGTATTTTTCATCAGGTGTCAGTTTTCAGTCGTTAGAAGATCCTCTTTGTGTAGGAAAATAAAACTGACATCTAATGACTGAGAGCTATTTTATCATTTCTTTACTAAAAATACCAGAACAAATTTCTTCAACAGGACCAGTCATTTTAATGTTCCATTCTTCGTCAATGGAAATTTGCAGTTCGCCGCCTGGCATTTTGATAGTAACATCTTTATCAACTAAGTTGTTCTTTCTCATTGCAGAAGCAACTGCACACGACGAACTTCCTGAAGCCAATGTGTTGCCAACTCCACGTTCCCAAATCTTTATTTCCACCAAATTGCGATTTACCACGTGTGCAAACTGAACATTTGTGCGGTTTGGAAACATCTTGTCTGTTTCGATAATCGGACCATATTTCAATAATTCTTCCTGATTCAATTCGTCGCGGAACACAACACAATGAGGATTTCCAACAGAAACGCAGTTGATATGAAATTCTTTTCCTCCGAAAGTTACTGGTTCGTTCACGCACTCTTCTTTAGGGAAATTAACAGGAACTTGTTTGGTAACAAAGTTTGCTTTTCCCATATCAACGCGGATTTTTATAGCTTTTCCAGCTGCATTCTTTTCCAAAATTTCGCAGTGAATCAAACGGCCAAGAATATCAACCGTAAACTTGTCCGACGACAAATAACCATAATCGTGTAGGAACTTGCTGAAAATTCTCAAACCATTTCCGCAGTTTTCGGCAACCGATGCATCGGTGTTGTAAATCATCAGTCCGAAATCGGCAATTTTTGATGGAACTTTCAACAAAATACCATTGGAACCTACACCAAAATGCAAGTCGCAAATGCGGATGATTCGTTCGTTTGTCAGTTCAAAATCAATTTTATCGGAGTCAATTACTATGTAGCAATTGCCTAATCCGTGAGATTTTACGTAGAAATTGTTTTCCATTATAAATATTTATTTTTTGTCAAAGATATTGATTAGTATAGTCCAATAAAAACAATAACGCTATTTTATCATTTTCCAATAACCACCTTTAGCAGGTCCAATGCGGCGAAGAAAACCTTTATCTTTTAATTTTTGTAGGTTTTCTTTTATTTTTCTTTGTGATATACCCACAATTTGTGACAATTCACGTGTGGTTATATAGGGATTTGCTACTATTTGTTGTATTATATGTTCTTGTTTATCGGTGACTTTATCGGTGACTTTATCGGTGACCTTATCGGTGACCTTATTGGATGTTTTTTTGGCTTTAAACATCACCATAATATCTTCAGGATAAACAGTATAGATAGGATCTGGGATGCCATAGTCACGACATGCAGCACAAATTTTTTCTATGCCACGACCCCAAGTTTCAATAAACCCTGCCCAAAAGAATCCACGAGCGATATTGGGATTGTATTGTACAGAACGATGTTTTTCAAATAAAGTTTCTTTTGTCCAATTTTGAGGAAAAACGCAATCGTTTCCAATATAAAGTTTGTCAGTGTAAACACTAATTTGAATAGGAATTTGTTTGGCGTAATTTTTATGAACCAAAGCATTATAAACGGCTTCTCGTATTGCTGGTTTTGGGAATTGATATGTTTCAATACGAGTAACGCCGTCATACGAAATTTCGGCTTTCAAATATTTGGTGTAGAGCAAATCAATTGTAGTTTCTGCTTGAACGATTAATGAGCCATGAATTTCGTCATAATATCGTAAGTCTGAATCTGATTCAAAAAATCCAATTTTTACGTACGAACCATTTATCCAATGTTCTGGATTTTTATAAAAGAGCATCATTGCTGCTCGCATCAATTTGCCGTTTTTAATAAGACCTAATTTCTCTAAAATTTGTTCATTAGTTAGAAGTATGTCTTTTGAATCCATTCTTCCGCTAAGAATTGCCTGTCTTTTAAACAAATCAAATTCTTCATCTCTAAAATCTTTTGGCGTAATGTCATTCATCAATATGCTGTCCCATGTCATTCCTGTCTTGTCAAACAAGAATTGTGTTAACGCAGAACCTTGCAAGACTTGCTTTGTGCTACCACTACGATAATGATATTCTCCGTTGTAGTTTATAGGAAATGAACTCGGTTGAGTTACAATTTCAATATAATCAAGATTGTTTTTCCTTTGTAAATTTACTTCTACGATTATACCTAATTTATCTTTGATTTTATTTGGAATATCCTCACTTAATTTGCCTATATCATCAACACCTACAATTTTGCCAGTATCATTTACACCAATATACAACGTGCCACCTTGTGCATTTGCAAAACCACAAATCCATTTTATGTATTCGTCTCGCCAAGACTCTTTGTATTCAATATTCTGAGACTCGGGTTGCATATTTTTATAGTTCTACATTAAATGTTTTTGCAATGTCTTGTAAATCTTCAACAACTGGCATAAGCAATGGAATACCATTTTTCATACGCTCAACTGTGTTTTCACGTTCTGGGTCGCCAGGAATAATAATATGTTCGTGACCAGCTGCTGGTGCACATTTACGCATAGCGTCAATCCAATTGTCCATGTGATATTTGAAATCGTCAACAGGACGGAATGCGTCAACACGCATAGCACCAACAATGTGACCAATTCCTTTGCCGACTAAATCCTCGCGAGGTTGAAGGAATGCCAAGAATGGAGGAACCCAAGGACCATAGTTTGCACCTGAAAGAACGGCACACATAATATCGACAATAGAGCCAAGGCAGAATCCTTTGTGGCTACTATGTTCGCGGTCGGAACCAAGAGGAAGCAGCATGCCGCCTTTTTTCAATCCGAAAGAATCTGTTGTTGGATTTCCCTCTTTATCTTGAATCCAACCTTGAGGAGCATTTTCGCCTTTACGTTGAAGAATTTCAAGTTTTCCTACAGCTGTTGCCGTTGTTGCAAAGTCGCACACCATATTTGGTTGTTTTCCTGTTGGGAAAGCAACAGCGATAGGATTAGTTCCAAGCATTTTTTGTTTTGCAAATGTTGGCGCCGTTGTTGGTGTTGCATTTGTTGAAGCAAAACCTATCATATCGTGAGGAAGCGCCATCATGGCGTGGTAGCCTGCAATTCCAAAGTGATTTGAGTTGTTGATTGCAACGAAACCACAGCCTACATTTTTAGCTTTTTCAATAGCAATTTGCATTGCTTTTGGTGCGACAACCAATCCCAAACCATTGTCTCCATCGATTGTAGCAGTAGAAGGTGTTTCGTGTTCAATTTTTAGTTTTGGTTGTGGATTCATACGGTTTGCTTTCCAAAGGTTTATATAACCACGTAAACGTGCAACTCCGTGAGAATCAATACCACGTAAATCTGCAGTTAAAAGAACGTCTGATGCCAAAAGAGCATCTTCGTGAGAATGTCCAATTGCTTCAAGAACATTTGTTGTGAATGTTCTCAAGCGTTGATAATCAAAAGTTTGAGTATTTGCCATTTGAATAAAAATTTTTATGCACAAAGATACATTTTTACCTTGCTTTTGCAAAAGAAAGGGTGGAGGAGAATAGCAATTATATTCCAACAAAACTCATGAAATTCTCTCTATTAATGACTTCGAAAGTATGGTTAGGGTAGGCGTTTTCAAATGATTTTGGCAACTTTGCACTTTTTTCAGGATTCCATTTAAATTCGTAGCAGTGAAGTGTACCATTAGAGTCCTCAATATAGTCAATTTCGCTTTGGTCTTTGGTTCTCCAAAAGTATTTGTTGGAATATAAATCGTTGTATTCACAGTATTTTAGGCGTTCGGAGATAATGAAATTTTCCCATAATGCACCAATGTCATTCCGAATTTCGAGAGGCGAAAAATTCGAAATCAATGCATTGCGCACGCCATTGTCGTAGAAATATATTTTTTTGCTGGCTTTAAGTTCATTACGAAGATTTCTTTTGTACGAAGGTAATCGAAAAATCACGTAGCTTTTTTCTAATAATTGAATGTACGTTTCAATGGTTTTTGAATCAAGCCCGATAATTTGTGAAAGTTCATTGTATGATACATGAGAACCGACTTGATATGCTAACGCTTGTAAAAGGGAAATGAGTTTGTCTGATTTTTTGATGTTTCCCATTGTTAGAATATCTTTATAAAGGTAGCTATCGACTAACAAATTAAGAGTTTTTCTTTCATTCACTTCGTTGTTTACAACATCTGGATAATAGCCATACACCAATCTGTGCGACAACAACCGTTTTTCTTTTAAAAGTCCATGATGCTTGACCATTTCTGCAAAAGAAAGAGGATACATTTTAAATTCCCACTTCCGACCTGTAAGAGGTTCGTTTACCGTATTTGAAAGTTCCAATGAAGAACTTCCTGTTGCTATTAACTGCACGTTTTTTAAGTTGTCGGTAATTAATTTCATACGCAAACCAATATCATTAATTCGTTGAGCCTCATCAATTATCACAATTTTTTTGTTTCCTATGATTGCATGTAAACTGTCGGCAGAAGCATTGTTAAAGATTGCTTGTACATCAAGTTCATCGCCATTAAGCCAAAGGACATCGTCGTTGTTATTAAAAATATTGGCAAGCAATGTGGTTTTCCCGATTTGACGACAACCTAAAATAATTATAGCTTTTCCTTTATAGCAATAATTAAGTATTGATTTCTCCAAAGTACGCTGTATCATAACACCTCAATTTTATTGCAAAAATAATAAATTCCGAGAATATCGCCACTTTTTAGGAATAAATTCCGAAAATGTCGCCGCTTGTAAATTTCAGATTGAAGTAGAAAGCAAAAAAGCAGACTGGTGGGGTCTGCTTTTATGAAGAATTTTAAGGAGAATTATTTTATAATTATGCTTTGAATAGTATTGCCAATTTGCACGTAATAACATCCTGTTTTTAGGTTTTGATTTGCTATTTTTTGTCCAAGCATATTTGTTACGTATGTGGGAGCGATGCCATTAATGAGAATTTGATTATTTTGGATAGAAATCACTAATTCGTTTGTAATATCATTAATTGCTGTGTTTGGATTTTTCTCAAATGTGGCAATAAGCATCAAATCTTCTGAAATGGTAATATATCTTGGATTTTCTGTATTCCCATCATTCCATTGAACAAAGCGATATCCTTCTCGTGGAAGAGCGTATATTTCCACTTCGCTACCTACCGCATATTCACCTTCTCCAGAAAGAATACCCCAATCATTATTGTTTGAATAAAGAGATATTGTTTTTTTCGGTATTATTTCCACTAATTTTTCAAAAGTTGCAATAAGTGTAATATCACCATTAACAACAATGGTTCTTGACTGTTGAGTATTCCCATCGTTCCATTGAACAAATTGGTAACCTTCGGTTGGATTTGCGCTAATAGAAACTGATTCACCAATTTCGTAGGTTCCAGCACCTGTAACCGTTCCCCATAAATTATTATTTGAGAACAAAGAAATAGTTGCAGTAGCGGAGCCCTCAACGTATTTAAATGTGGCTATATAGGTTGTGTCTTTGGTAACGGAAATTTTTCGAGGATTGGTAGTGATTCCGTCATTCCATTTTACAAATTCATATCCATTTTCTGGTATGGCAATTAAAGTTGCCTCTTCGTTCAATTCATACAATCCACTTCCCATAACAGAACCTATTGTAGCATCTTCTGCTTTAGCGGTAACAACAAATTTATCGGAATTTCCACTAATAGAACCAACACCAACAGCAAACCAAGCGTCTTCAACAGCTTTGTATTCTGCAGAGTTTTCTCCGTATAAATCTTTTGTAGCATTTAGCGATCCGTTTCTTGAATCCCAAAAAGAAGCGGTTGGTGTTAAATAGTACATTAAATTTCTATATGCTATTTTTTGAGCCTTTTCTATTCCAATTCCAGTTACAGAATAGTCATCATCGTTATCATTTGTTCCGTTGCCTCCTTCGCACAACAAATAGAACCATTTGTTTTGAACTCCACTATTTTGGTGAACACCTCCATTGTCACCGTATTCCGAATAGTCACTTGTGTTAGCCCAAAAATCACCTTTATATGTATCAGGTTGAGGAATTTGAAGAGTATCTTCTAGTTGGTCATAATAATCACGACCGTAATATTCAATTATTGCATCTTTTAAATCTTCTTTCAAAATTAGTCCATCCATACTATTTTTAGGATCCGCCATATCGCGCAAATTGGTGTAATTTATCATAACATCTTCGCCAATGAACCAATTGGCATCTTCGCCCAATGCGTAGAATTCAACAGCGCAACCAAAAATGTCTGAAAAGGACTCATTCAATGCTCCTGATTCCCCTAAATATTCCAAACCTCCGTTTCCATTAAATGCTGTTACATTATGTGTAAATTCGTGAGCCATAACATCAAGAGCAACAACTTCCGACATCTCTTCTCCATCTCCTAAACCATATAACATATAGCCGACACCATTGGCATCATAGCCTGCACTCGCATTATTATATACATGACTACCATATATAGCGTAAGGATCTATGAATTGATAAATAAATGTTCCTTCTAAATTATTGAAATTTTTTCTGTTAAATGTTTCTAAATAATAATCATATACATTTTGCATCCCCCAGTGGGCGTCTAATGCGGGATTTGATTTTATAACAATTTTCCCAGAGGTTAGCGATCCAGACCATGTGTATGACCCTGACAAAGGATTAGAAATAGTTACGCTACCTCCGTATGTATCGGAGGTAACATCTTCATCATAAATTTTTATGTAACTACCTTCATCAATTGACACATTTATATTTGAAAATGTAACAGGTGATTTTGTGTTATCTTTCACGTTTGAAGTGTACAAAAGTTTTCCTGTGCTGCTGTATATTTTAATATAAAAATCAGGTCTTGTATCTGTGATAGCAGTGTACCACCAATCTCCGTCATCGCCCGTTATTGTTACGGATGATAAGATTCCTGCCCATGTTGCAAATGGTGACGTATAAGAATCGCAATTATTTGCATAAGACGACACAACATCACTTAATCTGCCTTTGTAAACACTCCCTTCATAAGGAGCATAAGAAGCATTTAAGGTTATTATATTTCTGTCCTGATCTATTAAATAATAATATCCTTCGTTTGAGTTATACCAACAATCCATCGTTTGCCATCCATGATACATTGTATATGCATTCCCATAAAATGTATGAGACGTTGTTTTCAACACTTCTCCAGTTTCCACATCGGTATAAACATCTGCATTTTGAGTTGAGTCAAATGTTTTGTATACCGAGCGATATACTACTCCTTTTTTGGAGTTGATTGGAACGATTAGTTGTTCAGCATTGTCAACAGGAGTACTTTTTAATTGAGAATCTTGTTTCGCAAGCGATTGGAATGGCAATTCCATTATTGTGGCGTTAACGCTTACAACCATATTATTTTGTGCATGGACAAAAACGACTCCATGCTCAACTTTTGTTCCTTTGTAATATTGCTGAAAAACAATATGTTGCATTCCAATTTCGTCAACATCGTCTTTCGTTTTTTCAAAAGTTGAATTATCGTCAATGTTGAACCAATTTGAAAAGTAATTAGTTACATTGATAATTGCAATGTTTTGGTCTTTCAAATTCATTGAGTAGTGACCTTCATTTTGTGCCATTGAAAGAATCGGCAACAAAAACAATAACAAAAATAATTTTTTCATATTTTTAACTTAAGAATTAAAGTAGTGTGTTTACAATGTAAAGATACTACATAAATTGTTAATAATAATGCTTTCAATATGTCGTATTACATTTTATAATACGTAACAAAAATAAAAAAAACTTTTGTGAGATTTTACAATCTTTCCAAAAGTTCCATTTTCGTAAACTCTGTGATTTTAGAAAAAGCAAACAATTTCTTTCCTAAATCTTTGATTGAAGCACCAATGTGGTAGATGTCGTTGTCAATCAGGAGAAAACGGTCGTGAGCATTTTTGTAGATTTTGATTTCGATAGATTGATATTGAGCATTGTGTTTAGCAATGTCAAGTTGAAGTTGTGGAGAGATTCTCTGTGTATAAATTACGGCAGAAATATTTTCATTTCTTTTGTCAAGCAAAGTCAAAACAGATTCGTCTATGTAGTTGTCAATCAGAATAATAGATTCTTTTGCTGATTTAATTAGTTTTGAAACAAAAACGTATGCGTCAAAGATTTGATTTTCAAAGAAAATGCCTTCTATTGGCGGCAATGATGTACGAACGAAGAAATCGATTTTTTGCTCTATTTTGAATAA
>JAZRVS010000185.1:0-112555 GCA_045599365.1 Bacteroidales bacterium
TCCGCTAAAATGTGTACTTTTGCCCATGTTATTTTTAATTTTGTTAGCACAGCAAAAATAACACAAAGGGCTGACGTTCAAAACGGAAATCAGCCCTTATTTTTTGCCCTCAAAAAAAAGTTTTATCGGACACCAATAGAATAAAATTAAAAATTAAAACAATGAAACGAATATTTTTATTTTTCGCAATGGTGGTGATGTCCGTATTAGCAATGGCACAAGCGCCACAAAAGATGAATTTTCAGGCATTGGTACGCAACAGTGCCAACGAGTTGGTAACCAACCAAAGTATTTCCATAGAAATTAGCGTGCTGAACGGGTCGAATACGGCGGTTTACACCGAAACGCAAACCGTTACCACCAATGCCAACGGCGTGGCAACGCTTGTTATAGGCGAAGGCACTGCAACCAAAGGCACATTTGCTGGCATAGACTGGAGTGCAGGCAACTACTATCTGCAAACAACAGCAAACCTTGGCGGAGGAGCAAGCGCAATAGTTGGTACCACACCATTGTTGAGCGTGCCGTATGCGCTGTATGCTGAGAAATCGGGGAACACTTATACAAAAGAAGAAGTGGATGCCAAAATTGCGGAAGCTGTGGCAACATCAGGAGGTGCAGGTGCTTTGGTGAAAGGTGATGTAAAGAAAGTGAATGGCGCAATACAAGCCGCATTCTCCGTTTCTGCTACGGAAAAAGTGTATTTCTCACAAGGAAACTTGCAATACAAAGCAAGTACAAACACGTGGCGATTTGCCGAAAACCAGTACGATATGATTGGTGCTGACAATTCAAACATTTCTTCTACGTATAGCGGTTGGATAGACCTGTTCTGTTGGGGAACAAGTGGCTACAATGGAAAGAATCCGTATATGACCCGTACAGATCATAGTGATTATGGCGTTGTAGGTGATGCGTATGCCGACATAGCAGGAACGAACTATGATTGGGGCGTGAATAATGCAATATCAAATGGTGGAAACACTAAAGGACAATGGAGAACGCTTACGTATGAAGAATGGTCTTATTTGATGAACGAACGACCCAATGCATCAAGATTACGTTCGCAAGCAAGAGTAAATGGAATAAATGGCTATATATTGCTCCCAGATAATTGGGAAGGAGCAAGTTTATTGGATTTTATAGATCAAGCGGGTTCTTATCTTTTCAACAAATATTCGGCTGTTGAATGGGAGGTGATGGAATCGTACGGTGCTGTTTTTCTTCCTGCTGCTGGCTACCGCGACGGTTCGGATGTTAACGGCGTGGGTTCCCGCGGGAGCTTCTGGTCTTCGTCTACGAGCGGCGACTACAGCTACGGCGCTTACTTCTTGAGCTTCAACAGCGGCAGTGCCGGCATGGACTTCAACTCCCGCAGCTACGGTCGGTCTGTGCGCCTTGTGCGGGGGGTAAATTAAGAGTTAAGAAGTAAGAATTAAGAGTTAAGAGATAAGAAATAAGAGATAAGGGATAAGAGTTGGAGGGTGTATCCACCTAACAAACACAGACGCAGAATTCCAATTGGGGTTCTGCGTTTGTTTGTATTGAAACCACGAATTACTACGAAGCCGTCATCTTGAACGTAACGCAGTGCAGTGAAAGGTCTATTTCCACGAATAGAACAATCTGGTTAAATCTAAATGCCGTAGGCATTACCCATTGGTAGAAATGATTAGGTTAAAGAAATAATATTTCCGTAGGAAATGACAATGTATTATGTTAATCCCTACGGGATTTGAAAATGAAGGGTGGAATGTTATTCTACCAAAAGTTATTTCCTAACGGAAATAATTTGTGTGCATTCGTGGGTAGGTTGACAGATTTCTCGCTTTGCTCGAAATGACGGGTGATGGTCGGAATGATAATCAATATTATTTAGAGACGCAATAAATTGACGTCTCTACATTCTTAATTCTTAACTACCAATCCTTTTAGGCAAATTCTACCAAAAGATATTCCCTAACGGGAAATAATTAGTGTTTCCTGTTCATTAAGTAAAAATATATTTGTTCCCAATAATGAAAATTTGTACATTAGCGAAGTAATGATTTGTTTAATTTAATTTTTTTCGCAATGGCAAAATTTGTTATTAAAAATGTAAAAGGTGGTGTAATGTTTGATTTGTTAGCAGGAAATAATCAAGTGATAGCGACATCAGAGGTTTACACAACTATGAGCGCTTGTAAAAATGGTATTGAAAGTGTAAAAAAGAATAGTGTTAATGCTAATCTTGAAGATCAAACTATTGCTGGATTTGAAACAGCAAAAAATCCTAAATTTGAAGTTTATGCAGATAAAGCAGGAAAGACTCGTTTCCGCCTGAAATCTACCAATGGCCAAATAATTGCAGTTGGCGAAGCATACGAATCTAAATCTGGATGCATGAAGGGTGTAGAATCTGTTCGCAAAAGTGCTCCTGAAGCAGAAATAGTTGATACAACAGATGCTAAATAAGTTGGGCGTTTTATTTCTATAGTATTTTTTGTTTTAAAACTCCGTTAGGAGTTTCATATCAATAGAGACGCGTTTAATCGCGTCTCTATGTTTTTTATATTCTCTGTTTATATTGTCTTCATTGTTTTTTCAAACGCTTCTGTTTTGTCCTGTACAGAAAGAAGATAATCAATATCGTCCAAAGCGTTTACAAGACAATGTTTCTTGTATCCGTTGATTTCGAATTTTTCGCTGTGTCCAGTTGTTATATTCGTAACTGTTTGATTTGGTAAATCAACCTTAACTTCTGCTTTAGGATTGGCAAATACGGTTTCGAAAAGTTCTTGTTGGAAAGCTTCGCTCACAATTACTGGCAAAACAAAACAGTTTAACAAGTTGTTTCGGTGTATGTCTGCAAAACTTGAAGAAATTACCACACGAACACCATAACCAGCAATAGCCCACGCAGCATGCTCACGGCTTGAACCAGAGCCCCAGTTTTTACCACCAATAATAATTTCGTGTACGCCTTTGCTTGGAACTTCAGAATATTCAGGCTTGTTCATTACAAAGTCTGCAACAGGTTCATTATTAGCATTGTAGCGTAAATCGTGCATGAAAGCATCACCATAGAATTTTGGATCACGAGTCGTGAAAGCAAGGTAACGTGCTGGAATAATATTATCAGTATTATTGTTGTCAATTGCAATCGGAATACAAGTTGACTGAATTATATCAAATTTTTCTTTTGCCATAGTCTTAAATTTTACGAGGGTCAGTAATTACACCAGTTATTGCACTTGCAGCAACTACAAGTGGAGAAGCTAAGACAGTGCGTGCGCCTGGTCCTTGACGGCCAACGAAGTTACGGTTCGATGTAGAAATCGCAAGTTTTCCTGCAGGAACTTTATCTGGATTCATTGCAAGACAAGCCGAGCATGACGGCAGACGAAGTTCGAAACCTGCTGCTTCAAGAATTTTGTCAATTCCTTCGTCAATAATTTGTTTGCGAACCAACCACGAACCAGGAACCAACCATGCTACTACGTTTGCTGCTTTTTTCTTGCCTTTTACTATAGATGCAAAAGCACGGAAGTCTTCGATACGTCCGTTTGTGCAAGCTCCCAAGAAACAATAGTCAACAGGAAGTCCTTCCAATTTTTGACCAGGTTCAAACTGCATATATTCAAGTTGAGCTTTCAACTGAGTTTTTTCTGCATCGGATAATCCATCGAATGTTGGAACAGTTTCGTCAATTGCTATACCAGCACCAGGATTCGTTCCGAATGTAATACGAGGTTTAATGTCTTCGGCGCGGTATGTAACTTCTTTATCGAAAACTGCGTCGTCGTCGGTTTTCAATGTTTTCCAATAAGCAACAGCTTTATCCCAATCTGCACCTTTAGGAGCATATTCACGACCTTTCAAATAATTGAAAGTAGTTTCATCTGGAGCAATAATACCAGCACGAGAACCCATTTCAATCGAAAGATTCGACAATGTTAAACGGCCTTCCATAGAAAGATTGCGGATAGTTGAGCCTGCATATTCAACCACGTAGCCAGTTGCTCCAGAAGTTGTCATTTGTGCCATAATGTACAAAGCGATATCCTTTGCAACCACGCCTTTTTGAAGGTCACCTTCAATGTTGATACGCATTGATTTTGGCTTGCTTTGCAAAATACATTGACTTGCCAAAACCTCGGCAACTTCGCTAGTTCCAATACCCATTGCAAGCGCACCAACAGCTCCGTGGGTAGAAGTATGCGAGTCACCGCAAACGATTGTCATTCCAGGAAGAGAAAGTGCTTTTTCTGGACCAACAACGTGTATGATACCATTATCTTTTGTTCCCATAGCAAAATGTTTGATGCCAAATTCAGCACAGTTTTTTGCTAATGTTTCAACTTGTTTGCACCCAATAGGATCGTTAATCACTTCTTGTTGGTCCGATGGAGTGTTATGGTCAGGCATTGCAACAACATGGTCAGGACGGAAAGCCTTAATACCTTTGTCGCGAAGTGTGTCGAATGCTTGTGGGGACGTTACTTCATGTGCATACAGACGGTCAATGTATAATTGCGTTGGTCCGTCTGGAACAACTTGCACAACGTGAGAATCCCAAATCTTTTCAAATAATGTTTTTCCCATTTTTATAAATGATATTTTATTTAGCGATGCAAAGATACATAAATTAGAGAATGGAGCATTTGAAATTTTTTGATAAATCTGTATATTTGTTGCAATGGAATTCGTTGAGTTAGACATAATTGGTTTGCATCAAAATGAAGGAGAAACAGAAAGCTTCATTATCGTGCTTGGTGATAGTAAGCGAGAACGTGGAGTGCCTATAATTATTGGTGCTAACGAAGCTCAATCCATTGCTGTTGCATTAGAAAATATTGCGTTGCCACGACCATTGACACACGACTTGGTAAAGTCAATTGCTGATGTGTTGGATTTTAGAATAGTCTCGGTGTGCATTAACAAGTATAAAGATGGCGTTTTTTATTCTCAATTGAATGTTCAAAAAGGGAATGAATCATTTGAGATAGATTCTCGAACGTCGGATGCGTTAGCGCTGGCAAAGCGATTCAATTGTCCGATTTTTATGGAGAACGATATTTTTCTTCAAACATCTGTTGTCGCAGAAATAGACAAAAATTCAAATTATGTAGAAACAGAGACTCTACCAGGTTGTGGAAACGAGTTGCCAGAAGACGAGCGTCGGTATGAATATTTGTTCGATACAATGGAACAATTGCAGGCAAAAATAGAGAAGGCAATTGCGAGCGAAGATTTTGAAACAGCAGCAATTATTCGCGATGAGATAAATAGTAGGAAAGATTCATAAAAACTTTTTCTATCTTTGTCATACAAATTGAAAAATATGATTCGAAAGCATTTACTTTTTTTGTCAATTATTGCAACTGTTTTGACATTTGTATCATGTACAAATATGCCCCGACCGTTACATTATATCCCAAAGCAAACAGCATCGGTACTTTCTATAAATTTGCCAGCAATTGCTAGTAAAGTTGATTATAAAAATTCTGTCGCACTAAAAAAGATAACGACGTATTTTAGCAATTATGGATTTTCAAATGAAACATTTGATTTGGCTGTTCGTACGATAATGCTTGGCTCTGATTCAGCAGGAATCAATCAAAATTCACAATTGTTGTCGTTTGTTATTCCGTCGGAGGAATTTCGTAATGCGTACAAATGCATACTTGTTGAACTTTCTGATTCTTCAAAATTTGCATCGTATATAAGAACCATAAAAAGTGAAAATTACGAAATAAGTACTGCCGAAAATTGTGTTTGTTATCGTAACAAAAACGATAGATTCTCGTGGTTAGCATACAACAATGAGGTTGCCGTTTTTGGTTGCTCAACGATTCATACACAAGGTATTACAGAATGTATTGACGATATTTTCTCCGCAAAGAAAGCTAAATCGCTAGCCTCAAATGTTGATTTCGCTACGTTTTACGAGAAACAAAACGATGCAGGTTTATGGATATCAACGACAGAAATGCTTAGTTACTATACGTTGTGGTATAAAAATTTGCCAGAGATTTTGTCTTTGAAAAATGTGCCAGCAGATGCGTTGAAGGATAATTATATACAATTGGCAGCACATTTTGATAAAAGTGTACAAGTTGATGTGATTTGTAATCCAAGTAGTGCATTTAAAAGATTTTGGAAAGGTAGTTCGTTCTCAAAAGTCCCTAATCAAGATAATTTCAATGAATTATGTTCACATATTCAGAATCCATATTGGTTTGCATCCTTTGCTGTTGACCCAACAAAATTTATACATTTATTTGAGGATTCCGAAAAATATAATTACGTAGAAAAGGAATTGTCTAAATTGAACCTTACAATGGATGATTTTGTACAATCGTTTACAGGTGATTGTGTGTTCAGTTTGTATGACGTTACGTTAAAAAGCGTTCGTTCTTTTTCGTTCGCGCCAACACGTGAAATGCTTTGGAAGCATTTACAACAAAACGAGCAAACAACATTTCCACATATAGTTTTTGCTTTTACGTTGAATGACTCTAAAATCCCTAATTTGATATTGAATCGTATATCAGAAGAAATTTGTGAACAAATAGCACCAGGCTTTTTTGATTTTTCAAAGATTATGGGGTTTCCGTTATTTTTAGTCTGTCGCGATAAAAAATTGCTTGTGTACACCGATAAGAATATAGCACAAGAGGAATATGATATTGACAATACTCGTCCACATAGGTTAAATGTTGTGGCAGAAAGTCTTCGAGATGAGTCGGTAAAACACTTTTCATATCATTATATGGATTTTACCGTAAAAAATTATTCTCCTGTGATGCGCGACTATCTACAACAAATGAATGTGCTTCCGTTAGTTGAGTCTTATTCTGCAATTGTAAAGTCGGCAAAAATGAATGTTTCTGAAGATTATAATGGAACAATTGTTATTGATTTTCAGGATACGACAGAGAATAGTCTTACACAATTAGATAAATTGATGCAAATAATTATACCATAGTATGTTAACGTACACTGTAACTCCTCGTGTCGCAGATACAGATGCTCTTCGACATATAAATAATACAGTGCTTCCGTGTTGGTTTGAAGAAGCGCGAACACCATTGTTTAAGATTTTTAATCCAACAATGGATTTTGATAATTGGAATTTAATTATGGCACGAATGGAGATTGACTATATAAAACAAATCTTTTTCCATTCAAATGTTGAAATTCAAACGTGGATTTCTCGAATTGGAAATTCTTCTCTCGATATAATGCAAGAACTTTATCAAAATGGAGAATTGTGTGCTCGTTCTAAAGCAATTTGTGTCCATTTTGATTTCAAAATTCAAAAATCTATACCAATTGCTGGTGATTTACGAAAAGAATTAGAGGTACATTTCAAGGAAAACTGATAGTATCTCAATTATTGAATAAATCCGATGTATTCAACAGGATTTTTCCCACATATCATCGTTAACGAAACACCCTCTTTCGTAATTGTACCTTGTAGATTTGTTATAGTGTATTGAGGAAATTCTCCACCCATTGCAAGTGGAATTATGTTGGTCCCAGAAAAAGTGATTTTAGAAGTACTTTCTTCGTAATCAATATTTTGCACAATCATATCTATGCAGATGGGCATTTTAGGAGAGAATTGAGCTTGATAGAATGTGAGAACTAATTTTGCCGTATCTGTAATTGCATATTCCAAAACTTTTCCCTCTGTCGTAAATACAGTTTGGTCACTTTGTGTTACTGCAAATGTTCCTACGAATTCTTTGTGGTTTTTTACCATTTTTTTTGTTATTTCTTCGTCTTTGTTACATGCCATTATTGTTAAAGTTGTTGCACATACACATAGTAAAAATCGTATTAGTTTCATTGTATTACATATTTAAAGTTGTTTGTATTCCTATGAGTCTTGGAGTCCCATCGGCATAGAATGACCGAGAAACTGATTTAAAATAAAATGTGTGATATTCCGTATCTGTTAGATTTTGACAGAATACACTGAAGTTCAGTCGTTTGCATGTTATAGTTATTGTACTCGACAGTAAGGAATATATCGGTTGACTGAGAGTGTTTTCATCATTCCAATAAATCATTCCGACACCACGATATTGTGTGCAGAAAGTGATTGATTCCAAATGTTTTTTGTTGATTGGGAGCTTGTAGGAAATAGTTGTCGCGATAGTATTTTTAGGAGCATAAGGCAAATGATTCCCTTTGTAATTTATACTATCATTATATTGATAATCAATATATTTCGCATTTGTAAAACCATAGTCAATAGAAACGCGCCATCTACGCCAATCGTAAATCCCTGAACATTCTATTCCCATACTTTGTACTTTTCCTGCGTTTGACATCATCCGTCCTGTTCCATTTCCTTCTGGCATTATGGTAATTTGCTGATTGATACCGTGTATTGAAAATAGAGAACAATTCAATTGTAGATTATTTTTTGAATAGTGACTTCCTACTTCAAGATTGATATTTGTTTCGGGTTTGTATGTTATTATTTCGACTGAGGAATATCGTGATTGAGCAGAGTTTAAAGATATTCCCATATCACTCATTAAATCATTCATTATCACATTTTGCATTATGTCAGAAAAGATTTGCGTATTGAAACCACCAGGCTTGTGTCCAGAACTAATTGTCGCATAAATAGATAGCTGATTGTTGACAAAGTGTTGTACTGCAATTTTTGGCACAGCGATAAACGTATGCAAGTGTTTTTGACCCGAAAAAGTAGATGACAATTTTTTGTATTTTGACATTGTTAGGTTGAACATATAATGTAGCATAGCCGATGACTCGTAATCAATAGCAGCCTGTTCAAATTCAATGCGCAATCCAAATGTGTATTTCCAACGATTGTGGGTAATGTTTGACTCGTGAAATAAGGCAGAACCAAATGTTTTTATAGAAAAATCACTTTCTATCGGAAATTCTGATTCCGAAAAAACTATGTCATTATCAGGAAAAATCGTGTGTATTCCATAGTTAGCATTCTTGAGAATCAAATCGTGTATTCCGTTGCTTTTGAAGGTAACAGGAGCAGACAAATTCAATGTTTTACCAAACACAAAAAGACCTGATGTCCATTGCCATTTCTTTTGAGAATCTTTTTGCTTCAAAACACATTCTTGTGTAATAGAATGTTCTTTTTGCGTTTGATTCATTGTAAAATAGGACAAATCGGTAAAATCGTTATCAAGCAATAAATCATCATACAAAAGCTGGTAGCTTGTAATAGAAGAAAACTGAAATTTATCAAAATAATGTCGTATGAGTAATCCGTCCGAGAATGTGATTCTGTTATACGAACAATCATCGTTATAACTGATTGGTAGAAGAGTATTCGTTGTATCATCAAACAATCGATATGCATAACCATCTTCTTGTACATACCCAAATGATGTTATGTTTTCTAAGTATCCTTTTGTCCCTTTTTGCCAACGAAGTTTTGTCCGAAGCGATGCACTCTTCCCATCGTCACACTTTGTATCACTATATTTATTTGTGAAAAATCCTTGATTTTGACCGATAATTGTCGAAATGGAATATCCAAATTTTTCGGTTGGACGTTCATAGAGTGAAACTTTAATTTTGTAAGATGGCTCCGAAGTTACTTCCATTGCAGTTCGAACTCCTTGCCATTGGTATGGCGAAAGTGTGAAGATATTCATCACACCACCATTGGAATTTCTCCCATATAAAGTTCCTTGTGGACCACGTAGAATTTCAATCTTACGAATGTCGTAAAAATCAAAATCATAGGCATTTTTGTTCATAATTGGCACATCATCAACGGAAACTGCCATTACTGGTTGATCAATACGAGAACCAAATCCTCGGACATACAATGACGATGTAATTCGTGAACCATAGCGAGGTTGGTAAAAATTGGGCGAATGAATTGCAACGTCTTTAATAGACTCAACGTGTTGTGACTCAATTATGTTAAGTGATAATTCAGAATATGATAGAGCTTGTTTTTCCAATGAGTTAGAATGTTTTACAGAAGCAACTATTGCTATTGTGTCAACATCACAATGCAACGAATCTCCTGGTGGCAATACTATAGACAACAGTATGGATAACAATATGTTCACGATGCAAAAGAATTTTTTTCTGCGTTATGAAACAACTCTCATATTTGATAGTTTTTGGAAAATCTAACAAAATACAAGTTGGCAGTACAATTATTTGTAATCAGGTGTCAGTAGATAGTTAGATTTCCATAATGGTAAGATGATTACACAAATGGATTCGTCTGACGACTAAATTACAGCCAAGATGTATATCATTGTAAAAAAATTTATTTTTGTATTCGGGAAATATGGAATATAAAATAGCGGTAATAAATTCAAATGTGTTGAGTAGCATTGCTTTACGGACAATGCTCGAAGATGTTATCCCCAATATTGATATCATGATTTTCTCTTCAGTTGAAGATTTTCAAAAAGTTTTTGACGACTCATTTGCACATCTATTTGTGGACGCAACAATTGTGTTCAATCATTTGAATTGGTTTCAACAAATTCGTTCCAAAGTCGTTGTTTTGACGGAAAACACATCATCAATCATTCAAAATTATGGTTTTCGGATTGTTGATATTTCTGTTTCAGAGAAAGAACTAATTAAATCTTTGATATTGCTACATAATACAGGACATCCGCATGGCCATGCGCGCAAGATAGCGGAGAATAATACCATGGTACAACTTTCTGCAAGAGAAATTGATGTGTTGAAACTGATAGTTAAAGGATTGTATAGCAAAGAAATAGCTGACGAACTTAATATCTCGTTGGCAACGGTTGCGTTCCATAGAAATAATTTAGCGAAAAAAATTGGTTCACGATCAATTGGCAGACAAACGATTTATGCAATAATGCATGGAATTGTAAAAATAGAGGAAATTTAGATGAAAGGACTATATATTCTACAATAAAATTCCCCAAATTCTTATTTTTATACTATATTTGTACCCTAGTAAATTTCGTAAATATGTACATTAAAAGATTTTTCTTTTTTGCATTGGCAATTGCTTTTTGGGGAGCTTGTACTCCTGAAGAAGGTAAAGGTGGTTTAGCCTCAATAGAAGGTAAGGTTTTGGTCCAAAATATAAATTCACTGCACGAAAAGTCAGGAGAGGCGTATGCTGCGATTGATGAAGATGTCTTTATCTCGTATGGAAATTCTGATTTGCAAGATGATAAAGAATCAACGGGAGCAACTGGGAAATATAAGTTTTCAAATTTAACAAAAGGTGATTATACAGTTTTTGTTTTTTCTGATGACACCTTGTCAAATGATAAGAATTCATCATTGACTTTTTCTCAAAACGTATCGTTAGCGAAAAAAGATGAAGCAATATTAGACGATTTTATTATTTATAAACATGTTGATTATGATGATGGTAATGGCATTGTGAAAGGAAATATCCAAGAAGGACATTATTCTGGTTCTACGTTGTATTATACAATTCCAGCTCAAGATGCCGATGTATATATTCAATACGAAAATGACGAAGAAGTTCTTGATAGAGTACGTGCCGATGGTGCTGGCAATTTCAAAATTTCAAACCTAATTCCTGGTAAATACAAACTATACGTATATAGCGAAAATCAAATCTCATCAAAAGGTGATTCGGTTCGTTATGCACATTTCGAAATAGAAGCAAACAATTCTATAGTAACTCTTGATACAATAAAAATTAATAAATACAAATTATGAAACTATTGCGAACAATATTTTGCGTAGCAACAGGTCTATGTTTATGCGCAACTGCCTCAGCACAAATGGGCGAGGTAAAGACAAAAACAACGTATGAAATAGATAGCAAGGGTAAGAAAATTCTTGATGCTAAAGAAGAACGAGATGATAGAGGTCGCGTTGTTAAAGAATATGAGTATGACGAATATGGCGATTTGAAGAAATATTACGTCTATGAATATAAGGGTAAAAAAGAAATTGCAGTTTATGAGTATTCTCCATCAGGAAAATTAAAAGAAAAAGCTGTATATGAATACAATGAAGCAGGTAAAAAAACTGCAAAATTATATTATGATGCTGCAGGAAAGTTAGAAAAGAAAAAAGTTTACGAATATACGTACTACGCAGAATAATGACGGACGACGTTGTAAAAATAGTCAATGGAATGCGCCCAATCTCGTTGGACGAGATGGATTCTGTAAAATTGTTGAATAGAACGGATACAAAATATGTGTTGCGTCGTTCTCAATTGCCAGACGTGTTGGCGTATATAGCTCCAAATTATGCGGCATTGCATATAAATGGAACTCCATATCAAGACTATCGGACAACGTATTTTGACACTGCTGACGACAGAATGTATCTTGACCATCAGTGTGGAAAATTAAATCGCTATAAAGTTCGTCATCGAACCTATTTGTCAACAGGCGCGGAATTTTTAGAGATAAAACATAAAAATAACAAAAGACGCACAAAGAAAAAACGTATTTCTTTTTCGTTTACTTCACCATTGATTGAGGCAAATAATTTCATTCAAAAACATTGCCCATATTCTGGCGAAAACCTTTTCCCAAAAACATTGGTGGAATATTCTCGTTTAACATTGGTTGACTTGGTCCATGGAGAACGATGTACAGTTGATACGGATTTGATGATAACTAATTGCGTTTCAGGCGAAAAGGCGGATTTCTCTCATATTTGTATCATAGAATTAAAACGAGATAAATGTAGTGCAGTGTCGTATATGGGCGAAGCACTGCTGAAAAATCGAATTTTTAAAAGAGGTATGAGTAAATATGCCATAGGAACCGCTGTGGTTTATAAAAACATAAAGAAAAACCGATTTAAGAAGAAAATTAGATTCATAGAAAAATTAAGAATTAAGAATTAAGAATTAAGAATTAAGAATTAAGAATTTTTTGCTAACTATAAAATAATATAATATGGATGAACTATTTGGAATTGCACTAATTGATGCACCATCGTTTGCAGAACTATTAATTCGTTTTGTATTCAACTTTTTAGTAATTTTTGTGGTTGCTCGTTGCTTATACTATCCAGCAACAAAACGTCGTGATTTTTTGTTTACGTACATTTTGATATCAACAATAGTATTCTTACTTTGTTTCTTGCTTGGAAACGTAAAAATACAAGTTGGTTTCGCTCTTGGTTTGTTCGCAATTTTTGGTATTATTCGATACCGAACGGAATTGATGCCAATTAAGGAAATGACATATTTGTTCCTCGTTATTGGTATAGCTGTTATAAATGCCCTATCAAACAAGAAAGTAAGTTATGCTGAGTTGTTATTTACAAACTTGGCAATTGTTACCGTAGCATTCTTCCTTGAAAAGATTTGGATGATAAAACACGAATCTCGTAAACGTGTCAAATATGATAATATTGCTTTGGTTCGTCCTGATAAATACGATGAATTGAAAGCTGATTTGGAAAAGCGAACAGGTTTGAAAATTGAACGTTTTGAAGTAGGAGACATCAATTATTTAACGGATTCTACGTGGATTCAAATCTATTATTACGAGCAAGATAATGGCGAAAATAATATGTCTGACGTTCATCAAGATGCATAATTTGTTGTAGGGACGCATATATTGCGTCTCTTTATTTTGAAATGAAGTCCTTTGTGAAGAAAATAGTTTTATTTGTGTGTGGTTGTATTTGTTCTGCGACCATCTTTGCACAAACTCATTCATTTCAATTGTGGGCTGGAGCCGAAACTTCATACGATTTGACTAATGTGCTTACATTAGAATTTGGTATAGAATCTCGATTCCAACAAACGGGAGCTCCTCTTAAACAAATTTCAGCAGAACTCGGTTTGTCGTATAATTTTACAAAATCATTCTTCGTGGGTGCAAGTTGTGAATATGCCGACAAATACAAAAAAAATGGATATTTTCCAGTTTATACATTTGCTGGAACAGCGGGGTACAAAAAGAAATTTGGCAATTTTAAAATAGGAATTCAAACGAAATTGAATTTTGAAAAAAATACATATTTGAAATCACCTGAAGATGAACAACTTGGACTTGTTGATAAAAATAAAATCAAGGTCTCTTACAAACTTTCTAAACGATTGAAACCCTCGTTGTTCGTTGAAACTTATCATCCGCTTGAAGTTGGTAGCGCGTATCGTATTGCAACGGTTAAATATGGCGCAAATTGTGCGATAGGTTTTCGTAAAAATTTGGATTTAGATTTTGGCTATATGTTTCGCCATGAAGTGGTTGATAACGAATTTATTTCAATTGTAAGTATTATGTTATCAAAAAGTTTTTAGTTGACACATGTATTGCAGAATACTATTTTGATGGTGATACAATTCTTGATTCAACACCGTTTTTGTAGTAGATTGTGTATTTGAGTTTCCCACTTTCGGAAAAATAGTTCCATTGTTTTATTGCTTTGCCATTTTTCCATTGTTCTTCGTGTTCTATTTGTCCATTTTGATAGTAGTACGTGTGAGTTCCTGTTTTTTCTCCATTGCTAAAGTTTCCCTTAAATGCTTTATTGCCATTTAAATACGAACTTTTCCACGTGCCGTTTTTTTCACCATAGTTGTATTCTCCGTGAGATATTAAATCTCCAATACGAATGGTCCAATATCCTTGTCGTAAGTCATCTTTGTACATTCCATCTAGAATTTTTCCTTCGTCTTCATCGTATTCTATACTTAATCCTTCGCGTTTGCCATATTTGTATTCTTCTTCCTTTTGTAAATCACCAACTTCGGTGTAAAATAACCATGTGCCGTCAAGTTTACCATTTTTATATTCCCCTTTTTGCTTGATTGTTTCATCGGGATAATAAAATTTCCAGAGACCATTTTTTTGCCCATTCAAAAAAGTTCCTTCAGATTCTTTTTTACCATTGGAATAAAAAAACGTCCATTCACCAGTTTTATCACCATTTTCAAGAGTTATGCCCGAACCAAGTAGTTTGCCATCAGTGTCGTATATGGCACCGCCAGTAATGTTTCCTTTTTTGTTGTATGTCCTGTGAGTTCCAATCGGTGTATTGTCGCGAAAAGTACCTTTGTATTTTAAAGTTGAATCGGAGTAGTATTCCATTTTTACAAAAGGATCCTCAAATTCCGCCATTGTTGAACTTGAATATACGAGCGAATCTTGTTCGTAATTCCCAACTTGAATAAGCTGTTCGTGCGGGTTGAACATTTTGTATAAACCATTTAGTTTGCCGTTGGAATAGCTTGCCTCTGTTTTCATTGTCCCATTGGGATAGAAAGAAATGTGGAGTCCTGTTTTTTCGCCATTTTTATCAGTTCTGTTTATTGCTTGCGACGAAAGTAAGTTGTCGTTTTCGTAGATTAAAATTGTGGTAACGATACTATCGGAGTATTCAAAACCTTTACCTTCTTTTTTATTGTCTTGATACGGAATTTCTTTGGTTAAAAAATTGTCTTTTGAAAAGTACTTTTCAATTCCTTGTTTTTGGTTGTTGACAAACATAACACTCATGTGTAAGAACGTAATAGAGTCAATTGTTTTGTATTCGTTGTACAACCCATTTTTTTTGTCTTCGAAGTAGGAAATTTCTTTCTCCAATTGACCCAATTCATTGTAAAAACACCAAATGCTATCTAATTGAAAATTAGTTCGTTTTCCTTTCGATTTAAGAGTGCCATTTTCGTAAAATGTTTTCCAATATCCATTTGGTTGCCCATTTTCCATAAATCCTTCGGATGAAACTTGACCATTGGGGAAATAAAATTGTGTAAATTTTTGAGCAAAGAGATGGTTGGAGGAAATGCAAAACAATAGCACAAACAGAAAACGTACTGTTCGTTCGGGAAAAGTTGTTTGGTAACAGATGAAACTCATACGAACAAAAATACAATTTTGAATGGGATTTCTCGCGTCTTTGGTGATAAAAAACTATCTTTGTTCGCGACCAAATTTGATTAGAAATGAATCGTAGTGATATTGAAATAATGGCTCCAGTTGGCTCGTATGAATCGTTGATGGCAGCAATTCAAGCGGGCGCAAATTCAGTATATTTTGGGATAGAAATGCTCAATATGCGAGCTCGGTCGTCTAATAATTTCACGACCGAAGATTTGGCGAATATTGTGAAAATATGCAATGAACATAACATAAAATCATATTTGACGGTGAACACAATCATATATGATAAAGATATGGACACGTTGCACAAAGTGATGAAGGCAGCAAAAGACAACAAAGTATCGGCAATTATTGCCTGTGATATTGCTGCTATTCAATGTGCAATTGAATATGGCGTAGAGGTTCATATTTCTACACAATTAAATATCTCAAATTTTCAGGCCGTTAAGTTTTTTTCTCAGTGGGCAGATGTGGTTGTACTAGCTCGTGAATTGAATTTGATGCAAGTGAGGGAAATTTATCGGGCAATACAAGATGAACATATTTGTGGTCCATCGGGAGAATTGGTGAAGTTGGAAATGTTTTGTCATGGAGCATTGTGTCAGGCAATTTCAGGAAAATGTTATTTGAGTTTGCACGAAAGAAATTATTCTGCCAATAAAGGTGCGTGTCTTCAAACGTGTAGAAAAGCATATATTGTTACCGAAAAAGAAACAGGTAACGAGTTGGAAATTGATAATGAATATATTATGTCGCCTAAAGACCTTTGTACTATTGGTTTTTTGGACGAATTACTTGTTGCAGGCGTGCGTGTCCTAAAAATTGAAGGTCGTGCAAGAAGTGCAGAGTATGTGAAAACTGTTGTTGAATGTTATAATGACGCAATAGACGAAGTGCTTGCGGGTTCGTATAATATTGAGAAAGAAGCAAAGGTTGAGAAATGGAAAGAACGACTCTCTCGTGTATTTAATCGTGGTTTTTGGAATGGCTATTATTTAGGACAAAGATTGGGAGAGTGGAGTACACACTATGGGAGTAGTGCAACAAAAGTGAAGGTGGCAATTGGTAAGTGTACAAATTATTTCTCAAATTTGAATGTCGCTGAATTTCTTATGCAGTCTGACGAATTGCGTATAGGTGATGAAATCCTTATTTCTGGACCAACAACTGGTGTCATTGAAATGACTGCAAATGACATTCGTGTCGATTTGAAATCGGTTGAAAAGACGGTTAAAGGAGAGTTGTTTTCTATGAAAACAGAAAAAATTCGTCGTGGTGATAAACTATTTAAAGTAGTAGATTCCAATAAATAAATTATATGAGTTTTTGGCAGACAATCCGAGCAACTTTATCTACTGATATTGCAAAAAATTCTGCAAAATTGCTTTCTGCCAGTGTAATTGTACAAGGAATTGGCTTGTTAATTTATCCAATACTAACTCGATTATATACTCCTGAAAATTTTGGATTGGTAAATTTATTTTTGAGCATTTGTGGGGTTTTATCTTTGTTTGCAACAGCTGAAATCCAATATTCAATAGTACTTCCCAAGACGGATTCATTAGCAAAAGCGTGTTTTCAAGTAGGGCTAATAATTGCAGGTGTTTTCACGTTTATATTGCTTTGCTCAATACCATTTTCCCAACAAATTTCGTGTGTTTTTAAGACACCAGATTTGGCGAATTGGTATTGGTGTATCCCAATATTGGTCTTCTTAACTGCAATATGGACGTTGCTTAATTATTGGTACACTCGCAAAAAAGAATTTGGTTGTATTAGTTCGTAACAAGTAACGCAAAGTGTGGCAAGTGCTGGAGCAAAATTGAGCTTCGGATTTGGCGGTGGTTTGCAAGGTGGTCTTATTTTGTCAGCAGTGATAGCACCAATAGTGGCATTAAGTATTTCTATTGTGCGAAATTGGAAATCTTCCATAAAAGAATTGTTTGTATGTAATGCAAATGATTGTTGTTTGGTGGCAAAACAATACTCCAATTTTCCTAAATATTCTTTACCAAGAGCTATAATAAACAGTTTGAGCGGGAACTTGCCTGTGTTGTTATTAACTCCTTTTTTTGGATTGTCAGAAATAGGTCTTCTGGGTATGGCAATAACATTGGCTTTCCGACCAATCAATATGATTTCAAGTTCTTTATATCAAGTCTTTTATCAAAGAACAGCGGAACAAGTTCAAAATCAACAAAGTATAAAATCGTTTTTTGTGTCGTTTGTTAAATCGGTATTAGTGATTGTGATACCTTGTTTTGTGATTCTTTATTTCTTTTTGCCAACACTTGCGGAGTTCTTGTTGGGGGAAGAATGGAGAGAAACAGGTGTGTGTATTCAAATTATGTTAATTTGGTTAGTAATGTCATCGTTGGGCGCACCTATAAGTTATATTTCAGATATTTTTCTTAAACAAAAAGTAGCCTTGTTTTTTGAGATTTTTCTATTAGTTTTACGTCTTTTAGGCTTGTTTATTGGTATTTATACAAATAATTTTTTGTATGCAATTGCGGGTTATAGTTTTGCAAGTGCCATTGTTATTTTTTTTGAATTGTTGTGGTATCGAAATTTGATACGGCAATACGAAATGGTTGTAGTCTCATCTCATGTTGACTGATAGTAAATTCTATCCGTTTAGGTAATGATATACATCTTAGCAGTAATTTAGTTGTTAGACGAATCTATTTGAGTAATCAACTTGTATATTGGTTACTTCGTGTAACTTCTGCATAAAAGAATGCTTTTTAGTTAACAAATCAGTTACTTTTCGTATTCAATAACGGCAAGATTTTTAGGAATCCCGTTGTCTATTTCAAAGCGAATCATTGTTCGTTTAAGGTGAAATCCATATTTTCCAATTGCGCCAGGATTGAGGTGGAGTAATCCTAATTCCTTATCGTTCATTACTTTGAGAATGTGAGAGTGTCCACTGATGAAGATGTTTGGCTTATACTCCAAAATCTGAGAAAAAATAGTCGGCTCATATTTGTTGGGATAACCTCCGATATGTGTCATCATAATCTTTAGCCCTTCACATTCAAATTTTGCAATTTTAGGAATTTGTATGCGAAGTTCTTGCCCATCAATATTTCCAAATACAGCGTGAATGGGTTTTAGTGCTTTAATTTTTTCGTACGTTTCAAGCGAACCAATATCGCCAGCATGCCAAACTTCATCGGCTTCTTGTACGTGATGAAGTATGGCATCGTCAATGTAAGCATGAGTATCGGAAAGTAGAAGAATTTTTTTCATACGGAATTTGTGGAGAATGGTAGCAATGGGTTATTTATATTCCTCTCGTAAAGGTTCAACATGAATGATTACTTGCGTTTTTTCACCATATTTTGCTCGTAAATTCTGCTCAATTATGTCTGTTTTTTCGTGAGCAACAGCAATTGTTGTGTCGGCAGGAATTCTTACGTGAATTTCAATGGCAATATTTGAACCAATTTTTCGTGTTTTTAGATTGTGAGGATGCGAGATGAGAGCATCGCTACAAACAATTTCAATAATTTCGTCTTCAATTTCTTTGGGAAGAGACCGCTCTAACAATTCTTCAATACCAGGAAGAATTAAATCATAGGAAACTTTACAGATAAGTATAGCAACTATAAGAGCTGCAATTGGATCTAAAATTACCCACGAATCGCCAAGAAAATAAGCTCCACCAATACCAATCAATGTACCTATAGAAGAAAGTGCGTCAGAGCGGTGATGCCAAGCGTTTGCAATAACAATAGGAGAGTTTATTTTTGTCCCAACCAAACGAGTATAACGGAATAAAAGTTCTTTAACAATTATTGACACGACCGCTGCAATAAGGGCAATTGGACCAGGACTAATAATTTCTTCTCCATTTAATGTTGAGATTATTTTTCCCGTATTTGTTATAAAAATGCTAATTCCGACAATGCCTAATAATATCCCGATTATCACTGTTGCTAATGTTTCGTATTTTCCATGACCATAATCGTGACATTCGTCCTTTGGCTTTGCAGAAATTTTCACAAAGATGAGAACAATAACATCTGTTATAAAATCAGAAACAGAATGAATAGCATCAGCTATCATTGCGCCACTATTCCCGATTATCCCAGCAATAAGTTTCCCAATGGATAAAAAAATATTTACAAAAAAACCAAGAACGGTTACTTTGTAAATCTGCTTTTCTCGATATGTATTTTGTCCGTTACTCATTTGTAGGGGGGCGCAAGGTACAAAATAATAAGAAAAATAGATTGTGATTTTTGAGCGAATTTATCGTTATGAAAATTTTGATGCTTGTAATATTGGCACTTGGCAATAAATTTCAAGTTGTTGTTACCATTTATCAACAATATAAAACTGAAATCATTTAATTGGTATATTTGCAAAAAGTTGAAAAATGTTTAATCCTGCCATTGAATACGAACCTCGAGAGGTAATAAAAAAATTCCAAGAGGAAAAAATGTGTGAATTGTTGCAATATTTGCAGGCAAAATCACCATTCTATAAAAATTTGTTTGTAAAGGAACATATTGATATTCAAAAAATAAAAACACTTGAAGATTTACGATATATCCCTTTTACAACAAAAGAAGATTTGCAAACACATAATATGGATTTTTTGTGTGTTGATAGTTCTCAAGTTGTAGATTATATGTCAACTTCGGGAACTTTGAGTGAACCAACGACTTTTGCTGCAACCGCAAATGATTGGAAACGATTGGCTTATAATGAAGCAATTTCGTTTACTTGTGCAGATGGAAAACCAGGAGAAGTGTATCAGTTGATGACTACACTTGACAAAAGGTTTATGGCTGGACTTGCGTATTTTGAAGGGGTGAAAATGATGGGTGGTTCAGTTATTCGTGTTGGTAATGGTATTCCTGCTTTGCAGTGGGAAACAATTAAACGCTTGAAACCAGATGCAATTATATGTGTACCATCTTTTATTTTGCGAATAATAAAATTCGCAGAAGAAAATGGCATTGACTATAAAAATTGTAGCGTGAAAAAAGCTGTTTGCATTGGCGAAAATCTTCGCGATGAAAACTACAATTTGAACTTGCTCGGAAGTCGTATTAGGGAAAAATGGGACATTAAGTTGTATTCAACGTATGCTTCAACAGAAATGGGAACATCTTTCTGCGAATGTGGCGCTGGGAAAGGAGGTCATCATCATCCAGAATTGATAATTTGCGAAATTATTGATGATAATGGAAATCCAGTGAAAGAGGGTGAATATGGTGAATTGACGGTTTGTACACTTGGAGTGGAAGGTATGCCATTGCTGCGTTTTCGTACGGGTGATATTGCGTGTTTTCATTATGAACCATGTTCGTGCGGTCGTACAACGATGAGAATCAGTCCCTTAAAAGGTAGGAAAAATCAAATGCTAAAGGTGAAAGGAACAACTTTGTATCCTGCGGCTATTTTTGACGTTCTTGATAATGTTGATTATGTAGAGAATTATCTTGTTGAAGCCGAAACGAATGAAATAGGAATGGATAATGTTTCTGTGTCTATTGGATGTAAAAATCCAAATGAAGAATTAATAAAAGATTTGAAAGATAGATTTAGAGCTCGTATTCGTATTGCGCCAGATGTAAAATTTGCCCCAATAGATGAAATCAATCGGAGAAATTTTCCAGAAGCGAAACGAAAACCAATAAAATTCTTTGATAATCGTAAAAAATAATTGTTATGCCTATTTTTGAAGACATACGTCCTTACAATGACGATGAGGTCCCAGCAGCAGTGGATAGACTAATTTCGGATATGTATTTCCCTTGGTTGGTAAGTACGCTTGCTCCAGAAAAAGCACTTGGCGATGTAAAGGCTAAGTTTAAGACAATCAAGACGGTACAGCAGTTTCAAGAAGATGTGAGTTTTTATCTATTGGAACGAATTATTAGCGATACAATTACGGATTTTACGTGTTTTGGTGCCGAAGACTTGCCAAAAGATAGACCATATTTGTTTATTTCTAATCATAGAGATATTGTATTGGATGCGGCTCTGTTGAATTTATACCTTTTCAAAGCTAAGCATCAGCAAACAGAAATAACATTTGGAAGTAATCTTATGAAGAATGATATTTCCGTTGAATTCGGAAAATTGAATAGAATGTTCCGTATTAACAGAAGTGGAAATTTGCGCGATTTGTATCGTGATTATTTTACTGTTTCTTCGTATATCCGTCACGTGATAATGGAGAAAAAACGTTCGGTGTGGATTGCTCAACGTAGTGGTAGGACAAAGGACGGAGATGATAAAACGGAACCAGCTGTGCTCAAAATGTTCGCAATGAGTAGTGACGAATCTTTTGTGGAAAATCTTTCTAAATTGGCAATTACTCCCGTTTCTGTTTCTTACGAATACGAGCCGTGCGCTTTTTCAAAGGCGGCAGAGTTGTTTGTGTCTTCGTTTACAACATATATGAAAAGCGAAAATGAAGATTACGAAAGTATTCGTGATGGAATTGTAGCGCCAAAAGGTCATGTAAATTTCACTGTAACAAAGCCTATTACTCTCGATGAATTGCAGTATTGTGATTCATTTGATAAAAGTGAGAAGTTCACGCAATTGGCTCATATTGTTGACCAACGAATTTATGATGCTTATGTCCTTGAAAAAAATAATTATATCGCTTACGATATCCTCACCAAGGGCAAAAAATACGCAGAACATTATAACGAAACAGATAAAAAAATATTCCTTGATTATATGGCTGACGGAATTTCAAAGTTGAATATTCCCAAAAATACGAGCGATTTAGAGGCAATCGTTTTGAAAATTTATGCAAATCCTGTAAAAAATATAATGGAACAATGATTGATATTTCTGAAGCAACGATAGATTCTATCATAATACATAAAATTGGATGCAAAACTGTCGCTGAAAATGATCCAATTCATGATAATTTTTATTCACAACACGAAATTCAGTTCCTTGATGAAGATTCACAGTCTGTTTTGAAATCATACTTCGAAAAAGTTTTAAAATCAAACGATTCGTACTATTTTAGAACAAATAATTCTGCTGTTCAAAGTGAAGTTGCTCGTATTTTTGAACAAAAAGCAAATTTTTATAGCTCTTCCGTAAAAATAGCTGAAAAACTCTATAATGTAATTCCTGAAACTATTGAGTCGCGCAGCGAATTTTATGTCGCATATTTCTCTAATTGCATTATAGACGAGGTTACGACAAATGCTGTTGGTCTGTTTATGTCTGATGCCAAAGAAACATTCTTGAAAATTATGCAAAATGAAAATGAAGTGAATTTTCAAGCAGAACGAGGCATAAATATCAAGAAAATTGACAAAGGCTGTTTTATTTTTAATGTGCAAGATGGCGATAGCGATTTTTTTGTAAAAGCTATAGACAATACAAAAGGAGAAGCCTTGTATTGGATTGATGACTTTTTAGAACTAAAAATTATTGAGAATAACTATTTCAATACAGAAAATTTCTTCAAAATTTGTAAGGATTTTAATGAAGAAGTTCTTGCTTCTAACGAAAATATTAAAAACCAAGAACGCGTTGCTTTTTTGAAAAATTCTCTTGCTTATTTTGAAACTAATCAAACTTTTAACGAAGAACAATTTAATAAAGAAGTTATTGGCAATGAAGACGTTGCAAATGATTTTAATAACTTTAAACAGCGCTATCGTAACCAGTACGAAGTAGAGGCACCAGCATCATTTGATATAGATGAAACTGCGGTAAAAAAATCAAAAAAATATTTGCGTAGTGTGATAAAATTGGACAAAAATTTCCACATATATGTTCACTCTCGACCAGAGTATTTACAAAAGGGTTATGATCAAGAAAAAGGTAAAAGTTATTATCAAGTTTTCTTTGATATAGAGAGTTAAATTCACTGATTTTTGTACTTTTGACTGATATTTGAAATGATAGTCAAAAAGGCTCTAAAAATATGTGTGTGTGCATTGGCAATATGCTCAATGTTGCTTTGTTTTTCTTGTAAAAAAGGACAAAATGAAGGAACTATAACCTATAAAATAGAGTTTAGCGAAGAGGAAAAAGCCGAAAGAAGTATTATAAGTCTTTTGCCAGAAACAATGAAATACTATTACAAAGACAATAGTTCTTCTATGGAAATTAGTGCGTATGGATTTTTTAGAACTGCGTATATATCCAATGTGAAAGAAAAATTAAATAGCGTGGTCTTTTATTGTATGCCAAAGAAGTTCGCTTGTTCTGCTAAATTTGGTGAAAAGATGATTGGGTTTGATCCTATGCAAGGAATCATTTTAACTCCGACAGAAGAAAAAAAAGAAATTTTTGGCTTGACTGCCGAAAAAATTCACGTATCTTTTCAAGATACAACGAAGGAGGAGTATGATATTTGGTACACGAAAGATTTGAAAGTTCACAATCCGAATTGGCATACGCCATACAGAGATGTTGATGGCGTATTGTTAGATTATCGTATTGCGTTGAAAGATATTTCTATGCATATTGCAATTAGCGAAATTTCGGATAAGGTCGTGGATAGTGCAAAGTTCATCGTACCAAAGGATTTTAAAATGGTAGAAGTTGATACAATGAACGCAATTTTTGACGAATATTTAAAAATGGAATTTTAATGATTGAGTGGTTGATACGAAAGTTGGGCATAGATCCTAAAAATACAACACCGAGAAAGATTATTTATACACTTCTCTTTGTTTTTGTCGCTGTGTTTTTGTTCGTTTCTTTCGTCTCTTTCCTATTCTCTTGGAATTACGACCAAAGCGAACTGCATAAGGATTTTTTCGATATCGCTCTTCAAGATGAGATAGAAGAAGAAAGCGAAGATGTTCAAAATGCAGCAGGCGTATTAGGCGCGCATATTTCTAAATTTTTCATACACAATACGTTCGGTATTTCTTCTTTCGCCTTGGTGGTCGCACTTTTGTTTATCGCTTTGCGCTTTTGGTGGCAACGATATACAACCGAAAATTCTCCAGAAAGAACCGATGATGAAATTTTACGAGCAAATAAGCGTTTCGATCGCCGATTCCTTTTGAATACTTTTACTATTATGTTACTCGGAACTATTACCTTGGGATTCTGTTTTAACACAATGTGTGATTGTAATTTAGGCGGATTTTTTGGGTATCAATTTGGTAGTGTTATATTGCGAAATGTTTTTGGCACATTCTTGGCTGGAACAATCATTTTTGTGGCGGTCGTTTCGTATATCTGTGGCGCCTTTAAACCAAAATTTATAGCAAAATTTAATCCATTTAAGAAAAAACAATCTGTTGTTGCAGAAAGTTCAGTAAAAGAATCTGAACCTGTAACAGAAATTATTCCTGAGGTAGAATCAGAAACACAAACAATAGAAGAAGGTCCTATTGTTGAGACACAAAAAAATGACGAAATACCAGATAATCTTTTTCAAACTCCTGAAGAACAGGACGATGATTCTTTCGTTCAAGAACAACAAGAAGTTATTGACGAATCAGCTGATTTAGTTGAAAATAGCGAGGTCGTTGCCGAAAGTCAAGATGAGGAAGCCCTTGTAGATGAAGTATTTGATGAGGTTGAACTAGAAGATGAAAAATCATTAGATCCAAACGATGAGGAAGTTCCTGCAGAAGAAGATGATGCGGAAACTAATGATGATTTTACGAATGACGATGATGTTGAAGATGAAAATCCAGAATCAGAACCAAGTGCAGATAATCAAGATGCCAATGCTGGAGGAATGACGATTATCGTCAAAGAAACAGAGGATGGCGAAGGCACCGATATGGTGTTACAAGATTATGATCCAAAGGCAGAATTGTCGCATTACAAACATCCTGATGTTGATTTGTTGAAAATTTATGACAATGACAGAACTGGAATTGTTGTCGATGAAGATGAACAACTCGAAAATAAAAACAAGATTGAACAAACTTTGTTGGATTATGGAATTGAGATAGATTCAATTTCGGCTGTTGTTGGCCCAACAGTTACGATGTATGAGATTGTATTGAAACGTGGAACAGCAATCTCAAGGGTTCAATCTCGACAAAAGGAAATAATGATGGGACTTGCTGCGAATGGCATTCGTATCATTGCTCCAATTCCAGGAAAGACTGCTATTGGAATTGAAGTCCCAAATAAGAAACGCGAAGTCGTTTCAATGTATTCAGTAATAAATTCCAAAGCGTTTAAGGAATCAACAATGGAACTTCCTGTCGCTCTTGGTAAAACAATTACGAATGATGTGTATATGTTTGACCTTGCGAAAACACCGCATCTTTTGGTCGCAGGTTCTACTGGTCAAGGTAAATCGGTTGGATTGAATGCTATAGTTTCGTCATTATTGTTCAAAAAACATCCTTCACAATTGAAATTCGTGATGGTAGATCCAAAAATGGTTGAATTCAGTATTTATGGCGCATTGAAACGCCATTTTATGGCAAAATATCCAGGCGAAGAAGATATTATTTTAACGGATTGTACTAAGGTAATTACAACATTAAATTCTCTTTGTATTGAAATGGACGATAGATACAAATTGCTTATGGAAGCAAAATGTAGAAATATCATAGAATACAACGAAAAATTCATTCATAGAAAATTATCTCCAGCAAAAGGTCATAAATATCTTCCTTACATAGTAATCATCATAGATGAGTATAGTGATTTTATGATGCAAGCAGGTAAAGAGATTGAAGCTCCAATTATGCGTATTGCTCAAAAAGCTCGTGCCGTTGGTATGCACATGATTTTGGCAACGCAACAACCAAGTGCAAAAACGGTAACTTCGGGCATTAAAACAAACTTCCCGAGTCGAATAGCATTCCGTACTGCATCAAATACGGATAGTATGATTATTTTGGGACGTCCAGGTGCAGAAGGTCTAGTTGGTAAAGGAGATTTGCTTATTTCTTATGCTGGACAAGATATAACTCGTGTACAAAGTGCGTTTATTGATACTCCAGAGGTCGAAAGATTGGTTGATTACATTAGTAAACAACAAGGTTATGGAGAACCAATGGACTTGCCAGAGGTAAAGGATGCTAATAATTCTGGTGGAAGTTCCGATATTGGAAATAAAGGTGCTGGTGCTTTAGATGAAAAATTTATTGAAGCTGCACAACAAGTTATTGATACTGGTTCTGCGTCAACATCGGCTTTGCAAAGAACTATGGAAATTGGTTTCAACCGCGCAGGTAGAATTATGGATCAGTTGCAGCGTTATGGTGTGGTTGGCGGTTACAATGGAGCAAAACCGCGTGAGGTGTTGGTTGATAGAAATGGTTTAGAGGTGATTTTAAATGGTTTGCGCGACCAAGGAATTTTAAAATAAAAAATTTGGAACAATTATTGGTAAGCATTGCAATAAAAAAATAAGAATATGAAAAAAATATTTTCAATTTTAGCTGTCTTTGCTCTTTGTACAGCAGCAGTTTTTGGACAAACAAAAAATGCAAAAGAAATACTTGATAAGGTTTCTCAAAAAACAAAAAGCTATAGCTCTATCAATTTGACGTATTCACTTGTTCATACGTCTCCCGAAGGTGCCAACGATAAGGCAACAGGTACAATGCTTTTGAAAGGAAATAAATACCAACTTTCAATTCTTGACAACATTTTGTATTGCGATGGCAAAACATTGTGGACGTATATGGTTGAGGAAAAAGAGGTTGTTGTTTCAAATCTCGAAAGTAATGATTCGGATATGATGAATCCTGCAAAAGTCCTTACAATGTATGAAAAAGGTTTTAAGTATAAATTTATTCAAGACCGTTTTGAAGGTAGTCGTGCAATCTATGTGATAGATTTATATCCAGAAGATGTTGCCAATAGCGAATATTCAAAAGTTCGTTTGTCAATTGATAAAGATAAAACGCAATTGTGGAAAGCTGAATATTTTGCAAAAGATGGCAATAAGTACATAATAACAGTGAATACGTTTAAAGTGAATGAACCTATTTCTGATGCTTCATTTACATTCGATAAAGCAAAACATCCTGGTGTGAAAGTTGTTGACGAGCGTTAAATAAATGAACTTACAACAACGCATATCGGCATTCAATTCGTTGGGAATTTGTTTGAGAAATTCAATTTCGACCGACGAGTTGAATGCCGATTTCGCAAGAGTATGTTCCCGTGCAGAGTTGCAAAATCCTTGGTTTACACGTGATAATATATTGTTAGCACTTCGCGGTATTGTGCATAATCTTGAGAATTGTTCGTTAGAAAAATGGATTACTCAATCTTCGTGGTTAGAAAAAAATAAACGTATTGCACTAGTCTTGCAAGGGAAGACCCCATTAGATGGTTTTTATGATATACTTGCAATTTTATTGTCTGGCAATATATTGTCGTTAAAACTTGCAGAAAAAGATAAGGTTCTTGTTCAATATGTTTTGGAAAAATTGATTGATATAGAACCAGAGTTTAAAAATAAGATTGTTATATCGAATACTATTTTGCCTCAATTCGATGCAATAATCACGGAAAATACTAATTCTCAATTTGCGACTTATTTTGCAAAATTTCCACACTTGATTCGAAATCCTAAGACCTCGGTAGCAGTGTTGAATGGTAAAGAGCAATTTGATGATTTACAAAAATTAGGCGGTGATATCTTTCATTTCTTTGGTCAAAGTGAGCAGAATGTTACGAAACTATATATTCCGATAGATTTTGACGAAAAGCGAATTCTTGATGCCTTGGAACAATTCAATTTTGTTGCTATGCATTACAAGTATATGAATAATTACGAGTACAATAAATCTATTTATTTGGTTGCACAACAAACGCACTTAGATAATGGATTTATGATATTAAAAGAAGACGATAGATTAAAACCTCCTCTGGCGGTAGTTTATTACGAACGCTATACTAATTTGCAATCAGTGCGACAGCAAATTGTGAAACATGATGCAGAAATTCGTAATATTATAACAAACGAACAATCTTTGTTTACAAAAACGAAGTCTTTTGGAAATGCGTTTGAAAGTTCTTTAGATGATTATAATTTCTTTATGAAATTATAAGGTAAAGATATACATCTTGGTAGCAATTTAGTTGTCAGACGAATCTTTTTGTGTAATTTCTTTACCATTATGGAAATCAAACTGACACCTGATTACAAATGATTGTGTTGCCAATTTGTATGTTGTTTCCAATTATAATAACCCTAATTTCAGTTTTGCTTCTTCTGTCATCATATCTTGATTCCATTCTGGTTCAAGGACAACATTTACAGCAACATCTTCAATACCATTGATGAGTTTCAATTTTGTTTGAATTTCGTACACCAAAGGTTCTGCCATAGGACAATTAGGCGAGGTGAGAGTCATATCAATCTCAACAATTGGCAATTTATAGTCAATCTTATAAATAAGACCAAGTTCATACACACTGACGGGAATTTCGGGATCATATACCGTTTTGAGTGTTTCAACAACCTCGTCTTTAATTCGTTTCAATTCTCTTTCTTCAATTTCCATATTATTTTTGAGCATTGAACGCAAGAGCGTATATTTTCATTTGTTTTATCATTGACAACAAACCATTAGAGCGTGTTGGAGAAAGATTCTCTTTGAGACCAATAGCTTCAATAAAGTGTAAATCGCAATCTAAAATATCTTGAGGTGTTTGATTTGAGAGTACTCTAATCAACAAAGAAATAATTCCTTTCGTAATTATTGCATCGGAATCGGCAGTAAAAACTACTTTGTCGTCTTTCTTTTCTGCAAATAACCACACTTGCGATTGACAGCCTTTTATAAGATATTCGTCAGATTTGTATTTGTCGTCAATTACTGGCAGATTTTTACTTAAATCAATGAGATATTGATATTTATCCATCCAGTCGTCAAACAAACTGAACTCCTCAATAATTTCATCTTGAATTTCGTTGATAGTCATCTTGCCAATTTTTCGGAAGCAAATGTAACAAGATTTGATGATTATAGTTTACGAAAAGTAGTAAAAAAAAGACGCATACGCGTCTCTTTTTTAGTAACCAACTTTCTTATGACCTTTTATGTTTAACCGTTCGTTCAAACAAAGGTTTTCTATTAGTTCATAGTTTGGAACGGAATCTTCCAAAATTTCTTTCATAGTTACCTTGCGAACAATGTTGTCTATTTCGCCACCAGAAAAATCAAATTTTTGAGCCAATTTCAAGCATTCTTCATCGTTCAATGCTGGCAATTTGTTTTTCCAAATGTTTTGTTTTGCCTCAATGCATGGTTTATCAAATTTAACCTTAAACAAAAATCTTCTTTCAAAGGCATCGTCAAGATTGTCGGCAAGATTGGTAGTGGCAATCATAATACCATTGAGCTTTTCCATTTCTTCCAATAGAATATTTTGAATCGTGTTATCAGTTTGGTCAACGCTACCACGAATGTCCTCGCGACGTTTGCCGAAAACGGCATCAGCTTCGTTAAAAAGGAGAATTGGCTTTTGTTTTTCTTTTTTACAGATTTTTTTATAGTCTGTAAATATTTTTTTTACGAGTTTTTCGCTTTCTCCGTACCAACACGTTTTGGTAGCGCTAATATCCACATGGAAAATCTTCCTCCCAGTTGCTTTCGCAATTTGCAATGCAGTTTCTGTTTTTCCTGTCCCTGGCGCTCCGTAAAAAATAGCGGCAACACCATTAGGCAGAGATTTTTCTTGTAGTTTTTTTTGTAATTTTTTGAATTGCTCGTTTGTTAGTGATTTTTGAAGAAAATCAACTTGCTTCTTGAGTTCTTCACCATAGAATAATTGTTTGGTATTAATTTTATCAGGAGAAAGAATTCTTGCGTCATTATCTTTTGTTTTCTGTACTAATTCGTAATCTTTTTCCATTAGCAATTTTTTCCCGTCTTCGGTCAATCCAATTCCTGCACCAGAGAAAAAAGACGAAGGCGTTTTTTCGGTAAGATTCAGCTTTTGTAATTGATGCCTATCACTCATAATTGCTGATGCAACTTTGAATTTTTGAGATGTAGAATCATAAATGTCAGACAATGTTTTGTCAATGTTAGAAACACCTCCTAAAATGTGGTCATCGCAAATTTCGTAAAATAATGTCCTTGCTTCAAGGCTTTTTACTTTACGTTGAAGTTTCTTAATAAAATTAAGCTCTTTATTTTCAGATTCCATTTTTAAGACAGAATCAAATAGTTCATCAGTAGAGATTTCTTCATCCTCGCGTTTTTCAATTTGGTCTGAAATCATTTGGCAAAAACGATATCTATCAATTTTTTCAGGAGCAGAAAGTTTGAAATCGGAATTTCCAATTATGGCGTGTTCAAGGCAGGAATCAATTCTGAAAGAAGTACGTTGTCTTACGTGAGTAGTTCGGAAATAACCTTTTTTTTCAAGTTCTTCACATTCAAGTTTCAAAGGTAAAGCTTCAATAGTTCTAATGCCAAAGAAACGAGTAAGACAATCAGAAGTAGAACGATCATATTCGTCTAATTGACACGTATAAATAGCAACAAAAACGGCAGTTTGTAAATATGGGAGATGCAGATAATTTGCAAAATTCTTTGTTTGCAGAATTATTTCTGATAGTTGGTGCGGTGAAAACGTGCGAGTGCGTCTTCTTGATGCGAAAGGAGATTTATCGTTATTCTCTTCGGTGGTCGAATCTTCTACATAGGTAAAGCGGTTGTCAAAAAGACTCAAGAATCTTGTTTTAGAATCCTCTAAATGTCTTGAAAGAAAAGTAAAGCAGTTGAGTGAGTTAAATGTTTCCATAGTATAATTTTTTTATCTGTGGAAATTATACACTCATTTTTTTATTCGTCAAGATGTGAAAATAAAAATTGTATTTTAACTCCATTGCAAACTGCCGTTGTGTATTTCAAAGACATCAATGTTTTGTACATGTATGGATGCTATTAGAATACTTAAAAATGCTTGAAACTCTCGCGAATGTTCGTCGTTGTCGTTCTTCTCTTGTCATTTCCATTTTTTCCTTTTTTATGGTCAAGCTATTTCATGAATTGACAACTAAAATCCCTCTTGCGACTACTTTATTTTTATTAAAATTCTAAAATACGGACATTTCCCATTAATACTCAAGTCTCTTCCATCATCCCCTTTCCTAAACTTTATAATTTCAAATTGATTAGGATTGTATTTATGAAGGAAGGTTATAGGAACCCCCATCAATCCTTTATAATCTTTTGGAATATCTTGAGTTTTATCCACATTGATGCCATCACAATTATCATATTTTGGATATTTATTTTCATTCCCTGCATACTCTTGAGTTAATTTTATTGTTTCATTACGTATATCCAATTTCAAATTAGTAAGCCACAGGCAATTGTTTGTAGAAATAATTGTTTGACCCTCATCATTTATACTAAATTCAGTACCATATATTTCGTAATGTTTAGGAACAATAAAACCTGAAATTCCTCTTCCTAAATTAACACCTAACCAAACCTTATTTTCTTGAATTAACTTAAATATTTCTTTATATGTAATAGCATTAACATTTCCTATAATTAAAAATTGCTTTTCTAATTTTACAATTTGAGCAACAAATTCTCTAAATAAAGAGAATGGTGGATTTGTAACAACAATATCTGATTGTTTCATCAATTCAACACATTCGAGACTTCTAAAATCTCCATTTCCCTTTAAACGAATAACAGTTATCTTAGTTGGATCAAAATCATTACTTTTGCTCCCCGTATATTCATAGTAGAATCCTTTCTCTGGCTTATGAGTACTAAATAAATCTAAGGTATCTTCTCTATAACACGAAGCAATTAGTTTTTTTAATTTTAATTTATGAAAGTTTATCGCAAAGTATTTGAAAAAATTACTCGTTCGTGGATCATCGCAATTGCAATAAACCACTTTATCAACAAAACAATTCGTATAATATTGCAATTCCCTTTCTATATCACAGAATTGAGTATAAAATTCATCACTTTTTGACTTTTTTGCCTTTTGAAGGATTGCATTTGTTGCTTGTCTTGTCATAATGCTACTTTTTTGTCAATTGTTGGAATAAATCACTCCCCAAAACCCTTAAAGACGTTTTAGAAATTTCTAACATAATATTAAATATATCGTTTGCTTTCCAGTGGTCCCCGTTCCCCTGTGTATAAATTGAAGTCGCTTGTAACATTATGGACTTATTTTTGTGCATAACGAGAGACATATCCAACAGTTATATCATGTAATTTTGCATCTTTACCAAATATGCCTACAACGCCATGACTTTCCTTTTGTTGAGTTGATAGTCTTATGGATTGATTCTTTTTTGTCATAATTTTTTTTGCAAGATAAAAATATTTCTTATCGTTTGTCGAAATAACGGAAAATCTTTTCCCAAAATTCCAGTAGTAGAATCACAAGCAAATGTTACTCAATCTATTATGAATTAGAAGGAAAACAATGATAAATACCAAGTAGAAATAACTTTATTAAATAGAATGCGTTTCGAAGGTGTAGAAAAAGTTTTTTATTGTAGTTAATTTCTGTTGACGAACTATTAGAGAAATTAAGATAATTTGCCAGAATCTTTCCGAAGTTTTTTCGGCAATTTCTTCCAAACCTCGTTATAGGCGTGTTGCACAAGTTCGCGAATTAAAGTATCGTTGGCATCTTGATTGAATTTGAAAGAACTTTCTCAACAATAGAAATCTAAAATTCAAGGAACTTGTTCTATTTCCTATTGAGAAAAGAATTACTTTTGTAATATCGTAGGATTGGGATTCTAAGATAACATATAACAAATAAAGCTGCTATGGGAAACACATCAAATGTTGGTGAAATAGTTATATACCAACCAAATGAAAAGTTAAAATTAGATGTTCGAGTAGAGAATGAAACAATTTGGCTGACACAAGCACAAATTGCAGAACTTTTTGGCGTGAAACAACCTGCAATTTCCAAGCACATAAACAACATTTTCAAGGAAGGAGAACTCAATAAAAATGAAGTTTATTCCATTTTGGAATATACTGCCTCCGATGGGAAAATCTACAAGACACAGTTTTATAATCTTGATGCCATATTATCAATAGGTTATCGAGTTAATAGTAAGAATGCAACATTGTTTCGTAAATGGGCAAATACGATTCTCAAAGAATATTTATTAAATGGATATTCGTTAAATCAAAGAATTAATGACATTGAAAGTAGAATTGACCGTCGATTGTGTGAACATGACAAGATATTAACTTATCATGAAGAAAAAATCGATTTCTTTGTCCAGACATCGTTACCTCCTGTTCAAGGAATATTTTTCAACGGCCAAATTTTCGATGCGTACAAATTCGCAAACGACTTAATTCGGTCGGCAAATACGAGAATTATTTTAATTGATAATTATGTTGATGATACTGCCCTTGCAATGCTCAGTAAAAGAAAAAACAATGTTTCTGCAACAATTTTTACGAGTCATATTTCGGAACAACTGCAATTGGATTTAGAAAAACATAATAGTCAATATCAGCCAATAGAAATAAAACAATTTAAACAATCTCACGACAGATTCATTATTATTGATGATGCAATTTATTTAATTGGAGCAAGTCTGAAAGACTTAGGTAAGAAATGGTTCGGTTTCTCGTTACTGCAATCAATTTCTGTTGACGAACTATTAGAGAAATTAAGATAATTTGCCAGAATCTTCCCGAAGTTTTTTCGGCAATTTCTTCCAAACCTCGTTATAGGCGTGTTTCACAAGTTCGCGAATCAGTTCGTCGTTGGCATCTTGATTGAAGCGAATTTGATTCCAATACTTTTTATTCCAATGCCAAGCGCCTTCAATGCTGTAGTATTGCTCACGAAGTTCTAAAGCCTTTTCTGAATCGCATTTCATTGTTGCCATATCGGGATTTTCCATTGTTACGCAAGCAAAAATTTTGTTGTGCAAACGGAACACCAACACGTTTTCGTCAAACGGCATATCTTCGGTTACCAATGGGAGCGAAAGACAATATTCTCGAAATTCTTCTATGTTCATCGTACAAACAATTCTTTATTTGATGTTGTAAAAATAGAGAATTTATTGATTCTAAAACTATATCTTTGTTCCATAAATGTAATACAAACAGATTATGGAAACGAAAGAATTCATGACTCCTCCTTTGCATGTAAATTTTCTTGCAAAAAAATTATTCGGCAATGGTGGAAAAATTAAAGATTGTGCTATCGCGTATCTTGGCGCTAATGGTGGCGGACCAACAACAAAACATTCTCACGAGCACAATCATTTGTTCATTGTAACTGAAGGCGAAGCTCGCATTGAATTTGAAGACGAAACGATTATTCTTCATAAAAACGAATCGTATTTGGTGAAAGGAACAAGACTTCACTCCGTATGGAATAATATTGACGGAAACACAGTGATGATTGGCATATCGGTAGAATAAGAGTTTACAAGCTATGAAAAAAATATTTTTTACGACCACAATTCTATTTGTCAGTTTTTCGCTTTTTGCCCAAAAAATTTTGTTTATTGGCGATTCCATAACTGATGGCAAATGGGGTCAAGAATGCGATGGAACGCGAAATACAGAAGATTGGAATCATATTTTCGGTCATGGATATATGTATATTTGTGCAGCCGAATTTATGGCCGAATATCCCGAACTACATTTGGAATTTTATAATCGTGGAATAAGTGGAAATACTATTGATGATTTATCGAAACGTTGGAAGACTGATGCGTTAGATATCAATCCCGATGTTATTACCATTTTGATAGGCATTAACGATGTTTTGAATAACAATTTAAAACCCGACACGCTTGCATTTGAAAAAAAATATAGAGACTTGCTTACTCAAAGTCGTAAACAAAATCCTAACGTATTGATTATTATTGGCGAACCATTTTGCGAACAAGGTCTTCGCGTTGATAATGAAGGTGTTACGCGAAAAAGTTGCGAAGCATTAGCACGTACAACAAAGCGAATTGCTGCGGATTTCAATGCTGTGTATCTTCCGTTTCAGTCGAAATTTGACGATGTTTGTAAGACAAATGAAAGGTATTACAAAACACCTTCCACATATTGGATTTGGGACGGTGTACATCCAACGCCTGCAGGACACTACAAAATGGCAGAAATGTGGATGAATAACATGCGGTTTTTGTTGCCCACAATATTGAAAGAATAGTGTGTGAGTTCAACTTGAAAAATATTTGGTTATGTCAGAAAAATAGTATCTTTGCACTTGGTTTGAATTGAGATGGGAACCCTTTGCTGAATTAGATCATTAGGTTCTGCTGATGAAGCGAAGAAATAGAATGAATAGGACCTATTTTAATAATTAACTATTATGAAAAAATTATTTACTTTTTTCGTAGCGACAATGTTTGCTTTTTCCGCTTTTGCCGCTCCGTTTGGAATAACGGTAAACGGAACACCTGTCATAGGCGAAGAGAATCTAATGCCAATGGACCCAAGTTACCAAGAATGGTATGTTTTTGGGCAGTCATTGCAAGTAGGCGATGTTGTAAGATTGTATGACGAAGGTTCTGGAAAGGAATGGGCGATTGATTTAGACCCTGCTATTACCGTTACAATCACAGGTGGTATAACGGAAGGCTTTTACACAATGGGAGAGAGTGGAATATTCAATTTTTACCTTAAATTAAAACAAGATGCAGACCAATTGTGGATTGAAAAAGTTGGAGGTGTTGCCCCAACTCCAACCACAGCCCTTGCTGCTACAAATGTAACCCATAACTCATTTACCGCAAATTGGGTGGCTTCTAATTTAGAGGGTGCTACATATAGCATAAATGTTTGGAATGACGATTATGATCTTATTGCATCCGCTTCAGGTTTGGAAGAAACGTCTTACGCAGTTTCAAACCTTGACCCTGAATCCTCCTATTCATACGTTGTATTTGTTTCTGTAGGTGAGGATGAAAGTGATGCTTCTAACTCAATAGCGGTTACAACATTGGCTAAACCAGCTATAACACCTGAACAAGATGAGTATCAACTCTTTTCAGACGCCGGTATTGAGGGTTCTACAAGCATAATTATAACCGCTGTAAATGTAGCGGAGGCTACCGCAACTATCACAGGTGATGCTGAGTTCTATTTCAAAGATTTTAATGACAACCCCGTAACTACAAAAACATTTGCTGTAGAGCCTGAAGGTCCTACAGAGATTGAACTATACTCTATGTTTACAGCAGGTGGCGATTATAGTGCAACCATAACCATTAGTGCAACTGATGCCGATGAAGTTACAATACCTGTAACCGCTGTTGTTACAAAACCTACAGAAAAGATTAATGTTACGGCTACAAAATGGTCTTATGATGCAGATTATTATGATGTGTATGTTTATTCTGAGAACACCACTTACCTTTTTGAGTTGACCGAAGACCTAGAATATGGTAAGAACTACACGTATGCTAACATGGTTCCCACTTGGACGTGTACACTAACCCCTATGGGGTCTTCTGATATTGCAGCTACCGATGCTACGTTAATTGTTACTCAGGATCAAGATGGTTTGGTACATATTGCAGCTACGATGGTTCTAAATGGTGACAATCACATCATTGTGTATGACCAAATATTTTCGCCGAGTACGGAGTTCATTACTCCACCTGTTGGATTAGATTTCGTTAAGATGCCGTTTACTGGTTCCAGTGTAAGTGGAGAGTGTGCTGATTCTGTATTGGTTGGTTGGGATAATGATATCGTTTATGTTCAAGGTCTTGTAGAGGACTTTAAAACCGCATGGATGAAAGGTGTCCTTAATGACGGTGTCGTTACTTTCGAGAAATTCCAATATGTGGGTATGTATGGCGGTTCTACGCCAATCTGGGTATTGGGTACCAATACTAAAGCAGATTTGATTGACTTCACTATGACGTACGATGCGGAGACCAACATATTTACAGCCACCAACATATTAGTTGTGAATGCTTCTTATGAGAAAATTTATTACTTGGATAAAGTTTCCAATATCGTTATTGGCACAATTCCTCCTGATTACGCATATACCGAATACGAGAACTGGCAACTTAAGCCTGAGGGAAGTGATTGGTCTGATAACCTGATTAAGGTTGAGGATGGTCTCTTCAAAATGGAAATAGAATGGAACGGAACAGGTTTCAACATTAAGAGTGATGAGAATCCTATCAAGAAAGATTTTTTCTCTGTAGAAGAGCTTGTTATTGGCGAAGAAGTGATAGCGCCTGTAATCGTTGATATATATTTGAGAGTTATTGACGATGAAACAATGGCTATAGGTGTTGGGGTCGATCCTGCTGTTTCTACAGATGTTATAAATGTCATCAATGCAGAAGATGTTCCTAATGGAGCAATAATCAAAGACGGTAAAGTTTATATCATCCGTGATGGTAAGGTATATAACTTACAAGGTTCCGAAATAAAGAATGCTGACGAGATTTTGAAATCATTGAACTTCTAAAACATAGTTGCAATTTAATACGATTACCAGCCACTAAGTGGCAACAAATCGCATAAAATTCCAATAATTATAAATGCAGAATTCCAAACGGGGTTCTGCATTTTTGTTGACGACAAGACCTACGAACACTCTCCATATAACAAAATTTTTAGAGAGAAAAAGTAGAATTGTTTGTCCGTTGATTCTATGTCATCTATACCTTGGGGTATTGCCTAAAAATATAATCCATAACTTTACCCTGCGTAACCGCTCACGATGACCGCTTTTCATATACACAATTTCAGATTACGCTAAAGCAGTAAAACAAACTACTGATTTCCTATAACTGACAACTTTATTCAGGCTTTTTTTCTATGTTTATCGTTACCATATTCTGATTGAATCGGTAATCATATTTCATATCTATACCAATGCCGTGAACAATCTTTAATCCAAATCCATCATCTTCTTTGGTGTATTCTATTGGATTGAATGGCATACCATCGTCGTGAATGGAAACAATGTTCTTGGTAGCACGTATATCTACGTATTTGGCATGTCCGTGGTCAATAATATTTTTGAGCAATTCCTCGGCACAAAGAACGTAGCGGTAAGCATTTTCTTTGTCTAAACCTTGTGTTTGAAGAAAACTAAGAATTTCATGGGTACATTTATTTAGATTACCAATAATTGTTTCAATTGTTGTGTCATACATTTCCTTGTCTTGTGCTTTAGGAATAAGTAAAACAGGCATCAGCGATTTGTTGTTACGTCGCACGACAATTGTACTTATTAAGATAACTATGGCAACAACAACTTGACCAAGGAAAAATCCAATCCATCCACCGTTCAGCAACCAGAATCCAATCATTGGAAGCAAGGTTTGTCCTATAGAAAGGAAAAGGGCAATATTTTTATGATTGTAGAACTGATATATCGGCATAAGATTGTAGAGCAAAGCTTGCATAATTATTTGTAGTGTGAATGGCGGTAATGCCTTAAGAATGATTGGTAGGGAAGCTTCATTGGTTGCGCCAAGAAAGTTTGCAATCTGAGTAGGAAATATAATGATAGAAACTGTATAGATACTGAGACAGATTATCAGGAATTTATATGTTTTTTGTATGAGGAAGAACATTCCTCGGTCGTCTTCCAAACCTTTGATTATGGAACCAACAGGTTGTATGGTACGAAGGGTTCCTGAAAGGATAATCATTGAAAACGCAAACAATTGCATACATACGGCAAGTGCAATAAGACCTCCGTCGCCGAGATACGTGCTGGCAACGTAGTTGTTACCGACCATCTGAACAGACAAAAGCACAGTGCCAAAAAACAACGGCAGTCCTAATGATAATATCTGGTTACATTCTATGTCATTACGTTTAGTCTTACAAAGACGTAGTGTATTTTTTTTACGGAAATGTGGCAAAACCATCAGAATACAAATAATGTACATGAGGAACGTAGCCCAAGCTGCACCAGCAATGCCCCATCCACAATATTTTATAAAAATAATATCAAAAAGGATATTGAAAATGTTACTTACGATAACCGCCCGCGAGATAAGTTTCGGTGATCCATCAACAGTAACAAACTGATTGAGTGTGTACATGAGAAGTTGGGGTATGGCAGACAGAATTGTAACAAACAAAAATTCGTTTGTCATTGGACGTAAATTCTCGGAATGGCAAAGCAAATGTGATAGCGGATTGAAAGCGAAAAGACCTCCAATGATAAACAACGCACCAAGTGTTACTGATGTGATGATAGAGAACGTAAATAGTTTACCTGCTTTTGATTTGTTGCCTTTCCCAATGGCAATACCAGCAAGCATTGTAGAACTTGCAATGTAAAGGCACGATGCAGCAAAAATAGTTTGTAGTATAGGCTTGCTGAGGTTTACTGCCGCAAGTGCTTCTGGACCGATGAGATTACCAACAATAGAAGCATCAACAATATTTGCCACCTGTGTCGCCGCAACAGTAAGGACCGAAGCTACTAAGTAGTTTTTAAAAGCTTTACCTATGAGATATGAATTTCTTTGTTGCATGAAACAATATATTTATATGTTTATAGTTTATATCTTATCATCAACGAAACCGTACGAGTATTTCTGTCGCAAATGCCTTGAGTCATACAATAAAATTCTTGTACATAACTAGTAATATCGTGATAAGAACCACGAAGAATATTTACAACATTGATGACAAATGTTAGTTTTTGTTTTGGAAGAGATTTTTGAATAGAGGCATCCAAACGAAAATCGGGACTATAATAGTACGTGTTACGCTCGGCACCACGACTATGCCATAGAGCATTCAGACGTATAATCCATTCATGAGGCAATGTCACGGTATTGTTAAAAGTTATTCTTGTGAAAGGTTCTAACAAACGGTCTTTACCACTTGCCAAAGGCATTTCAAACCATTGTTTGTAAAAACAGACATGTAGCATTGGATACCAACATATTATTTGTGGAGCAAGTGTTATGTCAAAATCTACTGCATTGTAGTCTGGTGCATTGTACTGATTTGTTGACGAAAGTGTTTTACAGATTGGATCAACATAGTATGTGTATGAGGTGGCGAGACTAGCCCATTTGTATTTCCATTCCAGCGTTGTTGCAGATGCTTTTTCCGTTCTGAGTATTTTTTCGTTCATAAGTTCTATCTCGCTGAATCGTAGTCGGGTGATGCCAAGATACGGACGGATACTATTTTCTGAATGTTTGAACGACAACTCGGAGTCTCCCAATTTAGTAGATATTTTTAGGGATGGATACAAATAATTGTTTTTGAAGCCTACTTCTCGATTTTTTACGAGAAAAGGAATCAGGTAATACTCTTCGGGAATATCATAGTCAATTATGGGTTCAAAATCATCAAGAAAACGCATGAGACCATCATCATTACAAGGTCTATAAACGTAATTATGATTCTCATAACGCAAACCTACCTCTACGTTCCAACGACCGAAATCCTGTGTTGTTGTTACAAAAACACCTATTGTATTGTCTGGGTGTATGGCGTGAGTATTGAAATATATTTTTTCAAGAGGATCGTAAGACGGGTTATCTTCGTACATTTTTACATTCATGTGGTCAAGATCGTGTTCTGCACCAAGTATTACACTTCCTTTCCAAAAATTTCTGAACATTTTTGCATACGTTCGTATGTCGTACTCTTTTCGTATGTAGTAGCTTGTCTTGGTTGGAGTTTCTATCGTCAAATCTGCGTTATCAATGAAAGAGTTGTTCCCTAAAACTATATTCCATTGTTTTATACGACCCGTATATTCCAGAGAAAAGTCATGATGTGCATCAAGATTTTTTGTAATTTGAGAAGTTTCCGATATTGTAGTTAGGTCTTTATATTTGTCGTAGAAAGAGTAGTTGCATGTAATTTTATTGTGAGCATTGATTTCGTAGGAAACAGAAAAACGAGAAGAAAGCCATTGCTTCTTGATGTTGGGATGTACCAAATTGTTGCTTTCACTAATAAGTTTATGGTCCTGATATTTGTTGGTGTAGATAGTTCTTTTGAAGTATCGTTGTTCCTCGTGCCAGCCAATGAAAGTTCCAAACGTTATTTTTTTTCGTTTCCAACCGAGAGTTATCTCTTCATTCGGAGAAATTTTATTTGTAACGTCAAAGCGCAGGGTATTGTCGAGAGAGAAACCTTCGGTATTGTTAGGTTTTAACCGTATGACTATAACTGCTTCAACATTTTTTTCGTATTCTGCGCTAGGATGTCGCATTATCTCAATTTCCTTCACTTTGTCGCCTGTGATGTGCATAAGTTCCGAAAGTTCCACAACTTTGCGATTGTCAATGTATATGGCTGGAATTCCTTGACCAGAGAGGGTAATAACATTGTCAACAATGCTCACGCCAGGCAACACAACAAGAATGTCTATTACTGATTGTAGTTGGGCCAATTCTGTACCTTCAATTTTAATTTGATTGTTGTAGTCTGGCACATTCTGAGCATTTAAAATCAGAATGTGCAGAATCAACAATACGATAGTGACAACCCGTTTCCACATAAGACATATTATCGTTTATCTTCAAAGAAGTCAAGAGCAGCTATAGCGTTGATAAATCGTTGAACATAGTCCCACGAAGTAACATTCCAATGAAATCCGAGTCGGGCAAGAACTTGGATAGTGTAAGGGTTATATTTTGCAAATCCACTAACCGTAACCTTCTTATCTGTTTTATACGCGAGCATAGATTGCAAAACCTTCGCTTTTTCTGGATTTTGAGCTGCCTCGTTGAGTCTATCGTTGAAAACATCATCCTCAACTTCGTCTATCTTGACGTTGAGCGTATTTGCTATTTCTTGTATTACGTCGCCCAACTTAACCATGTGATCGTTGAAAGGGTGGAATACACAACATTCTTTCGGCGTGGTGGCAAGTTTAAGAATTGCCTCTGCAACTTCGTCAATCGGAGAAAATTCAACTTTTCCCATTGCAAGAGAATAACTACATACACCAAGCATTTGGAATATATGTAAGCGCCCCATTGCAGAATTACTTCTGAAATTTATTTGGAATTCGCCATCGGTAACGCGTGGAGCAAGATTTCCAAGACGTACAACTTTTGCAACAAGACCTTTTTCTATAATGGATTCAAGCACAATACGTTCAGCAAGGAACTTAGAGTGAGTGTATTTACTCGTCAAACTTTGTCCGAAATAGTGTAACTGTTCACTAAAGTTTGTCTTTGGATCAGGATAACCATTCTGTGATAAACCGCCAGTGCTATTGGTGCTTGTCTGAACAAGTCTTGCACCTGTTCTTAAACAATAATCTACACAATTCTGAAGTCCACCGATATTGATATCTTCAATTTCGGTACCATTAGAAAAATGTTTTACAATTGCAGCGCAATTTATAACTGTAAGAGGAATGTCGTCAATATTTTGTGAAGGAACTTGATTAAAAGCGTCCATATTGGTTACATCTCCGTCAATAACTATAAGTTGGTTCCCGAAAAATACATTGTAACTATTTTCGAAATAATAGAAAAGAAGGTCTTTAAGACGAGTCTCGCTACTTACACCATTTTTCCCGTGACGTACAAGGCAATAAACTTTATATTGTGGATGCTGTTTGATATGATTTTCCAACAAGTTGTGTAGAATGTGAATACCAAGATATCCGTTTGCACCCGTGAGTAAGATATTCCCTAACGTCAGTCGTTCTCCTTTTCTAAAACTATCAAGATTGTTTGCTGCAAGTAGAGTATTGATTTTTGAGTAATCGTAATCTGTTACATCGGTGTCAATGCAATCCTTTGTGATTCCTCCCACAAGTTGTGCAAGTTTTTGAACAGTAGGATGACTGAAAACGTCTGCATAGGAAATGTTATATCCGTAGTTTTTTGCCTCTATAATTACCCGTGTCGCGGTGAGTGACGTACCTCCAAGTTCAAAGAATGAATCAGCAGCACTCACTTTTTCTATTCCGAGAATATTTTCAAAAGCGTGGCAGAATGCTTCTTCAATTTTGTTTTTAGGAGCAATATAATCACCACCCACTTTTGCCAATTGAGGCAATGGAAGATTCTTCACATCGGTCTTGCCGTTTGGTGTGAGAGGAAATTTCTCCATTTGAAGATAGGCTGTCGGAACCATATAGTGGGTTAGTGTTGTACTAATTTGATTTTTCATGTCTTCAATATTGATAGGCCGATCAGCGACAAAATACGCTGATAGGTGATCGCGACCATCAATATTACGAATTAGTACAACAGTTTGCTTTACTCCTTCTACTTTAGAAATGGCATTTTCCACCTCCCCAAGCTCAATACGTAATCCATTGAGTTTTACCTGATTATCAAGGCGACCAAGAACATCAACTCTTCCGTCAGGCAACCAACGGGCGTAATCGCCAGAGCGATAGACTCTTATACCTTGATAGTTGATGAATCGTTCAGTTGTTTGTTCTGGAAGATTGTTATATCCCGAAGCTACGCCTATACCTCCGATATATAATTCTCCAACAACTCCCATAGGAAGTTCATTGCCATCGGAATCAACAACAAATTCAGTATAGTTGAGTAATGGGGGTCCTATCGTAATCTGATTCGTATTTGTCAATTCCGCACAATTTGACGATACCGTGATTTCTGTAGGTCCATACGTATTGAAAATTCGTAAATTCATTGAATGCAGACGTTCAAGAAGTTTGTCGGAGTACTTTTCTCCACCGCTCATAATAACTTTACAATGAGACAACATTTCACAGAAATCATTGCTTTCCATGCAATTTAACAAACGTGAAGGTGTACCATTGATTGCTTGTGCGCCAGTTTTGCGGAACAATTCTGCAAGTAAAATTGGGTTATTGACCTCGTCTTCGCTTGCCAGTACAGCCGTTATGCCATTATGCAAAGCTCCACCATATTCTTTCAACGACATATCGAAAGATAGGGTTGTGATGCAAATATAAGCTTTCACATTTTCTGTCTTGAGGCTATGTATATGAGCATTGGCAGGATGGTCGTACAAATAATTGCATATACTTTCATGACGGAGCATTACACCCTTAGGACGTCCAGTTGACCCAGATGTGTATATTAGATATACAAGATCATCTGGACTGACGAACACATTCGGATTACTTGCATAATCATCTGCATTATAAGTAAACAAATCATCAACAAGAATTGCATTGTCCTTATGTTCAGCCAAGTGTTCCTTGGTAGTAATGACAAAAGTAGCTTTGGAATCGTCAGTTATAAGATTTATTCTTTCTGCAGGATATGTAGGATCGCAAGGAATGTAAGCTGCACCAGCTTTGCTTACACCGAATATGCAACACAATACCTGACTCGTACGAGGTAAAAGCAATACAACTTTGTCACCTCGTTTTACGCCTTTTGCTATTAAAGCATGAGCAACACGATTACATTCTGCATTGAATTCCTTAAATGTCAATTGACGGTCACAAGCATATACAGCCAATGCGTCAGGAGTTTTTTCTGCCCAATATTCTATTGGTTCGTAGAAACGCTTGAATGGCACATCAGCAAGTGCAGTTGTTCGTAGAGTTTCAATCTTTTTCTTTTGCGCATCGCTCATAATAGAAATCTTCTTCACAAACTCGTTTGGTTGTGATATAAAGTTTACTATGGCTGTTTTATATGCTTCGGCGAAATTATTTGCAAGTTCTGGCGAATACAAAGCCTCGTCATATCCAATAGTTATCTCGTGCCCTCCATTTGTTGAGTTGTTGATGACTATTTTCATTTTGAACTTTGCAAGATCAAGGGATAGACCCTTTAGAGTCGCTTTTTCTCCATGAACAATGTTATTGTCAAGAACACCTACCTGATATTCAAATACAATCTCAGGCTTGAATCCATAATCGGCTGCAATTTGAGAAAATGGATACTGCTCGTGATAGAGGGTATCGGTGAAATTTTGATCCGTTTCTTGTATGAATTCACTTACTGATTGTTCTTTGATATTAGAACTGAGAGCAAGTGTGTTGACAAACATACCTGTCGTGTTGAAGATGCGTAAGTTGCTTCGTCCATTTGAGATTGTGCCGAGATAGACTTGTTTGTTGTTTACGAATCGGCTAACAGTGTAGTAAGCAGCGGCAAGGAATATACTCATTGGAGTTACGCCTATTTGCTTTGCCAAATGTTCTACGGGATTCATATCTATAGCACATACGGACTTCCCAATTGTATGGCTGGCTGCATCGTTTTTAGGTAAATCGGCTGTTATTTCACTAGCACCTTCACAACATGCGAGGCGAGAATCAAAGAAAGATTTGGCTGATAGGTATTCTTCTCCATCTTTTGCGGCTATCTGTTCTTCAGCGAATTGCAGATATGAATAATTTTCCGCTTCTATTTTCGTACCATTTAGTCGATTGGCAATCTCTTTTGTAATCAAATCAATGGAGCCACCATCAGAAATAAGGTGATGAATATCCATAAAGAGATGGGTACAACTTTCCGTTTTTACTATTTCAAAGCGGAACAAAGGTCCTTGTGCAAGGTCGAAATGACGAATGAAACTCTTTCCGTAAGAATCAATCTCGCTTTCGGATAGTTCGGTGATAGGAATATTAAAAGAAATGTGTTTATTGAGAATCTGTCTCGTTTCTCCATCTACAGTTTCAAATGTAAGCCAAAAACTTTGATGGTTTTCAACTGTTGCTTTGACGGCATTCTGAAGTTCCTCGGCAGAAATTGATTCACTGAGATTAAGAACCAATGGTATATTGTACAATGTAGAATTAGGGAATTTCAGACAATCGAGATACACTCCTATTTGTGGATATGTTAACGGAGCAAAGTCGTTAGAAGTCTTTGATTCTTTGGAATTTGTTGTTTCCCCCGATTCTTGCCCATCAGCAGTTGGTTTTGCTCCGCCATTCATCCACAAAGTAAGAATTTCGTTTTCTATGCTTTGCAGAGAACCTGTTTTAGCCAATGTTTTTGAGTTTACTTGTACACCAAATTTTTTATAGATGAGAGTCGCAAGTTTAATGCTTGAAATTGAAGTCAGTCCTACATATCCCAAAATATCAGTAATAGAGAAATCCTCTGTATTGACCACAGAAGCAATGATAGTTTTGAGTTCTTTTTCTAACGCATTGAGAGGAGCAGCGGAAACATTATCGCTACCAGTACCTTTTGATTTTGGTTCTGGTTTTGGTAAAGCTTTTTTATCTACTTTCTGATTCACATTAAGTGGAATTTTCTCAATCTGCATAGTAACAGCAGGCACCATATATGGCGGTTTTTGGTCAAGTATAAATGCGTTGAGAGCATCAATGTCCACTTCGTTTGCACTTACCACGTATGCGGCAATGAATTTCCCGCCATTAGGGTCGTCAAATGCCTGAACGGTTACGTCTGAAATGCCATTGAAATCACGGATTACAGATTCAATTTCCTTCAATTCGATGCGGAACCCACGAATTTTTACTTGCCCGTCTTTACGACCAACAAATTCAATGTTTCCATCCTGACGATAGCGAACGATATCACCGCTGTGATAAGCCCGTTCTCCGTTCATTGTGAAGAAGGCTTCTGCTGTTTTATCGGGACGATTCAAATATCCACGACCAACTTGTTTGCCCACAATAATAAGTTCTCCAGCGGCGCCCACAGGTAACCGATGTAGATTTTTGTCCACAACATAGCAATCAAGCAAGTCGGTTGGCTTACCAATAGGAATGTTAGATTCCTTCTTCAGTACAGGAGTGTTTGTCGCGAAAATAGTACATTCTGTGGGTCCGTATAAGTTATGGAATGTGTAACCTTGTGCGGGTTCAACGCTGATAAGTTTTTCTCCACCAACCGACAAATGTTTGAGTGAGTGATTCTCGGTGTTGAGAAGGAACTGAACTCCAACTTGTGTTGTAATAAAACTATGGGTGATATTGTTTTTCTCGAAATATTCATTCAATGCCACAAGATCAAGTCTGATTTCTTCTGCAATAATGTGAATTGTTGCGCCCGTTGTCAGTGCTGGATATAAATCCATCATATTTGCATCAAATCCGAACGATGCATAGGCTGCAACATGGTGTTCGGGTTTCAAATCGTAGTAGCGACGATAATATTTGATGAAAGCAACAAGATTCTGATGTTCCAGCATTACGCCTTTTGGTACACCAGTAGAACCTGATGTATAAAGGAGTATGAATAGATTTTGTGGGGTAAGATTGCAAATAGGAGTTTCCTGTTGTTCTATATTTTCAAGTTCGCTTGTAACTACCACTTCTCCTTCGTATTCGTTGATAATAGGACGAAGTTCATCATCTGTTATGAGCAACGCTGCATCGGCATCTTTCACCATAAAGTTCAGTCGTTCCTGTGGATAACTCGGGTCAAGAGGTTGATAGGCACAACCAGCTTTCATTGCAGCAAGTGGCAGAATGAATATATATTCATTCCTTGGAATGAGTATAGATACTACAGGTTCCGTTTTGCCACAATCTTTTATTTTGCTGTAGATAAATCCTCCAATTTTACTGCTCAATTCGTCTAATTCCTTGTAGGTATATTTCTTGTCTTTGAATACGGCAGCTACATTATCGGGATATTGTTTCGCTGCTCTTTGGAACAGAGACAACACAGTTTGGTCGGCATCTTCATCGGCCGAAACAGGATTGCTTTTTGCGTTGAAAGAGTCAAGCAGAGAAATCATTTGTTCGTTGCTCACGGTTACGTCACTCATATTTTCGCGGACAAGCAATTCTGTTACAATATGTTGAACAGCATCGGCAAAGCCTTTCACCATTGTCTCAGAGAAAAGGCTCGCATCATATTGCACGTTAATTATGCCTCCTTCTTCCACATTACCTTCTATAAGTACGGAAAGTGGAAATTTTGCTTTTTGAAGTTCCAACTTTTGAATTTTCAATTCACCGTTGTAACAGCGATATTTGTTGAGAACTCCAACTTGATATGCGTACAGTATGTTGGCCGTATATCCGTATTTTTCAACTATCTTGCTATACGGATAATCCTCGTTTGCCAAAGTTTCAAGGAATGTGTCGGCAACTTGTTGTAGATAATTGTTCACACTGAGGCTCGTATCTACTTTGCTTATCAATGGTAACGTGTTTACAAACATTCCGAATGTGTTCGATATTTGTAGATTGCTTCTTCCATTGGAAACAGTACAAAGACCTACTATATCTTCTGTCGTATATTTGCTGATAGCAATTGTCATTGCTGCAAGATAGAGCGATGCAGGTGTAATATTCAATTGCTTGCATTTTGCTTGTACAGACTGTAAGTCTGTCGAAATTTTCACGTTTGCTTGCTGATGACTATTGTCATTGTCATATTTATCAGGAAGTAGCGCCGATGCTTCTTCTATCTGACTAAGTTGTTCCGCAAAAAACTGTTCGGTTGCGGCATCTATCGTTTGGTTTGTTACAAATTGATAGTAATTGTATTGCTCTTGTTCTAACGATTTTCCTTCAAGAGCCTGACACAATTGGTTATAGAATATATCTAACGAACCGCCATCCATAACGAGATGATGGAAATCAGCAAATAAATATACCGAAGATGCACATTCAACAATTTCGAAGCGACAAAGCGGTCCTTCATGCAATGCAAACGGACGCACAAAGCTATTCTTCTCTTGCTCCAATTCTTGCTCAGTCATTGTTGTGACATGACAATCAATAGTTTTGTTCTCCATAAAACATTGATATACATCTCCATTTTCGTCGTTTTGAAAATGAGTGTACAAATGTGGATGAGCATCGAATATTTTATTTAAAGCTTCCCTTACTTGAACTGCATTGATACCTTGTGGCATTGTAAGACAGACAGGTATATTGTATTGAATGTCATCGGGATTACTTATACATTCAGCATAAATGCCACGTTGAGAAAATGAAAGTGGTGCCGATGATATTTTTGCGTTTTGATTTGTGGAAATGTCTTCGATGCTTTGCAATTTTGTGGCTAAATCTTTAATTGTTGGATATCGCAATATGTCACGTACAGAAAGAGTTGCATTCATTTTGCTACTTACAAATACCGAAAGACGGATAGCAAGCAACGAAGTCAGACCTGCGCTTATAAGATTTGTTGTAATGCCGAAGTTTGTGTTCTCAATTATTTCTGCTACAATATCATACAATGATTGCTCAACCGCTGTTGTCGGCATAATTTTCTCTTCCTCAGAAATTGTAATGACAGGTTGAGGTAGAGCCTTGAGGTCGGTTTTCCCGTTAGGCGAGATAGGCATTTTCTCCAATTGCACGAAAATGGTAGGAATCATATAGTGGGTAAGACTTTTGCCCATCTGTTCCTTGAGAAGAGTTTCTAACGATTTTCTATCGGTATAGTCATTCTTTACGTTTTCTTTGAGAGTGTAGTATGCCACAAGATGGTCGTGACCATCAACGCTCTTAATCATTGCTACACCTTCTTTGACCTGAGGTTGTTTATTCAGTACAGTCTCTACCTCACCAAGTTCTATTCGGAGACCATTAAGTTTTATTTGGTGGTCTTTACGACCAAGAATGACAACTTCACCTTCGGTATTCCAATACGCGTAATCGCCAGACTTATAGTAGCGTTCGCCATTGTAATCAATAAATGCTTCGGCTGTTTTTTCTGGTAAATCATTATATCCAGCAGAAACGCCAAGTCCACCGATGATAAGTTCGCCCGTAACACCTACAGGAAGTTCGTTCAAATCTTCATCTACAACGTATTCCGTAACATTCAATAATGGACGACCAATCGTTATGTGATTTGCATGTGTTAATTCCTTACCATTACAGCTAACGCTGATTTCTGTCGGTCCGTACGTATTGAATAGACGTGCTGTTGGGGCAAGTTCCTTGATTTGTGGAAGAAGTGTTGGCGGATATTTTTCTCCACCAAGTACAATGAATTTACATTGTGAAAATGCCTTTTGGAAATCGGGAAGGTCAAGAAACATCTTTAAACGCGAAGGTGTTCCACTGAAACCATCAACATTTGTTTGATTCATCAAATTTGCCAAAGACTGTGGATTGTTGACTTGGTCCTCGTTGGCAAAAACTAGTTTCATACCGTTGAAAAGTGCAGATCCTATTTCCTTGAGCGAAAGGTCAAAACTTACTGTGGTAATACAAAGCATAGTTTTGCAATCGTTTACAAGAGCGTGGAAATGACGATTTTCCTCGTGGTCAGTAAGATAATTGCAAATACCGATGTGGCGAAGCATTACACCTTTCGGACGGCCTGTTGAACCAGATGTATAAATGAGATATGCGAGAGATTCGCTGTCTTGTTTTATGTTCGGATTTGTGTCATTGCCTTTTGTTGTAAGCAATTCTTCTACATCGAGTGCTCGCTCTCCGTAATCAGACATTTTATCTTTTGTAGTGATTATGAAGCGTGCATGGCTATCATCTGTTATAAGCTTGATACGTTCTGCCGGATATTCTGGGTCGCACGGAATGTAGGCTGCACCTGTTTTCATTACGCCAAACATCGCGATGAGATGCCAACTCTTACGTGGTAATAATAAACAAATACGTTCACCTGGCAAAACTCCCTTTTGGATGAGTGCATGAGCAAGAATATTTGCTTTTTCGTTGAACTCACGGTACGACAGTGTTTCGTTACAAGCAATGACAGCTGTCGCGTCAGGAGTTTTTTCTGCCCAATATTCAATGCTATTGTGGAAAAGAGGGAATCTAACGGCTGAAGCGTCAAGACAAGTATGATGTAGTTTTGCAACTTCTTCCTGCTGGCGTTCGCTCATAATTGATACAGAAAGTAGTTTTCCTTCTGGATTTTCAAGAAAATGCGACACAACAGCGTCCATAGATTCTGCAAATCTGCTCACATATTCAGACGAATATTTTGCAGTATCGTAGTTTAGAACAATGGCTGGTTTGTCATCTATGTTATGTATCGTTATTGTGAAAGGACAAGTCTGATTATTGATATATAGAGCATCAACCTTAACGTCTTTGTTATTTATATAGAAATGATTCCCAAATGTTCCGTATTGGTATGTAAATCGAACATGTTGTTCTACGCCATAATTGTTCACAATTGACGCAAATGGATATTCCTCGTGTTGGCGAGTTTCTTGAAACATACGGCGAATGCCGTGGATAAAATCGCACACGCATATATCTTCAATTTTGCAAACAAGTGGTATGGTGTTTACAAACATACCAACAACGCCCTTGGTTAGAGGATTCAAACGACCGTTGCTGATAGTCGTCATACATAAATCCTTGGTATTTGTATATCTGCTGAGTGTATAAAATGCCGCAGCCATGAATAGAGCCGATGGTGCGGTATCAAGAGCTTTTGCCTTCGTCATAACATCGGGTATGCTGACGAACTGCACAATTTCCTTGTGAGAACCATTTTCTCCGTTGAGGTCTCCCGAAAGTTGAGTTGACGTTACCCCATCTGCAAACAATGTATCGTAATATGCTTTATGATCCGTCGTGTCGGACTGTTGAGCTTCAGAAAATTCAATATACGAATGTGATTCGGCACAAGGTTCAACTCCTTCGAGTGCTGCACAGATTTCAGTTATGAGAATATTGAGTGATGTACCATCATAAACAAGATGATGAAAATCCACTAACAATATTGTTCCCGATGGAGTGTCAAGTACTTCGGCTCTGTAGAGAGGACCTTGCTCAATATCAAATCTTCGACTGAAATTTTTCTTGACTTCTATTACACAGTTTTCATCAACTTTTGAAGTCTTTACTTCTGCCACACAGTGTTCAGCAAATACTTGAGTGGGTTTACCATTTCTGTCTTCAAAATGAGAGAACAAGGTAGGATGACACTCTAATACTTTTTTCGTCGCAACAACAACCATTTCCAGGGAAATGCCATTAGGAAAGGATATGGCATGAGGATTATTGTAACGCAGATTCTCTGGTTCAAGAATGCAGTCTATATAAACTCCTTGTTGTGCGTGTGTAATATGCGAAGTTTTGCTACTCATATTGTAATCGTGTAAATGTTATTTAAATAAATCATTCGTTTTGTGAAAGTTTGGTAATGCGTTATCAGAATTGGCATAACAACAAACCAAACTTAAACGATTGTTTCATACAAAGTTTTCTTGAATGGGGAAAGCTATATGAATACTATGGAATTATAGTAAACAAGGTGTCAAATCCTACTATTTGGAATATTTGCAGAATATTTTCTTTCAAGCCTATTAAAGAAATGCTGCCACCAATCTCCTTTGCTTTCTTGTTGAACAATAAAAGTGTTCGCAAACCCGAAGATGAAATATATTCAAGATTCGAGAAGTCAAGTGTAATCTGTTTTCCTTTATTATCTATTATTGGTAGCAATTGTTCTGTTAACTCTTGAGTAGCTGCAGTATCTAATTGATTTCCAATCTCTACAAGAGCTTTGTTTGCATCGTTTGTTTTAATGTTTGCTATCATAAGTAATTAATTTATAGAACAAAAATGTTTTGTAAACACCATATAAGATGTTAGCTATCAAGTCGTTATTGAACGACTTAACCATCGTACAAAGTACGAAAAAAAAAATGAGTATATCAAGTAAAGAAAGAAAGATTTGCCCCCATTCTCTATAATAAATGAAAAATAGAGGTGATGATATACATCTTGTATGCGATTTAGTTATCAGTTGCCTGTTCTCATTTTCAAGCAAACCTCTTTGTGTTATTCAACGTACCATTATGGAAATCAAACTGAAAATGAGTCTCGATACCTGTTTACAAATGATTGTGTCGACAACTTGTATATTGTTTCCAAAATATATTTTTGTTTTTATGGTGACAAGAATCTAAAAAATACGTACTTTCGTTACGAAAAATTATCTATATGTTACGAAAACTTAGAATCGCATTTGCAATTATATTTTTTGCTTGCATCACCCTTTTATTCCTTGATTTTACGGGAACCATCCATGCTTATTTTGGATGGATGGCAAAAATTCAGCTTTTGCCTGCAATTTTGGCTCTTAATGTACTTGTCGTCGTTGGATTACTTTTACTGACAATCATTTTTGGTCGAGTGTATTGTTCAATAATTTGTCCGTTGGGAATTATGCAAGATGTGATTGCATGGTTTGGAAAGAAAAGCAAGAAAAATCGCTATTCTTTTTCTCCAGCAAAAAACAAATTGCGAATTATAGTGTTCATTGCATTTGTCGTTTTGTTGATTATTCCAGGCTTAAATGCAATTGCTGTGATAATTGCTCCTTATAGTGCATACGGACGAATTGCATCAAATCTTTTTGCTCCGATTTATCAATTGGCAAACAATGGCTTGGCTTATTTGGCGGAGCGTTTTGATAGCTACACGTTCTATAGCGTTGATATTTGGATAAAAAGCATTTCAACTTTGGTTGTTGCCATTGTAACATTTGTGGTTTTTGCAATTTTATCGTGGCGAAACGGGCGAACTTGGTGCAACACAATTTGTCCCGTTGGAACATTGCTTGGCGCATTTTCAAGATTGTCAATATTCAAAATTCAAATTGATACCGATGCGTGTGCAAGTTGTGGGTTGTGTGCAAAAAAATGTAAATCATCGTGCATAGATACCGAATCAAAAACAATTGAATATAGCCGTTGCGTTGTGTGTTTTGACTGTTTGGAATCGTGCAATAAGAATGCAATTAAATTTAAACCAAAGAAAAAGGAGGCAAGTGCCACATCAGAAACTGTTGACGATTCAAAACGAAAATTTCTTTCTGTGTCTGCTTTGTTACTTGCTGGAGCAACAGTAAAGGCACAAGAAAAGAAAGTTGATGGCGGTCTTGCAGAGATTTTAGATAAAGAAGTTCCAACTCGGGCAGTTCCGCCAAAACCAGCAGGTGCATTAAGTCTAAAGAACTTCAATCAACATTGTACAGGTTGCCAATTGTGCGTGTCGGTTTGTCCAAATCAAGTTTTGCAACCGTCAACCAACATATCATCGCTCATGCAACCAGAAATGACGTTTGAGCGTGGTTATTGTCGTCCAGAATGTGTGAAATGTTCGGAAGTTTGTCCTACGGGTGCTATAAAACCAATTACCACTGCCGAAAAATCGTCTATACAAATCGGTCATGCTGTTTGGATAGAAGATAATTGCATTGTAAAAACCGATGGCATTGGCTGTGATATTTGCGAAAGACATTGTCCTGTTGGCGCAATTATGCTGGTTTCGAGAACTGGAATGTCAGGTTCCTTAAAATATCCTGTAATCAACACTGAAAGATGTATTGGTTGTGGAGCATGCGAACATTTATGTCCTGCTCGTCCACATAGTGCTATGTATGTGGAAGGAAACGAAATTCAAAGAGAAATATAACCCACAAAAAGAAAACTATGGACCGCAGACAATTCTTAAAAATATTTGGAGCAGGAACGGCTGTAACTGCTGCTACTTTAGCTGGATGTTCAAACAAAAAAGACCAATCAACCGAAACGGCAATTTTAGGAGAAATTCCTACCGATAAAATGACGTATCGTCCTGATACACATGGCGATAAAGTTTCTATTTTGGGTTTTGGTTGTATGCGTTTTCCAACAATTGAAGGGAAAAGTGGTCGCGAAGATTCCGAAAACGAAATCGACCAAGAGGAAATCAATCGAATGGTTGACTATGCAATAGAACATGGTGTAAATCTTTTCGATACATCTCCAGCCTATTGTCAAGGGCGCTCCGAAAAAGCGTTGGGAATAGCGTTGAGCCGACATAAAAGAAGTGAATATCGTGTCTCTACAAAACTTTCTAATTTTGGTGTATTCACTCGCGAAGCTTCGTTGGAAATGTATCAAAATTCTTTCAAAGAATTGCAGGTAGATTATTTAGATTACTATTTGTTGCATTCTGTTGGTGGTGGCGAAGACGCAATGGGCTATTTCCGAGCTCGCTACATAGACAATGGTTTGCTCGATTTTTTAATAGAGGAACGTAATGCTGGCAGAATCAAAAATCTTGGCTTTTCGTATCACGGCGATGTTCGGATTTTTGATTATCTATTGTCGCGACACGATGAGATTCATTGGGATTTTGTTCTCATCCAATTGAATTATGTTGATTGGAATCATGCAAAAGATTCAAACCCAAATAACACAAATTCAGACTATTTGTACAACGAATTGGACAAACGCGCTATACCGATTTTTGTAATGGAACCATTGTTGGGTGGACGTTTGGCTAATTTGAGCGACCATGCAGTTGAATTGCTGAAAGAGCAAAATCCGCAAGCAAGTATTGCCTCATGGGCTTTCCGATTCGCAGGTTCAAAACCACGAATTTTGACGGTTTTGAGCGGAATGACGTATATGGAACATTTGCAGGACAATATTCGTACGTATGCGCCTCTCAAGCCATTGGACGAAAGTGAATATCAGTTACTTGACGAGATTGCAAAAATCTATGTCAATTTTCCGATGATTCCTTGCAATAGTTGTCAATATTGTATGCCGTGTCCGTATGGCTTGGATATTCCAGGAATTTTCAATCACTACAACAAATGTTTGAACGAAGGAACTATACAGGAAAATAGACAGAGCAAAGATTATCAAAAAGCGCGAAAAGCTTTTTTGGTCGGCTACGATAGAAGTGTGCCAAAATTGCGACAAGCAAATCATTGCGTTGGATGTAACAAATGTCTTTCTCCTTGCCCACAACGAATCAATATTCCTGCCGAAATGCGAAGAATTGACGCATACGTGGAAAATCTCAAACAAAATGGTGCTGACCTTGGTTCAGCAGCGGTTCTTGCTATGTTGATTCGTAAACTCGACGAAGGTAATTTTTCGTGTGTGATTCATAAAAATGGCGAAACACGAACATTTTCGCAGCGTGGCGTAAAAGATTTACACGAATTGAATAAAAACAACGATTCATTTTTGAAAGATTCTCGCATTGCCGACAAGGTTATTGGTAAAGGTGCTGCAGCATTGATTGTACTTGGTGGCGCAAAAGAAGTCCGTACGCACGTGATTTGTACATCGGCAAAAGAATTATTGCAACAAAATGGAATTCAAGTAGTTTTTGACGAGGAAGTTGATCATATAATCAATAATTCAAAAACCGACTGGTGTCCATTGGAAAAACTTGTAAAAGATTGCAAAACAGCCGACGAGTGTTGGCCGATTATAGAGAAGTTCGTAGAGAAGAATTAAGAGATAAGAAATAAGAGTTAAGAGAGAAGAATTAAGAGTTAAGAATTAGGAGTTAAGAATTAGGAGTTAAGAATTAAGAGTTAAGAATTAGGAGTTAAGAGATAAGAATTAAGAGAGAAGAATTATTAATTGATAACTTAAAACTGACAACTAAAAACTAAAATTATGATACACACACTTTTAATGATTGGAATGCAAGAAATTATCGTAATTGCGATAATCGTATTGTTATTATTTGGAGGAAAGAAAATTCCCGAATTGATGAAAGGTCTTGGCAAAGGCGTTAAGAGTTTTAAAGATGGTATGAATGGTACCGACGAAAACGCAGCAAAACCAGACAACAAAAATGAACAACAAAACCAATAGCGGCGAGCTTACTTTTTGGGACCATTTAGACGAACTACGAACATGTCTCATTCGTATGATTGTGGCAGTATTTGTTTGTGGTATTGTTGCATTTTGTTTTAAAGATTTCCTTTTTACAATTGTTTTTGCTCCGAAAAGTCCAGATTTTATAACCTATCGTTTTTTTTCTTTTTTGGGGACAAATATTGAATCGTTCAGCGTTCAACTTATCAACACCGAGCTTGCGCAACAGTTCCTTATTCACTTAAAAATTGCAATGTATGCAGGTGCGTTATGTATTTCGCCATACATAATTTATTCATTGTTTCATTTTATATCACCAGCATTATATTCACATGAGAAGAAAGCTTCAATAAAAGCAATTGGTGGTGGATATGTTATGTTTATGTTGGGCGTATTATTGACGTATTTTTTGATTTTTCCACTCACATTTCGATTTTTTGGAACATATCAAGTAAGCGAAGAAGTTATAAATTATATCTCGCTTTCGTCGTACATTAGTACGCTATTGCTTCTCTGCTTGTTGATGGGAATTATGTTCGAAATACCCATAGTTTGTTGGCTACTTGCGCGTTTTGGCATTCTCAAAGCAGAATTTATGAAGCAATATCGTCGCCACGCAATTGTCGTTATTTGTATTATTGCAGCCATCATCACACCTACAGCCGATGCGTTCACATTGGGAATAGTTGCATTGCCGATTTATTTTTTGTATGAATTCAGCATTGGAATTGTGAAAAGGACAAATGTTGCATAACTGAAACATTTTTTTGCAGTAACAATCTTTCTACTGAAAACTTTTATCAAAATACGTAAAAGTTTTCAGTAGAGAATTTTATAGTTCATCTATTTGTAAAAATTCCTTCAAAGTAGTATGACGTACCGCGCTTGTTGAATAATCAATATCATCATTGGTAATCAATATTTTTTGATTTCTATTGTCAATTTTGTCAAATGCTGAAAATTCACGAGAATAAGCCTTTTCATCAGCCACACTATATGCGACTTGTACGAAATAGGTTTTATTATCCTTTTGAGCCATAAAATCTATTTCCTTTTCGCTGTTATATACTTGCAAAGTATAACCGCGATACAATAATTCGTTATACACGATATTTTCTAAGTTGTGAGTTACATCATATCGATTAGAATTACAACGTAAACTATTGAACGCCACATCTGCATTGTATATCTTTTTGTAAAAGGCAAGTTCTTGTTTGGTTTTGGTAGAATATTGACCGATGCTTTCAATAATAAATGCTTCTTCCAAATACGACAGGTAGCTCATAATTGTATAAATTGAGCAATTTGAGTGGGCATTTTTTATATAATCATAGATTGATTTTGCCGAATAAATGCGTGAATTTGATAGCAATACAAAATTAACCAAGTGTCGAAACAAATCGCTTTTTCTAATTTTATATCGATTTATTATATCATTAGAAACAATTGTGTTATCCAAATCGCTCAAATATTGAATTTGTGCGTCAAGAGTATCAAACTCGAAACGCTTCGGAAAACCGCCCCACACCAAATAATCGCTTATGCTTGGCGTTTTTCTCAGTTGCTGACAATATTCACAGATTTCCTTGTACACGAATGGACGTATTCGAATGGAGACATAACGTCCACTCAATTCCTTCACAAATTCGCCCGACAATAGTTTTGAATTTGAACCCGTAATAAATACAGAATTGTTGTGTAAACGTAAAGTTTTACAGGCATCTTGCCAACCTTGTAGTGTTTGTATTTCATCAAAAAACAAATAGCATTTGCCATTTGTTCTATGCGAGTCAACATAATGTAACAAATCGTTGGCATTTTGAATCATCATAGATGTGCGTACATCTTCAAAATTCAGATAAATCACGTTATCTGTCTTTTGCTTTATCTCGTCCATTATCTGACTAAATATCACCGACTTACCACAACGTCGAATGCCAGTTATTACCTTAATCAAATCCGAGTCGTAAAATGGACGAACTTTCGCTACGTAATGCTCTCTTTGAATCATATCTACTGAAAACTTTTTACAAAAATAACAAAAGGTTTCAATACTACTGAAAACTTTTATCAAAATACGTAAAAGTTTTCAGTAGAATTTGGAATAATAGAAAATTGACAGTCTCAATTTAACTTTATTTACATCAGTACAAAATCACTCAAAGGACGAATGGTTGCCCGATATGTATTAAGACGTTGTTTGATATTAACAGACTTGTCCTGCTCTACCGTTTTTGTGTTATCAAAATGAACAACAATATAGTGTGTGGCGTGTTCGGGAGAAAATCCAACTTTTTCCAATGCCTCACGCGTCCATATCTGGAATGTTCCTGCTTTTTTCAATTTAAAAATTTGACAATCGTTGCCTCCCGTATGTAACAAAACATACTTCATTCGTTCAAATCCTGCTGTTATTTGCAACGAGCCTTTTGATTCGTTTGCACGCATATAGCAGATACCCTTTTCAATCATTAATTTACGTTTGTCGACAGACGAATGATTAACAAGCACCATTGGTTCTGTTGACGAATCAGACATTTTTCGCAACATTTTCTCTGCTATTTCAGGATTTTCAATCTCCTGACGACGACGTTTTCCCAATTCCAAATATTCTTGTTCTTGGTCGATTCCGATAAAATTGCGTCCCAAAAGATTTGCCGCAATACCTGTCGTACAACTTCCTGCAAACGGATCAAGAATGGTATCACCCTTATTTGTTGATGCTAAAATTATGCGATTCAAAAGTTTTAGAGGTTTTTGCGTTGGATGTTTACCGCAAGTTTTCTCCCACAAACCAACTGCCGACATTCGCCAAACATCAGTCATTTGCTTGTCACCATTGAGACGTTTCATTACATTGTAGTTGAATTTGTGTGGCTTCTTTTCCGATTTACGAGCCCAAATAATTAGTTCGGTAGAAAAAGTAAAATAACGGCAACTAATGTTTGGCGCAGGGTCGGATTTTTGCCACGTTATGTAGTTCAAAATCTTATACCCCAATTCCTTTAAGCACCGTTGAACGACAAAAATATTGTGATACGTTCCCGTGTGGACCAAACTTCGTCGGCGGCCTCGTTCATATACCAAAGCCGAATCTCTTCGTTATCAACACTAAGCAATCTTCTGTAATGACTCCAGCTCAATTCGTGACGCAGTGTGTCACAAATTGGAAACGCTTTGAAAAACAATCTCATATATCTTAAATTGCTTTCGTCAAATCCCTTTCCAAACTCGTTGGTAAGTCGTTCCGCTAAATTTTTCATTACCTGTTTCCCATATTCAGCACGTTCCCACTTTAGTTCATCCTCTGTTATTAATCGACCAATCTCCCAATAGGCGGTTACCATTGTGAAATTTACAGCACGATAAGCTGTCTGTCTTGCCTTTTGCAAAACGGAGGAAATGGCTGTATATAATGTATCATTACGTATTAATTTTTCTGGCATTGGTATGTCTTTAGAATTATAGCAAACGCTACGTTAAACTTTTGTGGTTACTTTTTTATTCTTTAGTTCAAAGATAGATCTTTTTTACACAAACATAATAAAAATGCTATTTTTTCACTTCTTATTTGAATATAATTTTTCCCCATCAACCAATCCACAGCCGAATAAGCATGAATTTGTTGAGTACCTATCGTTATCAAACGACTTTCGTCAAAACTTATCAATGTTAGATTGTTGCAATGAAGTGGAGCAAACGTGGATCATTTTTTGCAAAATAGCGTAATAGAAACGTCAAAATTTTACATTTTAGCGTAATAGAATTATAAAATCTTTTGCAAATTTTCTTTCATTCCTCCCATCCATCGTAATTTGCAGTTTCGGGCATAAAATAATTTCCAATACGAAAATCAATGTCAGCCTTATGGGCTTGACTCAGTTGATGTTTTCGCGGAATACGATATATTTTTCCGTCTTTAATAAAATGTGCTCCTGTTTGATGAAATCGGAACGGAATATTTTTCTCAACGCACTGGCGACGCAAGTCGAGAATCCAATCGTAATTGCACGGACGGGCGTAAACTCCAGATTCCCCACCAACCGAAACTTCTTCTATTGTGTTGTCAAGATAGTGCGAAACATCAACGTGTTCAAGCAATGGCGCAATTGTTAGAGATTTATGTTTTATTGGCACCGATTTAAAAATTGGCAATCTGTAGTCTGCCATTGCCTGATTTTCAATGGTACAACCAACCATCACGTTGTCGTAGCCATCGCCCCAATCGTCGGGAATGCATTCCATAAAACGGTCTATTCGTTTTGTGAAAAAGTAGAAATACAAATCTTTTCTTTCACGAATCATTTCCCAGCATTCTGGTCGCCATTCATCTGCATCTTTCAAAAGAAAATCGGAGGTAAAACAGGTAAAAACAACCTTTCCCGACGGAATTTTATAGGATTTGTCTCGTTTCCGTTTTATTGGCAAGTCAAAAGCTGCGGTTTTTCGGGCAATACTGCTACTGACCTCGCTTCCATACATTTCGTCTTGACGATATACATAACAATATTTGCAACCCGGACTGATTTTCGTACATCCGTGCCACGGATTCCAATCTGCATATATGCTCCACGCTTCTGACACAAAATTAGTGTTTTATGATTACTTCTTAATTCTTAAATTCTATCATGTGTTTGTACACAATCAACGAAATTTGTGCGATAATCTCTTCTAAATCTTGATATTGCATAGATTTATTCTCACAAAACACAGCAATACCATACGTGATGTTTTTGTCAAGAAGAGTTACAAAACCAACATCATTAATACCTTCGCAAATGCCATTATTCATTGGCCCCGTCCCTGTTTTGTGAGCAATTCCAACTTGAGCATTGTTTACATATCGAGGCAACCGACTTTCGCCTGTTTTACAATTGATTAGCATTTCTGTAAGCCAATTGAGTAATGAATCGCAGTAGTCAGATTTGAAAGAAGGCGTTGTTGCAATGTCGTGTATAAACTTTGCCGCATCCGATGGCGTTGTGAAATTGTCATAGCAACGATTGGGAACTTCGTGCTGTTCTTGTTCTGTCCAACGTACATTCGTGTTTTGTAATTTTGAATCTCCAAGGGGAAATGTTTTAATAAATTGAGTCGTAACTTCGGGATTTGCAACATTATTGAAAAGGATATCGCAGGCGTTATTGTCACTGAGTTGCAGAGAATACTGCAAAAGTTCCTCTATGGTTAAATTAACATCTTGATTTGGAAATCTCTGTGCAAGCGGACTATACGTATTTATGTGAAGTTCCTTTTGGAAAACATGAATGGAATCTTGTAGTGAAATATTTTTTTGACACAATACATCAAGAACTGCTGTCGCTTGATACAATTTGCAAACGCTATACATAGGAAACTTTGTGTCTCCATTTATGTTACAAATTTCTTTGCCCTGACACCAAACAGAAACGCCAACAATAGCATCTTTAGCAGCAAGATATGATTCTATTTGTTTTTGCAGTTGTTGCGCATACGTGCTATTCATTAGAAGTAATGAAAGCAGTGTGTAAACTATTCTTTTTATGAAAGGCATTGAATAAAATAAAAAACGAGAAATGAAATGTTTCACTCCTCGTTTTAGACTTTTGTTTTAATTGAATAGATTTTCGTGAACAGCAACCAATGCTTTATTCTTGTTTTCAGTATCAATAAGAACAGAAATATTGTGTTCACTACCTCCGTAACAAATCATTCGTACTGGAATGTCTTTCAATGCTTTAAGAACTTCTGTCGCATGTCCTTGCTCTTCGGCAATCATATTCCCAACGATACAAATAATTGTTTGATCTTTATCAACTTCAACGGTTCCCAATGTTTTCAATTCATCAACTATTTGTGCTAAATAGTCAATTTTGTCAATTGTCAATGAAACAGCAACTTCCGAAGTGGTGATGAGGTCAATAGGTGTTTTGTATTTCTCAAAAATTTCAAATACACGACACAAGAAACCGTACGCGAGCAACATTCTACCCGATTTAATTTTTATCGCTGTTAATCCGTCTTTTGCAGCGATGGCTTTTACGCCTGTCCCTGTTGTTTTGTTTGAAATTTTAGTTCCATGAGCTTCTGGTTGCATTGTGTTTTTTAAGAATACAGGAATATTTTTCACTTTTGCAGGAAGTACTGTTGAAGGATGAAGAATTTTAGCTCCAAAATATGCTAATTCTGCTGCTTCATCAAATGACATTTCTGCAATTGGATGAGTATTTTTTACAATACGAGGATCGTTGTTGTGAATACCATCAATGTCAGTCCAAATTTCTACTGCATCAGCGTTGATTGCTGCACCAATAAGTGAAGCTGAGTAATCACTTCCGCCTCGTTTTAGGTTATCAACTTCGTTTTTGTCGTTCATACAAATAAACCCTTGAGCAATGAACAACATTGTGCTTGGATATTGATTTAATATATCTTGTAAGTGTTTTTCTATTTCAGCTTGAATAGGTTCTCCATCAGCATCAACAAACATGAAATCTAACGAATTCAATAGCACAGAAGGAATATTGTTTTCTTCGTGATATAACTGTACTAAATTCGTTGACATAATTTCGCCGCGAGCAAGAATCATTTTCTCGGCTTGAATGTTGAATGGTTTATTGGCAAATGAACGAACAATATTGCATTCACGAGCAATTATTGCAGTTGCTTTATCGCGATATGTTTGAGATGTGAGTAAACCTTCTATTACACCCGCATATTTTTTCTCTAATGCAGATATTAAATTTGACGCACCATCTGCATTGCCTTTTTTGTAGTAATCAGAAATCTCTACAAGATTGTTTGTCGTTCCCGACATTGCCGAAAGCACTACTATTTGTTGAGTTCCATCAGTAATAAGTTTGGAAACATTTTTCATTCTTTCTGGTGAACCAACCGAAGTGCCACCGAATTTCAATACCTTCATCTTCTTAAATTTTGTCGCCAAAAGTACGAAAAAGAATTTGAAAGTAGAATATGATTATCATGATAGATGAGTTTTTAGTTGTCTGGTATCTGATATTAGATGAATCACTAAGAGGAAACATTTTTACCCTATTGTGAAAAAATGATGGCTGAACCTGATATTAACAACTTAAACCTGAAGGATACTGAAAATTTATGGAAACAATGTACAGGTTGTCAGCACAATTATTTGTAATTAGGTATCAGTAGTCAGTTCTCAGTATGATTTTCATAATGGTAAGATGATTACACAAAGGGGGCATCTGACAACTGATAACTGGCAACCGACAACTAAATTGTTACCAAGATGTATATCATTACCAAACTTAATATGAAAACTTTCTTCAAAACAAATGTGGTGAATTTCTTTTTTTTGTAAATTTGCGCGTTTCTATAGAATTACTTTAACAAAATGTCAAAAACAGTCAAATTAAGAAAGGGTTTTGATATAAAAATGCAAGGTGTAGCCGAGCATATTTTTACTCAGAATCCAATGCCCGAAGCAGTGGCATTAAAACCGACAGATTTCGTTGGTCTTGTAGCGAAGTTGTCGGTGAAAGAAGGCGATAAGGTTTTAGCCGGAGATCCACTATTTGTTGACAAATTGCGTCCAGAAGTTCAATTCACATCTCCTGTGAGTGGAACTGTTTCTGCTATCAATCGTGGTAACAGACGTGCTTTGTTGAGTGTTGTGGTTACTCCAGACAAAGAAACCGAGTACAAACAATTTGAGTCAACAAATGTAGATTCAATGTCGAGAGAACAAATTATTTCGACATTGATGAATGCTGGCGTTTGGCCATTTGTAAAACAACGTCCGTACGATGTGATTGCAAATCCAAACGACAAACCAAAAGCAATTCATATCTCTACATTCGATACAGCTCCGTTGGCTCCTGATTACACGTTTGCTTTGGAAGATTCTGCAGCAGATTTCCAAATTGGTGTAAATGCATTAAAGAAATTAACTGATGGTGCAGTTAATTTGAATGTATATAAGGAGGATAGAGCAAAAACGACGTTTACGCAAATTCAAGGTGTAGAACAAAATTTCTTCCAGGGACCTCACCCAGCAGGAAATGTTGGCGTACAAATTCATCATATTGATCCTATCAATAAGGGTGATGTTGTATGGGTTGTCAATCCACAAGATGTTGTGATTATCGGTCGTTTGTTCTCAAAAGGAGTTTTTGATGCTCGCGTAGTGGTTGCTTTAACTGGTGCAGTAAAAGGACCTCGTTATTACAAGACTATACTTGGTGCAAGTATTAAATCTTTCTTGGCATCAGAACAACTTGATGATAATATGCGTGTCATCAGTGGTAACGTGTTGACTGGAACTAAGTTGTCGAAAGATGACTATATTAGTTTCTACGATTCTCAAGTAACTGTAATTCCAGAAGGAACAGAACCAACATTTATGGGTTGGTTAGCTCCAGGGTTCGGTCGCCATAGTTTTAGTAGAGCTTTCTTCTCTTGGTTAACTCCAAATAAAAAATATGTTCTGAACACGAACACAAATGGTGGCGTAAGAGCATTCGTGTTTACGGGAGTTTATGAACAAGTATTACCAATGGATATCTATCCAATGCAATTGTTGAAGGCAATTCTTGCAGAAGATATAGATAAGATGGAACAATTGGGAATTTATGAGGTCGTTCCAGAAGATTTCGCTCTTTGTGAATATGTTTGTCCTTCTAAAATTGAAATTCAATCAATTTTACGTCAAGGTCTTGATACAATTAGAAAAGAATTTAATTAGTAGTGTAGTATGAAAGCTGTAGAAAATTTTATACAGAAAACCAAACCTAATTTTGAAAAGGGTGGTAAGTATGAGAAATGGCTTCCTATATACGAGAGTTTCGAAACGTTTTTGCACGTTCCAGGAACGGTTACGTTGAAGGGTAGTCACGTTCGCGATGCGATAGATTTGAAACGTGCTTTGATTATTGTAATCTTTGCATTGATTCCTGCATTGTTATTTGGTATGTACAATGTTGGTTCATTATATTATACGTCTATAGGACAAGAATTTACTATGTGGGGCGCTCTTGGCTATGGATTTTTGAAGGTATTACCTTTAATAATTGTATCTTACGTTGTTGGATTGGGCGTTGAATTTACGTTCTGCTACATTCGTGGACACGAAATTAGTGAAGGATACCTTGTTTCGGGTTTGATAATTCCGATGATTGTTCCTGTTGACATTCCTCTATGGGAACTTGCGCTCGCTGTTATCTTCGCTGTGATTATCGGTAAGGAAGCATTTGGTGGTACAGGTATGAATATTGTGAATCCAGCGTTACTTGCTCGAGCATTCTTGTTCTTCTCGTATCCAGCACAAATGTCTGGATCTTCAGTTTGGGTACATAGCAACGATACTGCTGTTGTTGATGGTTTCTCTGGCGAAACAGTACTTGGTCAATTAAATAATGGCGTTGCTCCAGATGCTATTTATAGTGGATTCGCATCAAATCAACTTTCTCTTTGCGATTTATTCGTTGGAAATTATGCTGGTTGTGTTGGCGAAACGTCTGTAATTGCAATTTTGATTGGTGCAGCAATTTTGTTGTTCACTGGCATTGCAAGTTTCAGAATTATGTTCTCTGTATTCGCTGGAGGTTTCTTAATGGGATTGTTAATGAATGCAATTGCTCCAGAAGGCAACAATGTGATGAATCTTCCTGCTTTACAACATTTGTTAATCGGTGGTTTCGCATTTGGTGCTGTGTTTATGGCAACAGATCCTGTTACTGCTGCTCAAACAAATATTGGTAAATGGATCTATGGTTTCTTGATTGGCGTGTTTGCAATTATGATTCGTTGCTTGAATCCTGCTTATCCAGAAGGTATGATGCTTTCAATCTTGTTGATGAACGTATTTGCTCCTCTTATTGACCACTTGGTTGTTCAAGCAAATATTAAGAGACGATTGAAACGTACAAAGGTTACTAACGCTTAATTTGATACAACGATGGAAAAAAGTAACTCATATATATTTGTATATTCATTAGTATTAGTCGTTCTTATTGCGACGTTACTATCTGTGGCTGCTTTCTCTTTGAAACCTGCTCAACAAGCAAATATCAAAATTGAGAAGATGCAAAACATCTTGAATGCAGTCAAAATCGAAGCTGAAACAAGTGAGGCAGAAACAGTATTCAACGAAAAATTAAAAGACTTCTTTTTCGTGAAAAAAGGTACTGCTGAGGTTGCAACAGCAGAATCTATCAAACAAACTGATATGTTCAATTTGCAAAACGATGGCGAAAATTTGCCAGTGTACGAAGTTGAAGGCGAAAATGATACATATTTCGTTATTCCTTTGAATGGCGCTGGTTTGTGGGGCCCAATTTGGGGTTATATTTCAATCGCAAAATCAGACTGCAGTACAGTATTAGGAACTGTGTTCGATCACGCAAGTGAAACAGCTGGTTTGGGTGCTGAAATTGTAAAACCAAAATTCCGCGATAGATTTGAAGGTAAACACATCTTTAAAGATGGTGAATTTACATCAGTAAAAGTAATGAAGGGTGGAGCTACAAACGATTACAACGAAATTGATGCTATTTCGGGTTCAACAAAAACTTGTGATGGCGTTACAAATATGTTGAATGATTGTTTGAGTGGTTATGCAACATATTTCTTGTCAGTTGTTGGTGGCGCTGTTGCTCAAGAACCAGTTGCTGATACTGTTGCAAATCCTGTTGCAGATACTCTTAATGTTGAATCTTTAAATTAGTAAAACAATGGCTGAAGAAAAAGAATCTTTGTTTTCTAAAAACAATATAAAATTATTGACTGGACCACTGAGTTCGTCAAACCCTATCACAGTGCAAGTGTTGGGTATTTGTTCAGCATTGGCTGTAACTGCAAAAGTTGAATCTGCTATCGTTATGGGTTTGGCTGTAACAATAGTTGTAGGTGTTGCAAATATGGTGATTTCAATGATGAGAAATACGATTCCTAATCGTATCCGTATCATCGTTCAATTGTTGGTTGCTGCAACATTGGTAATCTTGGTTGACCAAATATTGAAAGCGTTCTCTTACGGTGTAAGTAAACAACTTTCTGTATATGTTGGTTTAATTATTACAAACTGTATCTTAATGGGACGTATGGAAGCATTTGGTTTGGGTAATAAACCTTGGCCTTCATTCCTTGATGGTATTGGTAATGGCTTGGGATATGGTATGATATTGGTGATTATTGCAGTTGCTCGTGAACTTTTTGGAGCAGGGACAATCACATTGCCAATCGCTGGCGAAATCCAAATTCTACCACAAGGATTCTATGAATGTGGTTATGAGAACAACGGTTTCTTCTTGATGCCTCCAATGGCATTGATTATCGTTGCTATTATTATTTGGGTTCAACGTTCACGTAATAAAGATTTAATTAAGTAAGGACTTTAAAAGATTACGATTATGGATTTGTTAAACTTATTCGTTAAATCAATTTTTATAGATAACATGGTGTTCGCATTCTTCTTGGGAATGTGTTCATTCATTGCTGTATCTAAAAATGTGGGAACAGCTGCTGGTTTAGGATTGGCAGTAACATTCGTGCTTGCAATTACAGTTCCAATTGATTACATGTTGGACAAATATGTATTGCAACCAGGAGCACTTTCATGGATGGGTGAAGGTTTTGCAGATGTTGACTTGAGTTTCTTGAGTTTCATCATCTTTATCGCTGTCATTGCTTCTTTCGTACAATTAGTCGAAATGGTTGTGGAAAAATTCGCTCCAGCATTGTATTCTTCTCTTGGTATTTTCTTGCCTTTGATTGCTGTAAACTGCGCTATTCTTGGTGGATCGTTGTTTATGCAACAAAGAGGGTACGAAACTCTTGGTGAAGCAACTGTGTTTGGTTTGGGTTCTGGTATTGGTTGGTTCTTGGCAATTGTTGGTATTGCAGCAATTAACGAAAAAATCAAATACTCTCACGTGCCTGCCGCATTGAAAGGTGTTGGAATCACATTCATTGTAACTGGTTTGATGGGTGTTGCATTTATGAGTTTTATGGGTATTAAATTATAATAAAAATAGACTGATATGATTTTTGGTGATGCATCGGCAGGTTTAATAATTGGGGCAAGTGTTATTGTCTTCCTGCTAATAATTATATTGTTGGTCGCTTTACTTTTGTTAGCAAAAGCAAAGTTGTTGCCATCGGGAAAAGTTAATTTGTTCATCAACGATAAAGAACCTATGGAAGTAAATCCAGGTAGTTCTTTGTTGAGTACATTGCAAGGTCAAAATATCCTTCTTCCATCTGCTTGTGGTGGCGGTGGTGCATGTGGTATGTGTCGTTTGCGCGTAACTGAAGGTGGTGGAGATATTCTTCCTACAGAAAAAGGGTTCTTCTCTCGTAAAGAACAAAATGATAACTGGCGTTTGGCTTGCCAAGTAAAAGTTAAGAATGATCTTCATATTAAGATTCCAGAATCGGTACTAGGTATTAAGGAATGGGAATGCGAAGTTATTTCCAATAAGAATGTGGCTTCTTTCATTAAGGAATTCAAAGTTAAGTTGCCAGCTGGCGAACACATGGATTTCTTGCCAGGTTCTTATGCACAAATCAAAATTCCTGCTTACGATCTTAATTACGCCGATTTTGATAGAAGTTTGATAGGTGATTTATATGTTCCAACATGGGAAAAATTCGGGTTATTCGGTCTAAAACAAAAGAATACAGAACCAACGGTTCGTGCATATTCAATGGCTAACTATCCTGACGAAGGAGATATCATTACGCTGACAGTTCGTATTGCTACACCTCCATTCAAACCAAAAGATCAAGGTCTAGGCTTTATGGACGTTCCTTGTGGTATTGCTTCTACCTATATTTTCTCACTTAAACCAGGTGATAAAGTAATTATGAGTGGACCTTATGGTGATTTCCACCCAGTATTTGATAGCAAACGCGAAATGATTTGGGTTGGTGGTGGAGCTGGTATGGCTCCTCTTCGTGCTCAAATTATGCACATGCTAAAAACACTTCACACTCGTGACCGTGAAATGCATTATTTCTATGGAGCACGTGCTATTGACGAGGTATTTTTTATGGAAGACTTCTTGGAATTGGAAAAAGAATATCCAAATTTCCATTTCCACTTGGCACTTGACCGTCCAGATCCAAAGGCAGATTCTCTTGGCGTTAAATACACTCCAGGTTTCATTGCGCCTGTAATGGGTGATACGTATTTGAAACAACACGAGGCACCAGAAGATATTGAATACTACTTGTGTGGTCCTCCAATGATGGCTAAAACCGTTCTTGACTTGTTAGATAGTCTTGGCGTTGATAGCAATATGATTCGTTTCGATAACTTCGGCGGATAATAAACATCAACATTTAGAATATGTAGAGACGGAGAATACTCCGTCTCTTTTTTTTGTCCCCCGTATTTTTCTTTTCTGGCGGAGAACTTCTATAGAACAATATACAATTTGGCAGCACAATCATTTATAATCAACTATCAGTAGTTAGTATTCAGTTTGATTTCCAAAATGGTAATTGATTACACAAAGAGATTCATCTAACAACTATATGTGTAAGTAATCTTGTGTATTTATTAATTTATTGAAAATCAATCTAATGTATTTGTTGCGTGATTTCAATAATGGGCGCTAACTCAAAAAAAAACATAGTTAGCGCCCAAAATAGATTTCCAATAATGGGCGCTAACTCAAAAAAAAACATAGTTAGCGCCCGTTATTGTTTTAGAATTTCTGTATATTTGCAGCTGTAATATATTGATGTTATGGAAGATAATAAGATTGTTGGTCGTCGTCGCGAGTGTTCTATTTTATCTCGTTTGCTGAAATCTACCGAGTCTGAGTTCATCGTTGTGTATGGTCGTCGCCGAGTAGGAAAGACTTTTTTCATAAATCGCTATTTTAATGACGATTTTGCTTTTAAGTTGACTGGGCTTGCTGAAAAGAATAAAGAAATGCAGTTGCAAAATTTTGCAGATGCTTTGATTCGTTTTACAAAAACACAATTTTCAGTTCCAAAAACATGGTTCGAGGCTTTTAATCAGCTGCGGAATATGTTAGAGAATAAAAAGTCCGACAAAAAGAAGGTCGTTTTTATTGACGAATTGTCGTTTATGGATACTCCTCGTAGTGGGCTGATTACAGCATTAGAACATTTTTGGAATGATTGGGCTAGTTCTCGTAATGACATTGTCCTTATTATTTGCTGTTCTGCAACATCGTGGATATCTAATAAAATTTTGAAAAACCATGGCGGTTTGCACAATCGTGTTACTTGTCGGTTATATATAAAACCTTTTACCTTGGCTGAAACGAAGGAGTATATTAGACATAAGGGTCTTCAAATGGAAGAGAAAGAAATTGCTGAATGCTATATGATTATGGGTGGTATTCCGTATTATCTCAAACATTTACAAAAAGGTAAGAGTCTTGCTCAAAATATTGATTCAATTTTCTTTAGACGTAAGGAAGGCCTTGATGGTGAGTTTGAAAATTTATATGCATCGTTGTTCAAAAATTCAGAGAATTATGTAAAGGTAATAGAAGCATTGAGCAGTAAAAATAAAGGTCTAACCCGAAAGGAATTGTTGGAAAAAACGAATTTGATAGATAATGGACATTTTGCTCAAATTCTTTCTGACTTAGACGATTGCGATTTTATTCGTAAATATAGAGGATATGGAAAAAATGAACGACAAAGCCTTTACCAGTTAACGGATTTTTATTCTTTTTTCTATTTTAAATACATAAAAAAATATAAGTCGGCGGATAAAGATTTTTGGATACACCAAATAAATACTCCTTCTTATAATGCGTGGGCTGGATATGCGTTTGAACAATTATGTCTGTATCATCATTCTCGAATAGAAAATACATTGGGAATTTCGGGAATTCAAACGGAAATTTTTGCTTGGAATGGACAACATGCTCAAATAGACCTTGTTATAAAACGTGCTGATAAGGTCATTAATGTATGCGAAATAAAGTTTTGTGAATCAGAATTTGTAATTACAAAAAAATATCGTGACGAAATAGTAAACAAAATAAATGCTTTTCGTAGAGAGAATAAAATTCGGTGGGCAATTCATTTGGTTATGATTACCGCTAATGGACTATACCCAACAGAATATACTTCATTGGTACAAAACGAGGTGTTTTTGTCTGATTTATTTTAAGAAAACAATATACAATTTGGCAACAAAATCACTTGTAATCAGGTGTCAGTAGTCAGTTTATTTCCATAATGGTAAATTGATTACACAAAGAGTTTCGTCTAACAACTGATAACTGACAACTAAATATCCTCCTTGACATTTGGTATCATTTATGTATATTTGATAGAAAAATGAATAAAAATGAAACGGGTTCTTATATTCTATCTTATGTTGTGTACGCTGTCATTGTGTGCGCAACAACGCTTTAATTTTAACTTATCGGATATAGCAAAGATTCAAGATAATCGCCCTTGTCAAGTAATTGTACACGAAGGTTATACTGTGGGCTACAATACTCAATTATGTATTCCAAATTGGGTTGCATACGAGATTACTTCAAAGGAGGCACAAGGTCAAGTTCCTCGAAAAGGTCATGATTTTTTTACAACCGATCCTTTGGCACAAGGTACAGTTGTTTCGTATTACGATTATTCTGGTTCGGGTTACGATCGGGGACACATGGCTCCTGCTGGCGATATGAAATGGAGTGTGAAGGCTATGGAAGAAAGTTTTTATATGACAAATATGTGTCCTCAAAATGGTAATTTGAATGGTGGCGATTGGCGTATTTTGGAAGAAAAGATTCGTTCGTGGGCTTCGCAATATGGCAGTTTGTACGTTGTTTGTGGACCCATTGTGTCAGAAAATCATGCAACAATTGCCAATGGGAAAATTGCAGTTCCAGATGCTTTTTTTAAGGTTATTATTCGCAAAACAAAAGATGGCGCAGAGTCCATAGGATTTATTTATAAAAACGAAGCTGGTCATCATTCAATGTCATCGTATGCTATGCCTGTTGATAGCGTGGAACGTGTTACCAATATTGATTTCTTTAATAAATTACCAAAGTCGTTGGAATCTTCTGTAGAAGCAAATTTCTCTTTACCAGCTTGGGGTTTAAAATGAGTTGCTGTTTGTGAGTTGTCAGTTATTAGACGAATCTTTTTGTGCAATAGACTTACCTTTATGGAGGTCAAATTGACTACTGAAAACTGGTACATGGCTACAGCCAACTTGTATATTGTTTCCTTTTATTTTATCTTCAAATAGTGTTTCGTTGCCCTTTTTTATCTATTTTTGACAAAAATTTTAAGTTTCTGATTGATTATGCAAAATTTGCTCATTTACAATACTTTAACGCGACAAAAAGAATTGTTTAAACCATTGCATGCTCCACATGTTGGTATGTATGTTTGTGGTCCAACGGTATATGGCGATGCTCATTTAGGTCATGCTCGCCCTGCAATTACGTTTGATGTCTTGTTTCGTTACTTGAATCATTTAGGCTATAAGGTTCGTTATGTTCGCAATATTACCGATGTTGGTCACTTGGAACATGATGCCGATGAAGGTGAAGATAAAATTGCAAAAAAGGCTCGCTTGGAACAAAAAGAACCAATGGAGGTTGCGCAATATTATACGAACCGATTCCGTAATGCTATGGCAGCATTGAACGTATTGCCTCCAAGTATTGAACCTCAGGCTTCTGGACATATTATTGAGCAAATCAATTTCGTGAAAAAAATTCTTGACGCGGGTTACGCTTACGAAAGTCAGGGTTCTATCTATTTCGATGTTCGTAAATACAATAAAGATTTTCGTTATGGCAAACTTTCTAATCGAAATATTGAGGAACTTTTAGCTACAACGCGCGAACTCGATGGACAAGACGAAAAGCAGTGTTCGTTAGATTTTGCTCTTTGGAAAAAAGCTCAGCCAGAGCATATAATGCGTTGGCCGTCTCCTTGGAGTGATGGCTTCCCTGGCTGGCACATGGAATGTTCGGCAATGGGTACAAAATATCTGGGAGAAACATTTGATATTCATGGTGGTGGTATGGATTTGATTTTCCCTCACCACGAGTGTGAAATTGCACAGTCAACGGCTGCTCTTGGTCATGAGTCTGTCAAGTATTGGATTCATAACAATATGATTACCATTGCAGGCAAGAAGATGGGAAAATCGTATGGAAATTTTATCACTCTTGATGAATTTTTCAATGGCTCTCATAAAGATAACGAAGGAAATGAAATGCTTGCTCAAGCATATAGTCCAATGACAATTCGTTTTTTTATTTTGCAAGCACACTATCGTAGTACGGTCGATTTTAGCAACGATGCTTTGCAAGCCGCAGAGAAAGGTTTTGCTCGTTTGGTAGAGGCATATAATCGTTTACAAAAAATCACTCCAAGTGCTACATCAACTGTCGATGTAACGGGTCTTGCAGAACGATGCGAAGAAGCAATGTGCGATGATTTGAATACTCCAATTGTGATTTCTCATTTGTTTGATGCTACTAAAGCAATCAATCTAATAACAGATGGAAAAGCTACAATCACAAAAGAAGATTTAGACGAATTAAAACAGACATTTGATGTATTTGTAAAAGATATTCTTGGTTTACGAGTTGAAGAATCTAATAATCAACAAGATAAAGCATATAAGGGCGCTATAGATTTGTTGTTAGACATTCGTAAACATGCAAAAGCGAATAAAGATTGGGCTACAAGCGATAAAATTCGCGATGAATTGGCAAAACTTGGTTTTTCAGTAAAAGATACAAAAGACGGATTTGAATGGAGTTTGTAGGTTTATCCTACACTCCCTTCCATAGAAAGAGCTATCAATTTGTGAGCTTCTACGGCAAATTCCATAGGTAAATGGGTCAGCACTTCTTTTGCAAAACCATTTACAATTAGGCTCATTGCACTTTCTGTAGATATTCCTCGTTGGTTACAATAGAAAATTTGTTCGTCAGCAATTTTTGATGTCGTTGCTTCGTGTTCTACGGTTGCTGTATTGTTTTGAATATCTATCACAGGAAATGTGTGTGCTCCACATTTTGAGCCAATAAGGAGGGAATCACATTGCGAAAAATTGTGGGCATTTTCAGCGGATTTACTCATTTTTACTAAACCACGATATGAGTTATTGCTCTGACCAAGAGAAATACCTTTGGAGATAATGGTACTTTTGGTGTTTTTCCCAATATGTATCATTTTTGTTCCTGTGTCGGCTTGCTGATGATTACGGGTAACGGCAACAGAATAAAATTCTGACACAGAATTATCTCCTTTCAAGATGGTACTTGGGTATTTCCACGTAATAGCAGACCCAGTCTCTACTTGTGTCCACGAAATTTTTGAATTGTTTCCCTTGCAAAGTCCACGTTTTGTTACAAAATTGTAAATACCACCATTCCCATCTTTGTCCCCAGCATACCAATTTTGTACTGTAGAGTATTTTATTTCGGAATTTTCGTGTGCAACCAATTCTACAACGGCAGCGTGAAGTTGATTTTCGTCACGCATTGGAGCGGTGCAGCCTTCAAGATAACTTACGTATGCATCATCGTCAGCAACTATTAGTGTACGCTCAAATTGTCCTGTTTTAGATGCATTAATACGAAAATATGTTGATAATTCCACTGGACAGCGAACGCCTTTCGGAATATAGACAAACGAACCATCACTAAAAACTGCGGCATTTAGGGCTGCATAGTAGTTGTCGGTATAAGGGACAACGGAACCTAAATATTTTTTTACTAATTCGGGATAGGTTTTTGCTGCTTCACTAAACGAACTGAAAATGATACCTTTTGCATTTAATTGATCACGGAATTGTGTGTGTACTGACACACTATCAAAAACTGCATCTACAGCTACACCAGAAAGCATTTTTTGTTCTTCCAAGGGAATTCCCAATTTATTGAATGTATCAATAATTTCTGGATCAACTTCGTCAAGGGACTCGTATTTTGCTTTATTTTTGGGTTGTGCATAATAACTAATTGCTTGGAAATCAGGCATGTCAAAGTGTAAATGCCCCCATGTTGGATGTTCAAGTGTAGTCCAATGTCTATATGCTTTTAAGCGAAATTCCAATAACCAATCAGGTTCTTGTTTAACGGTTGAAATACGACGTATGATGTCTTCGTTTAAACCTGGCGGGAAAATGTCGGTTTCAACATTTGAAGTAAATCCATATTTATATTCCTCGGATTCTAAATTGTCAAGGACGTCTTGGTCTGCCATTTCTATTCCATTAATGTTTCAAAGTCAATAGGTGTGCCAGAATTAAGTATTTCTGTGATAGTTCCATTGGAGCATTGCAACATACGAGATGGGAATTTTTCGGTCATTTGTACGTTGTGTGTAACTAAAAATATTGTACATCCCGATTTAGCAATTTCGTGGAATAGTTGAAATATTTCCTCAGATGTTTCTGGATCAAGATTTCCAGTTGGTTCATCTGCTAAGATTATTTCTGGATCGTTAAGTAATGCACGAGCAATTGCTACGCGTTGTTGTTCACCACCAGCAAGTTGTTGTATCATACTATTTTCCTTATCAGACATGCCAACTTGCTTCAATACTTCTGAAATACGAGCTTGTATTTGTGATGCTTTAGTCCAACCTGTAGCTTTTAGTACAAACGCTAAATTTTCGTGAACATTTCTATCAGAAAGTAATTGAAAGTCTTGGAAAACTACAGAGACTTTTCTCCGAAGATACGGAATTTTTGAACGCTTTATTTTGTTCAAATCGTAGTCCGCAATCATTGCTTCGCCGTCAAGCAATGCTATTTCGGCATCCATTGTTTTGAGTAAACTTGATTTTCCTGCGGCTGTTTTACCAATAAGATACACCAATTCTCCTTCGGCAACAGAAAAAGACACGTTTGTCAATATTGGATTATGGTAATCGTAACCAATTGTTGCATTGTTAAAATAAATCTTGTTCGCCATAACAATAGAATTTTCGCAAAGATAAAAAAATGAGTAGAAATCTTGATTGTTCGTAATGATTTTCTGAATTATTCATTTTCTTTGCATAAGAAATAATTGATATAGGAAATAATATACAAGTTGGTTTAGTTGTCAGTATTCAGTTTTGTTTTCTTTTCTTAATGTAAAATTAATTATACAAAGAGGGGGGCTGATAACTTCCTCCTGATACCTGACAACTTAATAAGAAAAATTATGTGGGTCGTTTGTTCTGATTTAGAAGGCGTATTTGTTCCAGAAGTGTGGATAAATGTTGCGAGAATTACAGGTATTGATGCTTTAAAAATTACCACTCGCGATGAGCCAGATTACGATAAACTAATGAAATATCGTTTGAAAATTTTAGATGAACATAATCTTAAAATTCAAGATATTCAAAGAGTTATAACAAATATTAAACCATTAGATGGCGCTTTGGAATTTACTAAATGGTTGCGCGAAATTAGTCGTTTTGTTATTGTCTCCGACACATTCCAAGAATTTGCAAAACCACTTATGAAGCAACTTGACAATCCATTTATTTTGTGTCATTCGTTAGAAATTGCTAAAGATGGTCAAATAACGAATTATAAACTTCGTCAGTCAGACCCAAAACGAAGAACAGTAGAAGCATTTCAAAGTATGAATTTTAAGGTTATTGCTTTTGGAGATTCGTATAACGATGTGTCGATGTTGAAAAAAGCAGAAGTTGGAATTCTATTCTGTCCACCACAAAAAGTTATAGACGAATTCCCAGAATTGCCAGTTGCGCATAATTATGCGGAATTGAAGGCTTTGATAGAAGAACATATTTACGAAGAATAATGGAAGAGTTTCCTAAAAAAATAACTACTTTTTTAAAAAAACATCACGTTGTTACTGTTGCAACGTGCAAGGATAATCAGCCTTGGTGTTTCAATGCATTTTATGCATTTGATGAAGATTCTCATTCGCTTATTATAACTTCGCACGAAGATACGAAGCACGTGCAACAAGTGTTACAAAATGCGAAAGTTGCTGCCAGTGTTGTACTTGAAACTGAGATAGTTGGTAAGGTTCAGGGCCTACAAATAGCAGGCGAAATGTCAATGTGCAACGGAGAATACGAGAAAATAGCAAATAAAATCTACATAAAACGATTCCCATTTGCTACGCTTGCCCCCAAAACCTTGTGGCGCATAGAAATTTTTGATGCAAAATACACCGACAATACACTTGGCTTCGGTAAAAAATTGACGTGGCGAAAGGAATAAAAAAAGTCCGTTTGTGAGTTTTTCATACCTCCGTTTTTCGTGACCGCTCACGTTATGTGATTCTCATATGAAATTGAGCCATCGTGACCGCTCACGATGACCATTTTTTATATGAATTTAAGGCATCGTTAATGGTTACGATGACCGTTTTTTATATATACGAATTTTGACGATTCTTTTTTCCATTCAATAGAGGTGGAAATATAGGCAGGTATCAGTTTTTAGTAGTTAGTTTTCAGTTTGATTTCCATAAAGGTAAGTTGATTGCATAAAGAGATTTGTCTAACAACTGGTAACTTACAACTAATTTACTGCCAAGATGTATGTCGTAAACATTTTTTTTCTTGCTTGTGTTACTTATTTGTGTAATATTTGATATATTTGCTATTATTACGTGGATTGGGGGTTGTTGGTTGGACGTAATTCATTTTATATCAATTCTGTTGTGTACGGAGTTATTCCTATGCTACAAAATAACATTGGCAATGCATTTGCCAAGGATAACCAGGGTGTCGATGGTGTAATTTTAACAGATACAAGTAGTTCATCACAATGTGCTACGTCCCCCTCTTGGTCTTGCGATTCAATAGGGCAGTCGGTAGAGTATGTGCCTCAATGGTTTGTGATACGTGCTACTCAAGGACGTGCAGAAAAAGTTTACAAAGGTCTTATGGAATCTGTTACGACTCATGCAATTAGTGATAGTTGCGAGTTCTATCTCCCTATGGTAGCCATACGTCAGATTGATAAATCGAATGCGGAAAAACCAATAAGAATTGTTGTAAAACAACCTCTTGACAATAGTTTGTTGTTCGCTCATTGCACGCTTCCTCAATTTCGTGATATTTTGCAGCTTCCTATCTCTGGACTCACTCCGTATTACGACCATACACGCCAGACGGAATATGGTCGCAATCCGTTTCTGGTAGTTCCCGACAGCCAGTTTTTGAGTTTTCGGACTATTATCGATTCCGAGATGGAGGGTATTGTTACTGACCAAAACGATATGCCTACATTCTTCCAAGGAGATCGGGTGCGCGTGGTTGACGGACCTTTTACAGGAGTTGAAGGCTACGTGCTTCGTTACAAACACCAGCTTCGTGTGTTCGTACAATTGGATTGCCTTGGAACATTTGCAACTGCCTACGTGCCAAGAGCGTATTTGGAGAAGATGGATGATAAGACGATAAGACAATAAGTCGATGAGATGATAAGACAATAAGACAACGTGATTTGCCGACATACAGACTCGCTGACTCACCGACTTACAGACCTGTCGACATACAGACTCGCAGACTTAATAGAGGTCAACAAGACAACGAGTCAACAAGTTTTGCTAACTTGCCGACTTGTGGACTTGTAGACTTGCCGACTCAAATACTCCCCGACTTGTCAAAACAGCAGGCTGAGCGAATTAGAAATTATGTACTTTAACTAAGAAAAAACTTAAATAATTATGACAGATAATACGAAATTCCAGATTATAGAAAATCTCTTGCAAGAATTTGAGAAGAAGACTGGTATGTCTCGTGAAGAGGTTGAAATGGAACTACTCAAGTTCATCACCGAAAAGAATAATTGTTCGATTTTTCAGGAGAATTCATCGGTCGAAGGTTGTAATAATGCATCTGACTATGATATGGATAATTATCCTCATTTTTCCCTTTGTAAGAACATACAAAAGTATACTCTTCGTGTCACTCTTCATGGAATCAAACCTGCTATTTATCGTAAGGTTACGGTACCGACCAACATTACTCTTCGACACCTTTCTGAACTACTTCTGCCCCTTATGGGTTGGGAAGATTATCATATGAATCAATTCCGTAAGGGCTACGACGTCTATAGTCCTGCCTATCAGAGAGAGTTCGATTTCCCTTCGTGGGGTGAAACTCGCAATTTTAATCAGGAGGATTATACTCTATCTGACATCCTTAGCGAGAAAGGAAAGACTATAGAGTGGGAGTATGACTTTGGTGACTCGTGGTGTCATGATATTCGCCTCTCTTCCATTGGCGAATATAGTGAAGGAGAACCTCTAATTTCTTTTGTACAAGGAGAACGTGCGTGTCCTCCCGAAGATTGTGGCGGTGTTTGGGGATATGAGGAATTGCTACAGATATACGAGAAAAAGAAATCTGGCAAACGCCTTAGTGTTGACGAGAGGGAACACCTTAGCTATTATGATATAGATGATCCTGACTTCTTTGACTCTTCCTTCGCACACGAACTCTGCAAGAATTTTTGCGAGTGATAGACGTTTTAGAGTTTAGAGGTGTTCTTCGTTTCTTTTAATATATTGTTTTGAAAATAAATTGTACTTTCGTGGTCGCAGAATGAATTAGCAAAACATTGAATATGAGTCTCGGTTTAATTTCAAATAGACAAAAGGTAGGAGCTTTGCTCGCTTACCTCTGTGTGCGTATCCCTGATATGCAGTTGCTGAAGATTCTTTATTTAATTGCTGAGGATTCCGTGTGTTTGCGTTCTATTCCTGTGACTTGGTTGGAGTATCAAGCATGGGAATAGGGACCTGTGGCTCATGAGGTTTATGAGGCTAAGAGTGGGGCTTTCTTTGATTACATTCAGTGCGAAAAAAAGGATGATGGCAAATGGCATGTGAATGCATTGGTGCATCATGCGTTTCAGTTAGAGAAGGATATGCAGAAGACGAGCCAGTGGGAGAAGGAATTGATTGAGCGCATCATTGAGCGATGCAAGGACTTGTCAGCAGATCAACTTACGGGTGAGACTCATACGTCAGACTCGCTTTGGAACAAAGTCGTAACGGAAAATAATATTGATTTTAGTCGCAATCCGAAGACTGCAATTCGTCTGTGTTTGAGTCGAGATGCGAGATTGAAAAATCGCAGTGGTTGGCACAGGCTATGTAGGTTTTAGCGGTGCAAAAGCATTAGGTGTAAAAATGGAGAAGGTGGATAAAATCAATAATCGTATATAGTTATGACATATTGTACGATGTGACGGAGAAAAATTTTAGTTCAAAATAACGAATTAACATCATATATGGCCGAAAAGACCAACGAAAATAATAACATACAATTGATTGATGGCAACAACAGCCAGATAGTCATCTACACTTCTTCCGATGGCAAGGTCAATCTTGATGTGCAGATAGATGCCGATACTGTGTGGCTTACACAACAGCAGATAGCTCAACTCTATGGCAAGGCGGTTTCCACCATCAACGAGCATATCAAAAATATTTTGGAAGAAGAAGAGTTGAAAGAGGATGTGTGTGTAAAGAAATTCGGAATTTCCGAATTTCAGCAGAAAACCCCATTCTACTATAATCTCAGCATGATAATATCGGTTGGTTATCGTGTCCGTTCCAAGCAAGGAACACTCTTCCGCCAGTGGGCAACAAAGCGTCTTGAGGAAGCCATCATGAACGAGGAAAACGTGCCTCTTGATTATCGTGATGATTGTGCATAAATCTTATGTGATGGTTATGTGATTAGAAGTGTTAAACATTACGTAATTGATTGAAAATCAATAATTATTTTATGTGATGGTTATGTGATTAAGTTGTATAGAGAGGTGACGTTTAAGTGTAAATAATTTAGTAGCATGAATGATAAAGAACTCCAAAATATATTAGCCGATATTCAAGCTTCTTCTAAGGAATGTGAATGGATAGAGTTAAAGCATAACAATTGGAAACCAGAACTTATCGGTGAGTATGTATCTGCTCTTTCTAATGGAGCAGCATATATGGGGCAATCAAAGGCTTATCTTGCTTTTGGTCTAAATGATGAAACTCATGCTATTGAAGGAACTAATTTTGACCCACAAAAATTAAAAATAGGAAATCAAGAGTTGGAAAATTGGATTGCGACTCAACTCACACCACGAATTGATTTTTCTTTTCATGAATTAATAACAAACCAGGGGCGAGTAGTAATTATAATAATAGATTCGGCGGGAAATACCCCGGTGAAGTTTCGTGGAGAAAGTTACATTCGAGTTGGCTCATATAAGAAACCTCTTGCAGAACATCCTGAACGAGAACGAAAAATATGGCAAAATACTTTACATAGTAGTTTTGAAACAAAAATAGCAAAGGTTGGAGTGTCAGAAGATCAAGTCCTTAATTTAATAGATTATCCTACCGCATTTCGGCTTCTAAACATCCCATTGCCAGAGAATCGTACAGCAATAATTGATAAATTACAAGAGGAGCAATTTGTAGTTAAACGTCCATCTTGTTATGATATTACTAATCTTGGAGCAATACTTTTTGCTAATAAATTGTCAGATTTTATTACTCTCAAGCGTAAGGCCGTTCGTCTTATCTTTTACAAAGAAGAAGACCGTATAAATGCAATTCGTGAAGTGTACATTGATAAGGGATACGCAATAGGATTTGAAGGTTTGATTCAAAATATATCGGATAATCTTCCTTCTAATGAGCAAATAGGAAAGGTCTTTCGTCAAGACATACCAATCTATCCACCTTTAGCTATACGTGAATTTGTTGCGAATGCATTGATTCATCAAGATTTTTCTTTGGGAGGTTCTGCGCCAATGATAGAAATATTTAAGTGTCGTATAGAAATTACAAATCCAGGTAACCCACTTATAGATACTCTTCGGTTTATTGATCATGCTCCTCTTAGCAGAAATGAATTATTGGCATCTACAATGCGTAGAATGCGGTTTTGTGAGGAACGAGGAAGTGGTATTGATCGTGCATTAGCACAATGTGAATTGCATCAGTTGCCAGCGCCCTCCTTTTTTAAAGATGATTTATTTACCAAGGTTACAATGTTTGCTCCAAAAACTCTTCGTCAAATGAATTCAGAAGATAAAATAAGAGCTTGCTATCAGCATTGTTGTTTGCAGTATGTTGCTGGCAAAAAGATGACTAATGAATCTTTTCGAGATCGTTTAGGAATTGAGCCACAAAATTACTCAACTGCATCCCGTATTATTTCGGATACTATAGATGCTAAATTTGTAAAACCTTATTCGGAGAGTCAGTCTAAGAAATACGCTCAGTATATTCCTATATGGGCATAAATCTTATGTGATGGTTATGTGATTAGAAGTATTAAATATTGTGTAATTAATTGAAAATCAATGATTATTTTATGTGATGGTTATGTGATTAAGCAAATAAAATTCATTATTTTGTTCTATGGTAGATAACCAAGAATGACAGTTAAGCATAATGGTCAACAAAAACGAAGGAATATTTATTATATACAATGACATCGTTTGAAAATATTAAAATTGCAGTAGCTGGCACAGGCTATGTAGGTCTTAGCATCGCTACATTCATTCAAATGAAAATATAAAATTTATCAACCTACATCGTGTTATGAATATCAGAGATATATCACAATACATTGTGGCGCTTATAGCTGAATTTGCAAAGCGCTATCAGCTCACAGATCGACAGGCAGCTCGCTACCTTAGCCGCTACCATGCTCTTGAAATGTGCCAAAAACACTATGGCTTCATGCACACTCAATCTTTCGAGTCCAATATCGCTGACCTTGCTGCCTATTGTCAGCGAATGGGTGGACAACTATAGTACAAATATCAACAATGATACTCTATCACGGATCAAATACAAGCATTGACAACATAGACTTGACTCGATGCAACAGGTACAAAGACTTCGGACAAGCCTTCTACCTCACTACCGATCTTAAACAAGCAGAGGAGGTTGCTAAGGCAAGGACTGAATTCTTCGGAGGGGAACCAGTGATCAACACTTACGAGTTTGATGAAACACTACTTACCGATGGCTCTCTCGCCTTTCAGTCCTTCCCATCCTATACTGATGAGTGGACAGAATTCGTCTTTAATCACCGTGATGAAACCAACGTGCCACCTCACATGCATAATTTTGACATTGTCTATGGACCTATAGCCAACGATCGTGTGGGCATGCAAGTGCGAAACTACCGTCAAGGCTACATTACACTCGAAGAATTTCGCAGAAGACTACAATACATGAAAGGCGAAACTTACCAGTATGCCTTCTGCACTACACGTGCCATATCAAAACTTCGCAAGTTATGACTATGCATATTTCACTCGAGGAGTTTCGCTTCATGATCGAAGACATTACCTCCGACCTCATACAGATGCTCATCGAGCGCGAAGGCTACACCCTTCCTCAAGCCGTGGATGCCGTTTATAATTCCGACATCTATGCTGCCTACATCCGTCCTGAAACTGCCCTCTATTACCAGTCATCTAGTTATATCTACGAGTACCTTCTCCGCGAACTCCGTACCGGCAAACTGCAGTAAAGAATATAAATACACAAAAACATATATGAACACTTCATTTCAAGATCTAAAAATCGCAGTAGCTGGTACAGGCTATGTTGGTTTGTCTATAGCAACCTTGCTTGCACAACATCATATGGAGACCCGCAAAATGAACCTTGCTGAATTCTTGGAGAAGGAGATTGTGAAATAAATATGATCAAGGGTATAAAATACGAAATTATTATTAAGTATAATGTGCAATAGGTTGATGATAAAAAGATAGTTTAAATTTATGAATAACAAATTAATCACAGTAACTAGTCCATTACTTCCCAATCTTGATGAGTTCCACGAGATGCTGCAGCAAATCTGGGACTCCAAGTGGATTACCAACAACGGTCAGTTTCACAAACAACTGGAAGCTGCTCTTGCGGAGTATCTCAAGGTGCCTTACATCAGCCTCTTCACCAACGGAACCTTGCCTCTGCTTACGGCTCTTCAGGCACTTAGAATCACTGGCGAAGTAATCACTACACCTTATAGTTTTGTTGCAACGACTCATTCTATCTGGTGGAACGGATGCAAACCAGTGTTTGTGGATATTGATCCTAAAACGGGAAATCTTGAACCAAATAAGATTGAGGCTGCCATCACTCCTCGTACCACGGCTATTATGCCTGTTCACTGCTATGGCAAACCTTGTGACGTGCGCGCCATCAAGGAAATTGCGGACAAATACGGACTGAAAGTCATCTACGATGCAGCTCACGCATTTGCTCTGGAGATTCCTAAGTATGAGACGGATTATAAAGTTGCATTCGATGAGGCAACTAATGTACTTGCTCCTTCAAAGGCGACAAAACATGTGGAAGTTGAGACTGAGTCAATTTTGAACTGGGGTGACATCAGCACTTTGAGCTTCCATGCCACCAAGGTCTATAACACCATCGAAGGTGGTGCAATGATAATGCAAGATGCCGAAACCAAGAAACGTATCGATTACCTCAAGAACTTTGGCTTTGCAGGTGAGACTACAGTCATTGGTCCTGGTATCAATAGCAAGGTGGATGAGATGCGTGCAGCATATGGTCTTCTTAACTTGAAGCAGGTGGATCAGGCAATTGCCAATCGCCAGAAGGTGGCTAATGCCTATCGTGAAGCTCTTAGAGGCATAGAAGGAATCACCTTCTTCGAGGACATGCCTGGAGTCAAGCACAACTACAGTTACTTCCCTATGTTCATCGATGCAGAGAAATACGGCACAACCCGTGACGAGCTGTACTTCAAGATGAAAGAGGCGAATGTCCTTGGCAGGCGTTATTTCTATCCTCTTATATCTGAGTTCTCTACTTACAGAGGATTAGAAAGTGCGAATCCTGCGAACTTGCCTAACGCTCGCAAGATGGCAGATAGTGTAATTTGTCTGCCTATGCATCATGAGCTTTCAGATAACGACATAGAACGTACTCTCGCATTCTTAAAAAAATAAATCATAGAACATTAAAGTATGCAAAAGTTTATAGTAAAAAATCTTGGTCCAATACAAAATACGAGTATTGACATAGGCGATTTGACCATCCTCATAGGAACACAGGCCAGTGGCAAGAGCCTCCTCCTTCAGATGTTTAAGCTTGCCAAGGATCGTAAGTCCATAATGAAACGTCTGGATAATTATGGCTTTATTGTTAAATCCAATGCTGACAATCTTTTGAACAGATATCTGGGCGATGGTCTGGCTACCATGTGGCAAGACGACACCGAAATAAACGATAATGGCAATCATTATACATCAAAGGAATCGCTTATTAAGAATCCGACAAACAGCATTGTCGATAAAGTCTTCTATGTACCGGCACAACGCATCCTTAGCATAGCAGACGGTAGGCCCAAAAATTTCATGGAATTTGGTGAGAGCGATCCCTATGTTCTGCGTTCCTTCAGCGAAACGCTACGATTGTTTGCGCATGGAGGCATGGGGGGAAGTAATGTAATCTATCCACTCAAGAATCGACTGAAGGGTTCTGTTAAGAAGATGTTCAATGAGACAATCTTTCACGATGGTAAGGTTGTAATGGAAGAAATAGCCGGTCAACGAAAGATAGCCATGGATATCAATGGAATGCGGTTGCCTCTTATGACATGGAGTGCAGGACAAAAGGAGTTTTTGCCATTGCTTATGGCATTCTATTGTCTCTCCGGACCTGTTCAAAATGTTATCAACCCACGGCAATATGAATATGTCATCATAGAGGAACCGGAAATGGGCTTACACCCACTCGCTATTCAGACTATCATTCTTGAGATTATAGAACTTATTCACAATGGCTACAAGGTAATTGTCAGTACGCATTCACCAGTTCTTCTCGAGTTTGCCTGGGTACTGAGTGCCCTCAGAGGAATACTGGCCTCAAAGCGCCTTGATGCTCTTTCTGAACTTTTCCGTCTTTCACCACATAGCAATACCAAGGAGATATTAACTGATATCTACGAAAAGAATGTCAAAACATATTACTTTTCACGAAAGGAAGACAAAGTCGTATCTACCGATATCTCATCACTTGATGTTATGAGCGACAATGTTGATATTACCGAATGGGGTGGATTGACACAGTTTTCTACATTAGCAAATGATGTTGTTTCAAAATATATAGCTAAATATGGCGAATAACAAGAAATCTGCATTTCAAGAAGCAGTAGAAAACACACCTGAAGTGAAGGCTGGATATTGTAGCGGATTAAAGGCAGTAAAGGGTTCCGACCGTTCCAAGATTGTTTCTTCCAAAACCCTTCTTATTAACGGTAGTCTTGACATAGACTCGTGTGTAAAGGGAATCTATCCAAAGGAAAACAGATGGGATTATGCTATATCCTATAACGATGAAATCACCTTTCTTGAGATTCACCCTGCATACGACAAGGAAATCGTGGTCCTGCAGAGAAAGTTGAGTTGGCTGAAGGCATGGCTAAAGTCAAAAGCTCCTCTCATCAATGCTCTTCCCATGTCTGATAAGCCCTTCTGTTGGGTACCTTCTGGCGAGAATGGATTTTTATCTACATCCGTTTCAAGAAAGAAGATAGCCTTGTTGGGAATATCCTACGAGAACCGACTGATATTAAGATAGTAAAAAATAAAATGAATGTGCTCAATAACCCACTCACCTCAGAGTTCTCGACCTACAGAGGATTAGATTCAGCAAAACCTGAGAATCTCCCGAATGCTCACAAGATGGCGGATAGCGTTATCTGCTTGCCTATGCATCATGAGCTTTCACAGGAAGACATAGAGCGGATACTGAATTTGATACTTAAGTAAAATGTGAATAAATAAAACTGAATAAAATGAACAAGAACATGCAAGAAACAAGAGATTTCCTCAAGAGCATTGGAATGCCAGAAGGAGATCTTTATTCACTTCCTACTTCAGAGAAGCGTTTCCCTGATGGTGGTCAGTACCGCTTCGAGGTTCCTGGAATTCAGGGTCCTGGCCCTATGAAGGCACTCTTGGAACAACTTGATGAGTATGGCATCCAGATTCATCGCGTAACACAAACAAAGGGTATCATGTTCCTTACCGATGAAGAAATCAAGCAGATGGTGGCATTGGCAGAGAAGTATCACGTACAGTTGGTACTTGCTTGTGGCCCTCGTGCTACAACCGATACTTCTGCATCAGTAAAGACCGAAGAAGGCCAGCGTATGGGTTATCGTCTTCGTGGTCAGGAACAGATAGTTCGTGGATTTGAAGAAATCAGACGTGGAGCTCGCCTCGGTGTTCGTGGATTCCTTATTTATGATGAGGGTTTGCTTTATGCTCTTAATGAAGCGCGCAAGTCCGGCTTCATACCGGCAGACTGCCACTTCAAGATTTCTGCTCATTCAGGTCACGGAAATCCGTGTTCCGCCCATGTGCTTGAGTCATTGGGTGCCAACAGCATCAACCCTATTCGCGACATCCAGATTCAGATGCTTGCCGCAATGCGTGCCGCTATTGACGTGCCTATCGATCTGCATACCGAGAATCCTAAATCCAGTGGTGGTTTTATCCGTCACTACGAGGTTCCGGAGTTTGTACGTGTAGCTGCTCCTGTCTATCTGAAGACCGGTGGATCTGTTGCTGCTAATCACAGTTATGATACCACTGAGAAGGAGGCAAAGCAGAGGGCAAAGCAGATTCTGCTGGTAAAGAGAGTGCTGGACGAGTATTATCCTGATGCAGTTGTGTCTCCAAAATTAAAGTAACATGGAAAGCAAACCTGTTGCTGTCGTTCTTGGCGGAACAAGTCCACATGTTATCCTTACTCAAAAACTAAAACAAAGAGGGTATTATGTGGTACTTGTAGATTACTTGGATAATCCCCCAGCCAAGAGGGTGGCAGATGAGCACATACAGGCAAGTACTCTAGACCAAGAAAAAGTACTTGATATTGCTGGCCATAAGAATGCTTCTTTAGTAATCAGCACATGTATTGACCAGGCTAATAGCGTATGTTGCTATGTTGCTGAGAAATTAGGCTTGCCACATCCGTATAGTTATAAAACATCATTAGATGTAACTGACAAGGGCTTGATGAAGAAGATAATGACTGATAATGGTATTCCGACTTCTTCATACACATTGTCAGATTCCATTGATAATATTGATTGGAACAAGGTCTTATATCCTGCGGTTGTGAAGCCAGTTGATTGTAACAGTTCCAAGGGTGTTCGTAGGGTGGATTCTGAAGAAGAAACTAAACTCAGAGTTAAGGAGGCTCTTGAACTTAGCAGAACGCACATGGCGATTATCGAAGGATTCAACCAAGGCGAAGAGATTCAAGTTGATTGTGTCTCCACTAATGATGGCGTTAAAGTTGTCCTGACTAGACAGAAAAAGAAGATAAAAGGGAAGTGCAACCAGATGGTTCTTAATTCTACAGGCTCCATTCTCCCTGCTCCTCTCAATGAACAATTGAACAGGCAGGCGCAAGAGATTGCTGAAAAGATTGCAACATCATTTGGACTGCACAATACTCCTTTCTTTTATCAGGCAATTGTTACAGACAAAGGGATTCAAGTCCTTGAGTTCGCACCTCGGATAGGAGGCGGATTAAGTTACTATGTAATTAAGGAACTTGCTGGATTTGATGTCGTTGAAGCTGCTATTGACTCTTTTATGGGTAATGATATCGTTTTCAATGGAAAGTCTCTTGACAAGTGTTACTCGACGAATCTGCTATATATGCGTCCTGGGGTTTTTGACCACATAGAAGGACTTAATGAACTCAAAGAACTTGGCGTAGCGACAGAAGTCTTTGTTATGAAAAACAAAGGAACTGAAGTTGATGGTGATATGAGAAGTTCCAATAGAGTTGCAGCATTTGTGTTGTCTGCAAATAGTTATGATGAATTAAAGACTAAGGAAAAGAAAGCAATTGAGAGTGTTGAAATTATAGACGAGGCAGGTGCTCCTCTCTTAAATCGTTCCATTTATGATTAACAATTAATATGATACATCATCAATATAACCCCAGTTACAAGTTTGTTAAGGCACCAGTTGACTTTAACAAATACACAGATCGCGAATTGCTACAATATTGTCTTGGAGCAACAATGTATATGCCTGGAACAAAAGATTTTGCACAGGCAGTAATTGACAGGAAGTATCCTGGACTGACCTCTATGGTTATGTGCTTTGAGGATGCTTGTAAGTTGGAAGACGTTCCTGCTGCCGAACTCAATAGTATCCATGTGCTCGACACCTTGGCTGATGCTGTAGATAACGGCACATTGAAGTATGAGGATATTCCTCTTATTTTTTTCCGTGTGCGTTCGGTTGAGCAATTCAAACACTTTGCGTCCATGCTCAAGCCTCGTCACATCAAGTTTCTGTGCGGTTTCAATTTTCCCAAGTTCAACAGCATCACGGCAGCTCCTTATATGGAGCACTTGGTTGAGTTGAATGCAAAGTTCGGTGAGATAATATATGGCATGCCAATCATCGAAGACTCTCGTGTTGCATACAAAGAGACGCGTCTGCTTGAACTTATGGCCATAAAGAATGTTTGTGACTGCCACAAGAAACTCATTCTAAATGTACGTGTCGGTGGAACCGACTTCAGTAGCTGTTTTGGTGTCCGTAGAGGTATCAACTATACTATTTATGACATAATGACCGTAAGTAACTGCCTGATGGATATCCTCAATGTGTTCACCAGAAACAATGACTATACAGTCAGTGGGCCAGTATGGGAATATTTCAAGGCTAACAAGAGCATGAAGAATATGGAAGAACTGCCTAAGGTTGATCTTCAGCAAACCCTTCTGAAACGTAAAGCCGTAGTCAACGATGCTGTTGATGGACTGATGCGCGAACTTGTGCTTGATCAGGCAAATGGCTTCATGGGCAAGACCTGCATCCATCCGACACACCTTAACTACATTAACGGAATGTTGGCTGTCACGAAAGATGAATACGATGACGCATATCAGATTATGCACACATCAGGTGGTGTGATAAAGGGCAGCAAGGGCATGAATGAAATTGGACCACACAAGAATTGGGCTCAGCGTATTTTGATGCGTGCCGAAGCTTATGGTGTCATTGAGAACGATGCTAGTTATATTGATTTATTTGGAGTAAAATAAAAATGCCCAAAATACTTCATACATATCGTTATACAGGACGTCCTTGGGAAATACTGAAATCAGTAGTTCCCGAGGGCTATACTATCAAGACATTAGACGAACCTACACAAGAGCAACTTGTCAAAGAAGCGGCTGATGCTGATTATTTATTGGTGAGTGGCCGCCTGAAGATTAACAAAGAGGTGTTGGATAGTGCCAAGAACCTGAAGATGATTCAGCGCACCGGTGTAGGCACAGAGATGCTTGACAAGGAGGAAATCAAATCTCGCAACATCCCAGTATATGTGAATGCTGGAGTCAATGCTAGAAGCGTGGCAGAACATACGCTCACGCTTATGCTTACATGCCTTAAGCGAATACCTGCTATTGACAAGCAGGTTCGTAATGGTGTATGGAAGAAACAGGAAACAGGTACTTCCTGTCACGAACTCTATGGTAAAACTGTTGCTCTTGTGGGTATGGGTGCTATAGGTCGCCAGGTCGCCAAATATCTTAATTGCTTTGGCGCAAGAGTTATTTATACTGACATCTTCCAGCAGCCTAAAGAAATAGAGGAAGAGTTGAGCCTCACATTCTACCCATTCCTTCAACAATCAACAATCAACAATCAACTCCTTGCGGAAGCCGACATTCTGTCTTTCCATTGTCCACTCACTGGGGATAATGTTGAAATGCTGAATGCTTCAACCATTAGCAAAATGAAAGATGGTTCAATTGTTATAAATACCGCTCGTGGTAAACTCATCAATGAAGTAGCATTGCTCGAAGCTCTCAAATCTGGCAAACTTGCCTCAGCTGGTTTGGATGTGCATTATGAAGAACCAATGCTAAAGGATGATCCTCTTTACACGCTTGATAATGTTATCCTCACTCCTCATATTGCTGGACTCTCTTTTGAGACCTTCCATTCGATGATGAAGGGTGCTGTGGATAACATAGTGGCTTACGAAAATAATCAGTTAGAAGAAATAAGTAATAAATTAATAAAACTACCATGATTAAGAAACTCTTGATTAGGATAATGGGGTGGAAAAGATCCATGACAAATTATTGGGTCAGTAATCACTTGGATTCCTATTGCTCTTTTTTGATAAGAACCAATAGGTATAAGAAGATCAACTGCTGGGGGGGGGAAAACTTTGTGGAGATGTTCAATGAATCAAGCAGAGATTTTCTTGAGAAAGGTGATTTGCAAAATGAATCATTAATGAGTGAATTACTTTTGGATACCCTAAAATGTAACTTCAAGTATGGTGTGAACCCAGAGGAGTATTTCATACACGATTTCCGTCACAAGGATTCCAAGATACGCGAAACATACCTCCCCAAATCACTAAAAGATCAGTTGGTTATAAAGCAACTTGGTGATAAGATGAAAATAGCATTTGTGGAACTGAAAGATAAATATAAGTTTTATCAAATTGCTGGAAAGTATTTTAAGAGGGAGGCATATTCTATAACAAAAGATTCAGACATAAAGGACTTTGAAATCTTTGTAAGCAAACATCCACGTTTTATCGCAAAACCCATTCAAGGACGTTATGGCAAGAATACCGCTATCTATAATATTGATGATTATGATGGTAATGTAGCCCGATTGTTTGGAGTATTACTTTCAATAACAAGCGAATGGATAGTAGAAGAACTCATTACTCAAGATTCCCGTATGGAAGAATGGAATCCAACATCAGTAAATACAATCAGAATACCTTCGTTCAGAACAAGAGATGGTATTCAAATACTATATCCTTTCTTTAGAATGGGACGAAAAGGCAGTGTTGTAGATAATGCAGGCAGTGGTGGTATAGCGGTTTCTGTCGATGCGAAAATCGGTGTTTTTACAACTGATGGTATGGACGAGGCTGGAAATGTCTTTGTTAAGAATCCGGATAATGGTAAAATCATAAAAGGATGGCAAGTCCCGAAGTGGAGCGAACTCCTTGCATTTGCAAAAGAGGTACACGAATCACTCCCTATTTATCACAAGTATGTAGGTTTTGATTTTGCACTCACACCTAGTGGTTGGGTTCTTGTAGAGGGCAACTGGGGTGATTTTATCTGTCAACAGTCAACGCTTCATCGTGGGTTGCGTAAGGAGTTTGAGTCCATGATAAATGATTGATAGGGTACTATTATTCACAGCTATTGAGTTTTGCCACAAAGAGTAGCTTCACTACTATTATATTTTATATTATGACAGTCAATTTTTTAAGCAGTATCCACTCTATCCGTAAGGAAGACATCCCCCTAGAAGTATGGCATCAAGCTCGCAGAGCATTGATTGACTACCTGAGTGTGACTCTTTCTGGAGCAAAAGCATTCTGTGAGAAGGAAACTGCCTATGTGGATGCATTGGGGGAGATTGGTGACGCAACAGTCTTTGGTCTTAGTCGCAAATGCTCTATGCAGACAGCGGCTCTCATGAATGGTATGAGCGCTCATGTGATAGAATTGGATGATGGTCATAGAAGAGGTGCACTCCATGTTGGTGCAACCGTTTTCTCGGCACTACTCCCTGTGGCAGAGCATGAACATCTTTCTTCTGAAGATTTGCTCTATGGTGCTATCATCGGTTATGAAGCCACTATACGACTTGCTTGTGCTGTGCAACCTGGAAATAAACTTCGTGGCTATCATGCTACAGGCACATGCGGCACGGTAGGTGCAGCTATGGGAATTGCGGCTGCTCTTGGTCTCGACTTTAACCAGATGAAATCAACACTTTCAGCTGCAGTGACAAGTGCAGCTGGAGTGTTGGAGATGCAGGAAGACAATGCAGACTTGAAACCACTAAATGTGGGGCGTGCAGCTATGGATGCAGTAGCTGCTGCTTATCTTGGTAAAGCTCGATTTAAGGCTCCAATAGATGCTATTGGTGGAAAGAGAGGTTTCCTGAAGGTGATGACGGATGATCCACATACGGAATTCATAACGGATTTTGAAAAGGATGCACCTTTGGCAATCACACAAATCTATATGAAAACCTATGCCGCATGTCGTCATACCCATCCTGCCATTGAAGCCGCCCTTACTCTTCGACCTCAACTTATTGACTCGTTGACATGTGGACTCGTTGACTCCATCACAGTCGAAACCTATAAACTTGCTGTAGTGGGTCACGACCATACTGACATTCTTGGCATTAGTTCAGCCAAAATGAGTATGCCATTTGTTGTTGCTCTCGCTTTAGTAAAGGGCTCTGCTGGTATGGAAGACTTTAATGAAGCAAACGTAGCAGATGAGGAGATACTATCACTTACAAGGAAGGTTAATGTAGTAGAGAACGAAGAACTTTCGGCATTAGTACCTGTGAAACGTGCTTCTATCCTTAATATAAAGATGAAGGACGGCATGACTCTTTCTCATCGTGTGGATTATCCTAAGGGCGAGCCCGAGAATCCTTTGTCAGATGAAGAACTTATCCAGAAGTTTAACACTCTCGCCATGGATAGTGGCCTCACAGCAGAGAATTGCAACAAAGCAATAGAATTAATAAATCAACCAACATTCAACGTCAATACACTCATTGACTTGTTGGCATTATAAGGGAAATGATGTCAAAACAATACAATTATTGCTTGGACTTTGTCAAGGGTATTGCCTGTATATTTGTAGTGCTAATGCATTGTGAGTTTCCGGGTCTGTTAGGAACTGCAGTACAAGCTATCAGTAGGTTTTGTGTCCCTCTGTTTTTCATGGTTTCTGGCTATTTCTGCTTCAAACCTGAAGTTACCCTAAATGGGGGGGGTAATTTATTGAAAATCAATAAGAAAGTAAAACACATAACAAAAATAACAATCAATGCTTGTATATTCTATACGGTATTTACAATTTTGCTATGCTTACTTGGGAAAGATATCGACTGGTCAATTTCAAAAATGGGAATCTTTTCGTGGTTAGTCTTCAATGCCCCTGCTTGGGCTGGAGTTGCAGGTCAATATTGGTTCCTTTTTGCATTACTCTATACTTACATATTCTATGGCGTATTGATACGTTTGGGGTGGCTTAAGCAAGCCTATTGGTTGGCAGGTGCTATGTTCATTGTATATATTGTGATGGCGCAAGGAATGCACCTTGCAGGAATGGGTGTTCCGAATATGATCTACCGTAACTGGCTTGTGGAAGGATTTGCATACTTCATGTTAGGTCATTGGATTCATCATCATCAAGACAACCTCAGGTTTGATAATAGGATTCTGCTAATAATAGTTTTGGTGAGTACTATGCTATGTTGGGTTGAACGTTTCCTTATGGGGCGTGATTTCGGCGTGAATATTGTTACAATACCACAAGTATTCTGTTTGTTCCTTTATGCTGTCAATAATCCTACTTTGCATAAGGGTGCGATTCAAGAAATTGGAAAACGTTATTCAATGTTCGTTTACATTATTCATCCTGCCGTATGGCATGGGTTGGAATTCGTATATGCAAAAGTCGGCTTGTCTGAGAATATGCCAGCTCTATATCTTATGCCAATATTTGTGGTGTTCATGACATTATTTGTATCTCATTTAGTATATACGCTTAATAATAGGACAAAACTTTCAACAATATGATAGAATTAACAACCCCATTCCGGGAGGAAGACATTGCCAAACTGAAAGTTGGTGACGTGGTCTCCATATCTGGCTATATCTATACCGGTCGTGATGCTGTCCTCCCCAAGATTGTGAAGCATGCCGAGGATGGCACGTTGGCTGACATCAATGTGGATCTGCAAGGTCAGGTCATCTTCCATACTGCTGTGAGTCCTGCCGGTGTGGGACCTACGTCAAGCAATAAGCTGGAGATTGAATCCAGCTTTGAACCGCTTTCACTCCATGGCATCAAGATGCACCTTGGCAAAGGTGCCATCAAGCCGGAGACTGTGAAGGCATTGGCAGAGAACAATGCAGTCTTTGCAATCATCCCTCCCGTAACGGCTCTTTTAGGTAGTCAGACTTCTGACATCAAAGTGGTATGCTATCCAGAACTGGGTATGGAGGCACTTCATTCAATCAAGGTAGAGAACTATCAAGCCATCATAGCAGCTGCTCAGGGTAAGAGCATCTATGACCGCTAGTTGAATGTTGAATGATTATAGTTGAATGAAATTATGGATGATAAATCAAACATATTTGCGTATCGTAAGTTGAATGTTTACCACAAGGCAAAGGAATGGATTAAGGATGTTTATTCCTTGATTGAGAAATTTCCTCCTGTTGAGAGGTATGCATTGGCTGATCAAGTAAGACGTGCTTCATTTTCTGTAACATCAAATATTGCAGAAGGTTCTTCAAGAAGTTCCAGAAAAGAAGAGGCACATTTCATAGAAATGTCATTCGGCTCTCTAATGGAAGTGCAATCTCAACTTGAGATAGCTCAAACTCTTGGTTATCTCTCACAATCCGACATAGATCTGATTGATGAAAAGACAGTGGTAATTGCAAAGATGTTATCTGGTTTAAAATCTCCTTTATTAAAAGAAAATCAAAATGGAAAATAATAATATCAACAATCAACAATCATCTATCATCAATAAGGTCGCAGACTGTCTCGTAAGAGCAGGCTCGACCTTCCGTGAGGATCAGAAAGAGGCATATCGTAGAGCTATTTCAAGTGAGAGTAACGAAGCTTCCTGCTGGGTGATGAAGCAGGTTCTGGATAATGCCCTTGTTGCAGAAAAGAACTGTGGTCCTCTTTGCGATGATACAGGAATACCTCACGTGTTCATTGAGGTGGGGAAGAATCGTACAATCACCGGTCAGATGATGGCAGATATCAAAGAGGGCATCCGTCAAGGATTGCGTATGCTCCCTGGTCGTCCAATGGCCATCAAGGGAAATGACTATGAACGCATTGACCAGAGTGGAGGACTGAACGAAGATAGTGGCGCTTTGCTTCCTTCACCTTTCCTGATTAAGGAAGTGGATGAGGAGGACACCCTTCGTTTGACCGTACTGATGCTTGGGGGCGGTCCAGCTATCCGTGGCATAACCCAACGCGTATTCCATAAGCATAGCGTACATGTAGTCATAGATGAGATTGTCAATCGTGCTACACCAGCTGTAAGCCAGTTGGGATGCTCACCTTGCACATTGGCAATTGGCATTGGTCGTTCACAGTTCGAAGCCACCAGCCTCATGATGGAAGCCATGGCAAAAGGTGATTTTGGTGTTCAGAGTGACTTTGAGAAGACTATCACCGATAGAGTAAACGAATCAAATACTGGGGCTTTAGGTCTTGGCGGAAAGACTTCCGTCCTTGCCACTTTTGCCAAGGTTGGCCCTCAGCGTGCAAGCGGAGTCCGCATTGTTGCCTTACGTCCTTGCTGCTGCTTTGAACCGAGAAGAGCAACGATAGAATTGTAGTGTATTGCCCCCACGAAACCCCAAAAATAAAACCGCAAAAGCCATAGGCCAGTCGGCGGTGGATAAGAAGTAAACAATGCATTAGAGAATGAAGAAAGATTTTTCAGGGAAGAAGCTGTTGGTTTTGGCAGGGGCTGACGTACATAGAAAGTTAGTCAGTGCGGCAAAGGGAATGGGCGTATATGTGATTGTTACGGACAATCTTGACCCCTCGGTGTCCCCAGCCAAAAAGATAGCAGATGAGTATTGGAATATAGACATAACCGATGTCGATTCCATTGTGAAGAAATGTATGGAAGCGCACGTGGATGGTGTCCTTACATATTCGATAGATCCTGCACAACTGCCGTATTGCAAGATATGCAGCAGACTCAATCTTCCGTGCTACGGAACCTTGGAGCAATTTGAAATAATGACAAACAAGCGACTATTCAAGGATTTTTGCATAAAGAATGGAGTGGAGGTTGTTCCTGAATATACGATGGAGGATGTCAATAATGATAGAGTGGAATATCCCGTCTTGGTGAAACCATTGGAGAGCAGAGGCTCTCGTGGTCAGTCAGTCTGCAATATCAGGGATGAGGTGCGTACTGCTGTCGATATTGCAAGGAGAGAGTGCAGCAGAAATGGATATATTATAGAAAGGTATCTCGGGGATGAATATCAGGATATGGCTCTGGCATACGTTGTGGTTGACTGCATCCCATATCTCGTAAAGTGTGGAGACAGGAATTTGGGAAGGAAAGAGGATAATCTTGACAGACAACAGATGGTGGCGGTACTGCCATCGAGGTATGCCAGTGAATATGTAGAGAAATGCAGCCCCCTTGTTGAGGCGATGATATCTAACTTGGGCATAAAGTTCGGCGCCGTTTTCCTTCAGGGATTTTATAAGGGAGGGCATATCTACATGTATGATCCGGGATTGCGTTTGCCGGGAAGTGATTTTGATCTGGTCCTGCGTAAAAGCACGGGTCTTGATTTGCCCTCGACTTTTGTCCATTATGCCTTGACTGGCGATACGAAATATGCATTCGGCCCCTTGAAGAACGCATATCAAATGGGTGGGGCAATTTGTTTGATTTTTGCAGTGGCGGTTCGTCCAGGGGTTGTTAGTGAAGTTTTGGGAATAGAAGCATTTTCGAAAGACGAACGGATTCTATCGATTGATCAAAGGATATATCCAGAAGATACTATTCCAAGCACTGGAGATATCAGGCAACGGGCAATCGAATTGATAGTGTACCTGCCAGACAGAGAATCCATCCCTGAATTTGCGAAGTATGTATATGATACGTATCACGTGATTGATATAGAAGGAAAAGATATGATTTGTTCACGAGTTGATTTTTGATTATTCCAAGATGAAGCATAATACAACAATAATGTTCGTTGAGGCATCAAATGATATGCTTCCTTGGTTTAAACGTGCTCGGGAGTTCGGATACCGCTGTGTAGTATGCGGTACAGATAAATCAAAGGAGATGGCTCGTGATGCTGACGCATATTATGATATGCCATATTCTGATAGGAATGGGTGTATTGCTATCGCAGAAAGAGAGAAGGTTGACGGTGTGATAGGTGGAGGTGACCAGTCTGCTCTAACAGCAGCCTATGTAGCGAAAGCTTTGTTACTGCCCGGTAACGATCCAAAGGGAATGGAACGTATGATGAATAAACAGGAATTCCGGGAACTGCAAAAGGAACTGGGTCTTGCCCATCCTGAATTTGTATATGCTTCTGAGTTGAATTCGTTTATTGAGAAGGTTCGGGGAATGACGTTTCCAATAATTGTCAAACCAGGGCAAATGTCATCGAGCAGAGGAGTGAAAGTTTTCAATTCTTTTGACCATAATAGTTTGGCGGAACATTTTATATATTGCCGAGGTCTTTCCTACAACGATGTGGTTTGCGCAGAGCAATACTTCGAGATTCTGGAAAGAGTAGTATATGAGTTCAATCCTTTTATTAATGGAGACAAAATGATCTGGTCTGGGAATATGATTGATATTCATTCCAGATATTGCCCTGAAGTCCCATCCGGAGGTTCTTGGCCAATGCCAATTCTTCCCCAAATGCGACAGAAGGCAGAAAATGATATTCTTAAAGTATTGCTTGCAACAAATTTCAAGTTCGGTGAGGTCAATGTAGAATCTTTTTTCACTTCCGAAGGCGATTTTGTTATTCTCGAGGTTAATCCTAGGCGTTGTGGGGGAGGTGTGCAAAAATATATTCAATATTCATCTGGTAAGGATTATATCGGTATGCTTGTATCACTTGCTGTAGGGGATAGCTCTTTTTTTGATGAACAGTTCAAGAAGACGATTTGCCAAGTAAACCCCATTAGCGCATTCGCGGTTTATTCGAACTCTGCGCGTGTTTTTAATGATATTGAGGTGGATGAAGAATTGAAACCGTATTTGTATGAGACCTATTTATGTGTGGATAAAGGGAGTACTACTCGTGCTTGCCAGAATTATCATGATAAAATTGGTACAATGGTTTTCCATTTCCCTTCCACAGATATTCAAAAACAGTACATTTATCGGATGGAAGATTTTGTTCAGGTAATTTGATGGATTGAATAGGAAGAAACAGTAATAAGTATCGAGAAAGTAATGTCCCAAGAATCTCTAAAAAATAAAACAGTAAAAGGTGTAGGTTGGTCAGCGGTGGATAATGTCGCCCAGTATGCGGTGTCGTTTGTGGTCGGCATTGTGCTGGCTCGACTGCTGAGTCCGGACGATTACGGGCTGATAGGTATCATCGCTATCTTTACGGCAGTCTGTACAGCCATCATCAATGGTGGTTTCAGTACGGCTCTTATCCGCAAGAACGACTGCACGGACGATGACTACAATACCGCTTTCATCGTCAACCTCGGTCTCAGTCTTGTGCTATATGCCGTCATCTTCCTCTGTTCTCCGCTCATCGCCAATTTCTTCGGCAAGCAGGAACTAGTGGCGTTGACAAGGGTGTCGTCCATCACGATGATAATAGGAGCCCTTGCCATAGTGCAACAGACACGTCTAACAAAGAGAATAGATTTCAAGACACAGACCAAAATCTCGCTCATCTCGGCAATCTCTAGTGGCGTGATAGGTATTGGGATGGCGTTGGTAGGATGTGGTGTATGGTCGTTGGTGTGCCAGGGTATAGCATCGCAATTGTTGAAGACAATCCTGCTGTGGTTCTACAACAAGTGGGTGCCAAGGTTACGGTTCTGCAAAGAATCTTTTAATGAACTATTCGGCTTTGGCTGGAAGATGATGGTGTCGGGAATTCTGGACAGCACTTGGCAGCAATTGTATCAAGTAGTTGTAGGTAAGTTTTATAGTCCCGCAACTTTAGGACAATATACAAGGGCAAAGCAGTTCTCGCAACTTTTCTCTTCGAACTTGACAAGTGTTATCCAGCGAGTGACATATCCGGTATTGAGCACTATTCAGGACGAAAAAGAGCGTATGATTGAGGCATATAGGAGAATCATCAAACTTACAATGTTCATCACATTTACTTGTATGTTCGCTTTGGGTGCAGTTTCTGAACCATTATTATATTGCCTGATTGGAGAAAAATGGCATGAGGCGGCAACATATTTGCCGTTGATTTGCTTTGTCGGATCGTTATATCCTCTTCATGCCATCAACTTGAATATGTTGCAGGTGCAGGGAAGGAGCGATCTGTTCTTGTTCCTTGAAATTGTCAAGAAAATTGTCGGGCTTGCCCCATTGTTGGTTGGCGCATTTGTGGGAATATTTCCAATGTTATATATTTCAATTGTTACGAGTTTCATTAATTATTTGCTCAATTCATATTTCCCAGGTAAATTGTTGGGCTATACTTCTTGGAAACAACTGAAAGATATTGCACCTTCATTTTTTATTGCTTTGACGATGGCATTGATTGTATGGTTGTTGAAGTATCTTCCATTGTCGAATTGGGCGATACTGCCGATACAGATTGTGGTAGGTGTAGTAACCTTTTTCGTATTGTGCAAGGTGACGAAGAACAAGGAATATGAAGAGGTAAAAAAGATAGTTATGCCGTTGTTTTTGAAATTTAAAAAGTGATAATATGGAACAGATATATACACCAACAAAGGACTATAATTATCTAGGAAATTTAGACAGCTAATAAAGATAAAAAAATAATAAATTAGCTGTATGAAAAGTAAAAGGAAATTTAGTTCAGAGTTTAAGGCCAAGGTAGCTATCGAAGTTCTCAAAGAACAGTCAATGTTGTCGGAATTGGCGACGAAGTATCAATTGACTCCCAACCAAATATCTCAATGGAAGAAAGAGTTTTTGGTAAAAGCCCCGCAAGTGTTTTCAATGAAGCCCCCGGAGAAATCCCATGAGGATGAAGTAAACGCGCTATATAAGAAAATAGGCGAGTTGCAAATAGCGAATGATTTTCTAAAAAAAAGTTGTCGTGACCTTCAACAGTACCGAACGTATGAGGTTGTTGGAAACAGGAAACAAAAAGTTAAGTGTGAGCAAACAATGCCTATCCCTGCTCCAGGAAACGAGACCTATCCGTACCTGCTTCGAAACATGCGGATAGACCGCGTGAACAAGGTCTGGGAAATGGACATAACCTATCTTCCTATGAAGCGTGGCTTTATGTACCTTGCTGCGATAATCGACGTGTATAGCAGATGTATCGTCGGTTGGGACATATCAAACACGATGGAGTCCGAATGGTGCAGCTCTATCGTGTCGCAGGCTATCGAAAGGCATGGAAGCCCCGAGGTTTTTAACACAGATCAGGGTAGCCAGTTTACGAGCAAGGTGTTTACCGAAAACCTAAAGGGCCATAATGTGAAAATCAGTATGGACGGACGTGGAAGGGCAACCGACGACATCTATATTGAAAGATTTTGGAGAAGCATCAAATACGAAGACTTTCATATAAATGTCTATGATACACCCCAAGACCTAAGGAAAGGTGTGGCAGACTACATCTATTTTTACAATAATGTTAGGCCGCATCAGTCGTTACAGTATCAAAGACCAATTTCTGTTTTTAAAGTTATTGCGTAACAAAGAAAATCTTGATGGATTTATCATTAACTAAGCAAAAAAGTTGTCTAAATTTACTGGAGTATTATAGTGAACCTATCATAAAAACAAACGATTACAATTTATATATTTATGTTAATTAAAACATTTGCACCTGTAATTATTACAACTCTAAATAGGTTTGATCATTTTAAACAATGTTTAGAATCACTTGAAAATTGTAAGTATGCGGATGAGACAGATGTTTATATAGCTCTTGACTATCCACCTTCAGAGGAATATGAGGAAGGATGGAAGTTGATTGATAGATATATTCGAGACAAAGAAAAACAAAATGGGTTTAAAAATTTAATTGTATATAGACGAACAGAAAATTATTTTTTCTCTGGTAGAGGAAATTTGCGAGTAGCAATAAATGATTTACCCAAAAACGTTGATAGATATATTACATCGGAGGATGATAACATTTTTTCTCCACTCTTTCTTGAATATATGAACTTATGTCTTGAAAAATATGAAGATAATCCTGATGTTGTATGTGTTACGGGATATAGTTATCCTGTTGATTGGAGTCGGAGTGAGGGGGCGACAATTCAGTTACAGAATTTTAATGCATCTGCTTGGGGATGGGCATGGTGGAGAGAAAAGAAAAACAAAATAGAAAATGATTTTTTGGATGAAATATTATTTCATAATGCTACAATAGATATTAAGAATGGCAAGTATAAACGACTCATTGCTCCAGCTCTTATTGAATATACAGATTATATAAAAGGCGCAGATGTTAAATTACAAAAACGAATGACAGATGTTGGTATGCGTATATATATTGCGATGAGGGACAAGTATGTCGTTTCGCCATTGATATCTTTTGTACGAAATAAGGGATTTGATGGTTCGGGACAATATTGTGGCAATAATCAACATTTGTTGGATAATTCAAATGCGTTAACATACGACTATGTTCATCAGCCAATATATGAGAGTGATAATTTTAATATTGTAGAGAATAATAATGATTTACTTGAAGAAAATAGATGTAAACTCAGTAAGTTTGATAATCGCTCTTATGGGTCTTTATGTAAGAGTATGATGGTTATATGGGAAGTGAAATTGTTAGGAATTTCTTATGTTAGAATTAAATATAAACTTAAGAGTTTGTTGAAGAAGTTGGTAAATTATTGATTTGTATGTGATAGAAGGCCTTTATCCTATTTTGCTTTGATGATTATCTTATTAATTTATGCAAATTAGCAACCAATAGTAAAGTTGATTAAAATTAGTAAATATAATTTATGATACCCAAAATAATTCATTATTGCTGGCTCAGTAATGTCCCTATTCCTGCTAAACTTCAAAAATGCATGGAGTCATGGAAAAAACACCTTCCAGATTACGAATTTATGTTATGGAATTTTGATAGATTTCCAAGAGGTAAAAGTAAATGGGTAGATGAAGCTTTTGATAATAAAAAGTATGCCTTTGCCGCTGATTATATTAGATTGTATGCTTTGTACAATTATGGTGGAATTTATTTAGATATGGATGTTGAAGTGTTAAAACCATTTGATGATTTCCTTGATATGAATACTATGATGTGTTATGAGAATCATATGGTGTTATCTAACTTAGAAGTTGCAGCTTTTGGTGTAGAAACTAACTCAAAATGGGTAGGAGATTGTCTGCATTATTATGATTCTAAGAATTTTGTGAATCAAGATGGTACTTTTAATATGACGGTTCTTCCGATTATTGTGAGAAATCAATTAAAAGCAACAGGTCATTCAATCAAGTTGGTCAGAAGCATTAGAGAAGCATTAAATGCGGAATTAGAAGATTCTATACCAATTTTTGATTATACATTTTTTAGCCCAAAATGTTATGAAACTGGGGAACTCAAAATCTCATCGTCTACATATTCTATTCATCATTTCGCTGGTTCTTGGTTGCCGTGGGAACAGGTGATAGAAAGTAAAATATGGTCATTCTTAGGATTAAAGCCACATCGTTTTATGTGGCACTTGGATAATTTTTTATTAAAAATTGGAATTAAAAGATAATCTGCTATAGGGAAGTATAAAATAAGTTTAAGAATTATTTGTGATTCGGAAAAAGATGAAGGCAATAGCAAATAATCAAAGTGGAAATGTTGTAATTCCAATAATATATTCGATAGCATCTTTGACTTACATTTTCCGTCCTTTTATTCCAACTGGAATAATGGATGAGTTGGTTGTGTTGTTATTGGGAATTTTGGGATATAGGTATATTTTCAAATGTAGAGAATTTGTGAGAATTGTTCTATTTCTATTTTTTTTCTTGGTTTATTCTCTTTTGATTGAAATAAATAGATGGGAAGCAGTTTTTTTTGATTTCTTGTTATTTTTGAAACCATTTATAAGTTTTTTTGTCCCGTTAACAATGCCTTTTGTCCTTACAAATCGACAAATGGCATATTTTAAAAAGATTTTTTTTCTTTGCTGTGTGTATTGTATTGTTCAGATTCCGTTTGTAAATCAGTTATATGAAAATGATTCTGCATATTGTGCTTGTTGTATCATCTCAAGTGTAAGTTATCTGTTTTTCTCAAGTTGTACCAAAAAAGACCTTATTTTTTCAACCATAGTTTTATGTATGGGGTTATCTACATTTAAGGCTAAATTCATAACAGAATTTATATTTTTTGTGTTTGTAGTGTTTTTTCTTCGTTCGAAAATTCGCTTAAATATTAAATGGATTTTTCTCATAGTTGCTATTGCCTTGATTTCTATATATTTTAACTATGAGAAGTTTAGTATCTATTTCTATGCAGGATCTGAAGATGGTATATCAAGAACAATGTTCTACTACAAATCTATAAATGTATTGCAAGACTATTTCCCGTTAGGACCAGGATTTTCTACTTACGGTACTGAAGGAGCAGCTCAATTTTATTCTCCGTTATATCATAAATATGGTTTTGATAGTTTTTGGGGAACAATGGAAGTGGACTATAAAACTGACCACGATTTTTTACATGATACATTCTATCCCGTGTTAGCTCAATTTGGAATTGTTGGTGTTGTCTTGTATGTATTGTTTTGGAAAAGACGATGGAACGAGGGCTGTCAATTGAATGGAAATTCGTATAAACTTTTTTTGTTTGTTTTTTTTGTGATATTTGTACAGAATCTCGCAGATAATGCATTTACTAGTGCAATAGGAGTATCTCTTATGATGTTATTGGCTATGCTTATATCTAAGAAAGAAGAGGGTAAACGATTATAATATATAAAGTTTGTATGCAACCAAAAGTTTCAATAATAGTTCCATGTTATGGGGTTGAGAAGTATATTGATCGGTGCATGGAGAGTCTTGTGAATCAGACTTTGCGAGATATAGAGATCATCCTCGTGGATGATGTGAGCCCAGATCGTGTGCCTGAGATGTGCGATGAATGGGCGAAGAAAGATAATCGTATCAAAGTCATCCATAAAGAAAAGAATGGTGGACTTGGTTTTGCTCGCAATACAGGTCTCGACGCTGCTACTGGTGAGTATGTGGCGTTCGTAGATAGTGATGATTATGTGGATGTTCAGATGTATGAGACTTTATTTGCAATTGCAAAAGACGCCAATTGTGATACAGTTTTTTGTGGTGTGAACATAGAAAATCAGCCAGGTCTATGGGAAAAACACATTGAGGTTGATAAAATCTGTGTACTGGATAAAAGCGAGGCTTGGACTTATGCTAAGGACATGATAGCATGTCTTCCTGGGATAAAAAAGGAAAGATTGCATGAGATGTCTGTATGGCACTCTATATACAACCTTAGCATCATAAGAGATAATCAATTGACGTTCCTATCTGAGCGCGATGTAGCTTCAGAGGATATTCCTTTTCAGATAGATTTCTTTAGGCATGTTAACAGAATGGCTGTTGTTCCTTTCGCTTTCTACTATTATTGCTTTAACGGAGCTTCATTGACTACGACTTTCAAGAAAGAAAAGCACTCACGTTTTGCACATTTGCGTGATGTGCTGATAGATAAGATGGGTGATGATCCTGAAGCAGCAGTAAGAGCTGATAGGTTCTTTATTGGTTGTAGCCGAGCATTTTTCTTGAAACTCGTAAATACTCCTATTAGCGGTAAGATATCTATCATTAGAGAAGTGCTAAATGAAGGAGGCATTTGGGAGAAGGTCAGGAAAGATTTTGAGATTGGCTACCTGCCAAAAGCACAAAGTGTGTTCTATTTGTTTCAATCTCGAAAAATGCCAATAGCTTTGTTTGTATATGCAAAGCTATTTATTTTATTAAAACAAATGTGTGGGAAAAAAATACTCGCATAATGAAAAAGATCAAAAGACTTGTGTGCTTGGCTTTGTATTACGGCTTTGCACAGTATCTGCCGGATTCGTATGGTCCGATTAAACCAATCGCTAATGCTAGTAATGCAATTCGTGTGTTTTTGGTGAAGCGTATCTTTAAGAAGTGTGGCAAGATACGTACCATCAACAGAAAGGCATACTTTGGTAATGGTAAGGATGTGGAGATGGGTGATTTCTCTACATTGGGTGCAAGGAGTTGGATTCCTAACAATACGATTATTGGCAAGAGTGTGATGTTTGGTAGAGATAGTCTTATTCTGTGGGATAATCACCGCTTTGACCGCATTGACATTCCTATCAATGACCAAGGGTATTATCCACGAGTGCCGACTGTGATAGAAGATGATTGCTGGATTGGTTTGCGATCGCTGATTACTGTGGGCAGGCACATTTCAAAGGGTACTATCGTGGCAATGGGTTCGGTGGTGACTAAGGATTTTCCTGAGTATTCTATCATTGGCGGTAACCCTGCGAAGCTTATCAAATCGAGACTTCAGAATGTAGATAATAGTCAGTCGGGGGGTAAATTATAGATCTCTGTTCTCGTATAACTTAGTTGCTGCATAGTTGCTTAAATTTAGATGATTATGCAGAACAATAAGGTTATACGAGTGTTTTTTACTGCTCTCTATTACGGCTTTGCCCAATACTTGCCAGACAGCTATACTCCCGTAATAGGGAAATTCGCAAATTGGCTGAGAATTGCATGCTGCAAGCGGATATTTAAGTATTGCGGTCCGAAGGTGTCGAACATCAACCGTAAGGCTTTCTTCGGGAAGGGGGACGAAGTTGAGATTGGTGTCTATAGCAGTATAGGAGCCAACTGTACGTTGCACCCGAAGGTGAAGATTGGCAAGTATGTGATGATGGGACCTGAGGTGTATATGGTGGGTAATAACCACATTACTGCTGATCCAGATGTGCCTATGTGTTTTCAGGGCAAGACGGACAATCAGCCTATCGTCATAGAAGACGATGTGTGGTTGGGTGCTCGCGTAATGATTATGCCAGGGAAGTGCATTGGGCATGGTAGCATCCTTGCTTCGGGTGCTATCATTACGAAAGATGTGGAGCCATATAGTATCATGGGCGGTAATCCTGCTAAGTTGATTAAGAAACGTAAATAAATGGAAACTAATAAAATACTAATCGGGGGGGGGTAATTCTCAGACCTCCAGACAACGTGACATAAGCATTGACGTAATCAAGTTCATTGCTGTTTTGTTTATCATCAACAGTCATGCGGATATGCTGTATCCGAAGCATGGGGCACTGGCAACTGGTGGCGCTATCGGTGATGCATTGTTTCTATTCTGCTCGGGCTATACTTTGTTTTGGGGTAGCTTGAAACGGTTTGACAACTGGTATAAGAGACGTGTGAACAGAATTTATCCATCGGTATTTGCTTGTCTGCTGGTGTCGGCTCTGTTGGGCAAACTGACCTTTGAGAGTCTTGATTGGTGGAAGATGGGCGGTGGTGAGTTTGTAGTGTTTATCATGGTTTATTATGTGTTGCTCTATGGCGTGCAAAGGTGGTTCATTGACCGCATTCCGTGGGTGATAGCGTTGACGGCTGTAGTGACGCTGGTGGCTTATTGGTTTTTCCCATACAAGTATGAGGTCAGTTCGAAGGGAATCTATGGTATCACGACTCTGTTCCGTTGGATTCCGTATTTCGCTATGATGCTGATGGGTGCATGGCTTGGGTTGAAGACCAAGAAGGGCGAGATGAAGGTGAAGACTACTTGGAAGGATCCTGTGCTGATGGTGGCGTGTCTGATGGTGTTCTATGGCATTCAGTTCGCTGCCAAGAAGGTGCTGGCAGTTGCTCCATGGCAGATTGTAACTATACCGTTCCCGGCTGGTTTTGTGTATTACTTCTGGCATTGCTGTAATGCCGAGTGGCTGAGGAAAGTATATGAGACTCGCGTTGGTAATTGGATGATAATGGCTGTGGTTGGTTTGTGTCTGGAGTCGTATCTGATACAGTTCTCGCTGTTTACTGATAAATTAAATTGGCTTTTCCCATTGAATATTCCGCTGATGATGGTGATTATCCTTGTGGTGTCGTATGTTTGCAGATGCCTTGCAAGGGTGATTAGCCAGACATTCAGGACGGAGGATTATGAGTGGGGGAAGGTGTTTGCACTATAAAGGTTTATGGTTTTATAAACAACTGAATAAATGACTAAAGTACTTATGCATTGCTCTACCCTCGACACGAAGGGGGGAATGGTGAGCGTGACAAAGAATTACCTCGGTTATAAGGACTGGGGGGAATATGAGGTGAAGTTCATCCCTACGCACTTTGATACGAATAAGTGGGTGGTGATGGTGTACTTTGCCTTGCAGTTTGGTAAGATTTGGTGGCAGATGATGACGGGCGACTATAAGATTGCGCATCTGCATACGGCTGAGCGTGGCAGCTTCTGGAGGAAGAAGTTCCTGATGGAGTTCTATCACAGGCATGGCATCAAGGTGGTGATGCACCATCATGCGGCTGAGTTTGAGGATTTCTATGCTAACTGCTCGGAGGCTCAGAAGCGGAAGGTGCAGGAGGCGTTGGCTGAGGCTGACGTGAATATTGTGCTGAGCAAGCGTCTGGTGCCGATGATCAAGGAGAAGCAACCTAAGGCGCGTGAGGAGGTACTGTATAATGCGGTGAATACTTACCCTGAGAATCCGTACAGTCTGGAGGCAAGGAATGTGCTGTTTATGGGTAGGTTGGGTGTGCGTAAGGGTACGTTCGACCTGATTGAGGCTATCAAGCGTCTGGACAAAGAGATTCCTGCTGATGTGAAGTTCTACCTGTGTGGCGACATGGGAGAGAACGAGGTGCGCCAGAAGGTGAAGGATCTGGGCATTGAGTACAGGATTGCACATGTGGGATGGATTGATGGTGAACAGAAGCGAGAGTTCATGAGCAAGAGTATGATCAACTGCCTACCTTCGTACAACGAGGGATTGCCTATGACCATTCTGGAGACTATGGCGGCTGGCATTCCGAATATCTCGACCAATATCGCTTCCATACCAGAGGTTTTGCATGATGGGGAGAATGCGTTTATGATTACTCCGGGTGATGTGGATGCTCTGGTGGACAGATTGCGTACGCTGATAAATGACTCGGAACTGAGAAGGAAGTTCTCGGAGGCGAGTTATGAGTTGGTGACAAGGGATTTCTCTTTGGATGCGAATATTGAGAAATTAAAAAACATATATAAAGGCTTGTTATAGGTTATGAACAAGAAACTTGAAGTGGTGGATTTCCTGCGCGGATTTGCCATCTTTACTATTGCGTTGATGCACTTGGTGCAGGGGAGTCTGATGGGGGCGCTGAATAAGGCAGCTGCGTTGGGTGGTGCTGGTGTGCATGTGTTTATACTGGTGAGCGGTTTTGGATTGTATCTGAGCTATTTGCGTAAGCCGGTGGGGTATGGCGAGTTCTTGAAGAAGAGGTTCGGAAAGGTGTACTGGCCGTATGCTGTCATGGTGGTGGCATGGGTTGTTTGGATTCTGGCTACGAGCGGTAGTCTTTTATGGCGTGAGGGGTTGAGTCACCTGTTGCTCTACAAGATGTTTGACGCTGAGCTGGATGTGAGTCTGTGCTATCCGTTCTGGTTTATCTCGACGATTATCCAGTTCTATATCTGCTGGCCTCTGATAGTGCGTGTTGCACGAGTCGGGGGGGTAATTTCTCGGTTAGAGGTTAGTGATTATGGCTCTGGAAGGATAACTTGGAAGGGTGTTGCGCTGGCTCTGTGCATCAGCATCGGTTGGGCTACGGTGGTTGGTTTGCTGGGGTATGAGGATATGCGGCCTTGGGGCAGTTGCTTCTTGCAGTATCTGTGGGAGTTTGTGCTGGGAATGTGGCTGGCAGAAAAATATTCCATAACCCATAAACCCTACACCATAAACCAAATCAAATGGTGGTGGCTGATAGGTGGTGTTGTAGTTGGCATGGGTCTGACGGGTGCTATGGGATGGATTGGTGGTGTGCTGAAATTGTACAATGACATTCCATCGCTTATGGGTTATCTGAGCTTGCTGCTGGTGGTGTATAAGGTGAGCAGCAGACCCCTTCTTATCTCCCTGTTTAGAGGGAAGAATCCGCTGGCTTGGATAAGGAAGTTTTTTGTGTGGGCGAGTGGTTTCGGATATGAGTTGTATCTGGTGCATTCGCTGGTGTATTCGATTTGCACTTTGGCAACGGGCGATATGCTGCCATTGTCGGTCAGAATAATTATCTGCTTTGTTATGGCATATGTCGTTGCATGGTGCTATGGCAAGGTTTTGAAATTGACAATTTATAGAAAATAACAAAATATGAGTTCCCATGTGGAAAAAACACGTATTTTAAATATTGATGCGCTTTGCATTACGGAACGTCAGCTGCTGGAGGGTTTGGACAGAAATCTTTCAGGAGAGGATTCCAGCAACGGTGTGCTGATTACGCCGAATCTGGATCATCTGGTGAAGTTGCAGAAGGATGAGGAGTTCTACCGCTGCTATCAGGAAGCTGAGTGGGTGGTGTGCGACTCGAAGATTCTGTGGCTGTGCTCGAAGGTGCTGAAGAGGTCGTTCCCAGAGCCGATTCCGGGCAGTTCTTTTTTTACACATTTCTATCAGTATCATGCAGAAAAATGTAAAGGGGACGAAGAATCACGAGCTCGAATCTTTCTTCTTGGCTCACCAAAACAAGAAACAGCAGAGCTGGCAATGAATCGAATCAATGAAAAATGCGGTTTTCAAATTGTAACAGGTGCGCATAGTCCTTCGTTTGGCTTTGAGAAGAAGGATGAAGAGAACCATGAGATTGTTCGTATGATTCGTGAGAGTGGCGCAAATGTGGTGTTAGTAGGTGTTGGTGCCCCAAAACAGGAAAAATGGATAATGCGTTGGAAGGATGAAATGCCAGAAGTAAAGATATGGATGGCGTTGGGTGCAACGATAGAATTTGAAGCTGGTTCGGTACAGAGAGCACCCAAATTTTTTCAGAAGTTTGCCTTGGAATGGTTATATCGCATATGGTGTGAACCGAAACGTATGTTCAAACGTTATATTGGTGATTTAGTATTCTTTTGGTACTTATTTAAACAAGTAGTGGGGATTTATAAAAATCCTTTTGCTGAGAAATAATTATGCCTTAATAGTTAAACTAATATTTATAAACTACCAGCCCAATCTGCAAGATTGGGCTGGTTTGTTCGGAATAAGTATGAAATAAATTATTGCTGTCCGATAAAAACTGAAAATGCCCCAAAAGGAATTTATAACCCATTGATTCACAGCAATGCCATGTGTGCCAGTTCAAAGACAAGCCCCCCTCAGTCAAAAAGGGTCAGTTCTGGAGGGGGTTCAGATGCTTCAGCAAGGATATTATCCCAGTCTTTCTCAGGATTGTTGAAGAGGCTGTAGAAGTCAACGTAATACATAAGCGTTATTCTCGCCATTGTAGCCAGACCAGAGAAGCTCCATTGGCGTTTCAGTCCTTTCTGCATGACCATCAACAGCAGGTTAGCGATGAGCGTCACCCAAATTTGTATCTTGATGGCA